>CAZVQX010000007.1:0-43266 GCA_964629735.1 uncultured Muribaculaceae bacterium
TGAGTAATAGTATTGTTTTAGATAATGAACCACCTGTAATAACAATTAATGGTGATAACCCTTATGTATTATTATTAGGTACTAATTATTCTGAATTGGGTGCAACTGCGATTGATAATATTGATGGAGATATTAGTTATAAAATTAATATAACAAGTAATATCAACCCCAATATAGAAGGTGTGTATGAAGTAGTATATACAGTAAGTGACTCTACAGGTAATATAGCCACTCTAACAAAAAAAGTATATGTTGTTAAAAAAAATGTCTTTGATTTTGCTTATACTGGTTCTGTTCAACAATTTGTAGCCCCATATACTGGTGTCTATAAAGTTCAATTATGGGGAGCACAAGGTGGTGGAACATATGGTGGAAAGGGCTCATATGTCTCAGGAGAAGTTAATTTTAACAAAAATGATATTATATATGTATATGTTGGTGGAACGGTGATAGGAACAACACCTGGTTATAATGGTGGTGGTTTTGCAGCTGCTTTAACCTGTGGTGGCGGCTATAATGGCGGTGGCGGTGCTACTGACATAAGACTGATAGATGGAGCGTGGAATAATATAACTTCCTTACGCTCAAGATTAATTATTGCTTCTGGTGGTGGTGGTGCCGGTTGTAATGATTCTAGAGGAGGTGGCCCAGGAGGGGAACTCAATGGTATTGATGGATTAGAACCTAGATTGAGTGGAAAGGGTGCTACACAAACAAGAGGAGGTTATGGTGCCAATTATTCCTCTTCTGGAAAAGATGGTGTGTTCGGTCAAGGTGGTGCTGGTGGGGTATCTGGAGCTGCCCATCGTAATGGCGGTGGCGGCGGCGGCGGTTACTATGGTGGTGGCGGCGGTTCAAGCTGGATTGGTAAAGGAGCCCATTCGGCTGGTAGTGGTTCATCATATATTTCAGGACACCAGGGCGTTAATTCAATAGCTGAAAATGGAATCCATACAGGTAGTAAAATTCATTATTCAGGTATTTATTTTACAAAAACTGAAATGTTCGCTGGAAACAGATCTATGCCTTCATCAGGTGGCGGAACACAGATAGGTCAATCAGGTCATGGTTATGCAAGAATTACATTATTATTAAATAATTAAATAAATAAAAAGTACTAACAAAATTATTAGTACTTTTTATTATGAATCAATAATTTCTATTAAGTTGTTTGAATTTGATTATATATGATTTCAACATCTTTTAATTCTGGTTCACCATTATAATAAGGAATTAAATGTAAATGAAAATGTTTAATATGTTGGGCATCACCATTATTTAATCTTAAAGTCAGGCCATCAATATTTAATGTTTTTTCTAATTGTTTTTTGACCTTTCTGGCAACATTTATGATATGTAATAAAACATCATCTTCAATATCATCGATATTCAAATAATATTTTTTAGGTACTATAAGAACATGACCATTTTGTTCAGGATATGCATCTAAAAAAGATATAACATAATCGTCTTCATAAATAATATAAGCAGGAATTTCCTTATTAATGATTTTGGTGAATATTGTATTCATATTATCATCTCCTAATATAATTATATCAAAAAAGAAAAAAAGAGTAAAATACTCTTGGTGAATATTTGCGGATATTCAATAGTATTATGATAATTAATTTAAATATTATACATTTTTATGTTTAATATTTATTCCAATCATACTACCAATAATTGTTGAAATTAGTAAAATTAAATAATATATAAAATTTTTAAGTTGTAGTTTGTGTTGAAATCCTAATAAATTGAATAATATTAACAAAATTAAAAATATTAAACCTAGTTTTAATCCTGATAACCATCCATTTTTTTCACTATGTTTGCCAATAATAAAACCACCACTAATGGTTGCTATAATTGGAATAATAAATTTTAAAATTTTAATTATTTTATAACTAATTATATTTAAATAATTAAAAATGGTGGCAATTAAGGTTAAACCAATAATTGTTAATAAAATAATAACTAGCGGTTTAATTGATTTTTGTAAAAATAACATATAATATCACCTAATAAAGTTTATTCAATGTATATAAAATTATTCAAGTATCATAATTAAATAGGTGATAATTAATGTATATCGATGTAATTATAAAAACAGTGCTTCTTTATTTTTTTATTATTATAGTTTATCGAGTAATGGGAAAAAAGGAATTTGGCCAATTAAGTATTATTGATTTTATTGTCTCTATTTTAATCGTTCAATTAACAGCTAATGTTATTGATAGTAAAGAAAAATCAGTTTTGTTAGCAATTGTTCCAATTGTAGTTTTAGTTATTGTTCAAATGTTAATTAGTTACTTTAGTTTGAAAAATAAAAAACTTCGCGATTTTATAGAGGGTGAACCGGTTGTGGTAATAAAAAATGGCCAAATAAATTTTAGTTTAATGTCGAAAATGCGTTATAATATTGATGATTTAGTTGTTCAATTAAGAGAACAAGGAATTAGCAATATTGAAGGGGTTAAACATGCAATTTTAGAAAATAATGGGAAATTATCCATTATTGATAATGTTGATTACCCATTACCGTTAATTATGGATGGACGGATTGATTATGAAGTATTAAAAGAAATACATAAAAATATTAATTGGTTAAATAAATTACTAACGGATAAAGGGGTAAAGCTTGAGGATGTTTTTTATGCTTTTTATACAAATAATAAAATTTTTATCATAACTAAAACCGAATTATTGTAAAACTTTTTTAACAGCAATTATATGATGAATGGTAACAGAAACAATGTTGACTGATGTAGCAATTATTAAACCCCATAATCCAATTTTTAAATATGATAAGATGAACAATAATATTGTTTTAATAATAATCCCATAAATAGTACCTTTCATCGCTGTTTTGGCCCTATCCATTGATTGGAGACTACTGGTTAGTGGTGTTTGTAAATAAAATAATAGAAAAATTGGTGCTAAAGCTTTTAAATAATTTGATCCGTAAGTTTTTTTATAAATAATTTTTAATAACAAATTAGGATAAAAAATAAAAATAATAGTTGCAGGTATGCCTATTAATATTGAAAAAAATAGAGCTTGCTTTATTTTTTGTTTAGTATAATTATAATGTCCTCGAACATAAGCATGGCTAACAGTTGGTATTAATGCATGTGATATAGCTGATGTAAAAAATGATGGCATTAATAAAAGGGGCATAACATATCCGGTAATAATTCCATACTCAGTTAAAATAAATTCGTGAGAATAACCGATTTTTAAAAGAACATAAGTAATAATAATTGGTTCAAAAAAGTGTCCAATATTTCCGATAATCCGACTACCAGTAGAAGGTAGACTTATATCTAAAACCTCTTTCGTATAACTTTTATTGGGTATAAAATCTTGTTTATATATTTTAAATTTTTTTGGTAAAAATAAAAACAAAACAATAATTGAAGTTAATTCACTAAAAATATTAGCTAAAATAATAAAAGCGACAGCATATTCTATTCCTTTTTTTAAAAATAGAGGTACTCCAATAATAATTATAATAAGCCGTATAGTATCCTCGGTTATATTTGATACAACATGTGGTATCATTTTTTCTTTTCCAAAAAAATAACTTCTTAAAATACTAGAAATACTAATAAAAGGTAATACTAGTCCAATTGCTAAAAGTGCTAAATGGGTTCTAGGTTCTTTTAAAAGGTTATAAGCGATATATTTACTAACAAAAATAAGTAAAATAATTATTATAAAATTAATAGTTAAAGAAATTGGTATGATACCAAAAACGAGTTGTTTATTATTTTTGGTATCTTCACTAACTAATTTGGAAATGGCAATAGGCAGTCCGAATTGGGCAAGTCCGATTAATAACATAAAAGTAGGAATAATCATCATATAAAGCCCCATACCGGTTGGACCTATTAATCTGGTAATAACTATTTTAATTAATGTACTTAGTAATTTTGTAAAAAAACCGCCAATAATGAGAATAATTGTTGATTTAACAAATTTGCTCTTTTTCATACTTTCTCCTTTAAAAATGATTGTTTTTAATATATAATATATATATGTGTTAAAGATTGAAAATATTTGGAGGTAATTATATGGATATTACTTTTAATTCATTAGAGGAGTTATATGAAAGAATTACTCCTGCACTACGTACTAAAGCACGTGAGATGCGACGCACCGGTTTTGAATACATTAAAGAAGAAGATATTTGGAATTATTTAAAAGAAGTAAAATGGAAAAGTTCTAATTATTTATCACTATATCAGATGGTAGATGACGTATTAAATTGTGAAAATTATAAAATAGATAGTTATTTAAAGAAAAAGTTAAATTTAAGAAATCGCCATGTATATTTTGATAATTAATTATTAAAAAGGTGATGTTTATGATTGATAAAAGAGAAAAAATAACTTTTGAAAAATTAAGAGATAAAGTTTTAACATATAATAAAGATGATAAAGATATTGATTTAATTACAAAAGCATATCTTTTTGCTTATGAGAAGCATTTTGGAATAAAAAGATTAACTAATGAAGATTATATACAACATCCATTAAGTGTTGCTTATATTTTAACTGGTGTTTTTGCCGATGTTCCAACTATATGTGCAGCTCTATTACATGATGTGGTTGAAGATTGTGGTGTTTCCCGAGAGGAAATAGCAGAAAAGTTTGGCAATGAAATTGCACTTCTAGTAGCTGGGGTAACTAAAATTAATAAATTAAACTTTGCCGGTGATAATGAAGCTATGATCGCTAATCATCGTAAAATAATAGTTGGCTTATCTGAAGATGTTCGCGTTATTATTATAAAATTAGCCGATCGTCTACATAATATGAGGACTTTATGGGTATTTCCTGAAGAAAAACAAAAAGAAAAAGCCAAAGAAACTTTAGATATTTTAACCCCAATCGCTCATCGATTGGGAATGAATCAAATAAAAAGTGAATTAGAAGATTTGTCACTTCGTTATTTAAAACCAGATGTTTATTTTTCAATTGTTGAAACATTAAATCAAACAAAGAGCGAGCGCGATTTAATTGTTAAAGAAATGATGAAAAAAGTTACTACATTATTATCAGAACACGGTATTAAACACGAAGTAAAAGGTCGCGCGAAAAGTATTTATAGTATTTATAAAAAACTTGATACCGGTCGTAAATTTAGCGATATTTATGATTTATTGGCCCTACGTGTCTTTGTTGATACAGAACAAGAATGTTATCAAGCTTTAGGCATTTTACATTCAAAATATCGTCCAATTCCAAAACGTTTTAAAGATTTTATAGCTATGCCAAAAACCAATATGTATCAATCTTTACATACAACAGTTTTTGGAATGGATGGTAATTTGTTTGAAATTCAAATACGAACACATGAGATGGATCGAGTTGCTGAGTATGGAATTGCATCGCACTGGAGTTATAAAGAAAAAGGAACAAAACAAACAATGCAAGATGCAATGGAACAAAAATTACAATTTTTCCGCTCAATTATTGAATTAAAAACACCAGGTACTGATGATGCTGAATTTGTTGATTCAGTTAAAGAAGATGTTTTTAAAAATACAATATATGTTTTTACCCCAAATGGTGATGTTATTGAATTGCCTAAAGGCTCAACCCCAATTGATTTTGCTTATCGTGTTCATAGTGAAGTAGGGGATAAAATGGTTGGAGCAATTGTTAACGGTGGTATTGTTCCACTTGATTATGAATTAAATGATGATGACATTGTTAAAATAAATACTAATAAAAATTCAATTGGACCTAGTAAAGAATGGCTTAATATTGCTAAAACTGTTCAAGCTAAAAATAAAATTCGTGCATTTTATAATCGAAGTGCAAAGGAGGAGAATTATAAACGTGGTGAAGAGTTAATAGCAAAAGAATTAAGAAAAAGAAAAATTTCAAATAGTGAGTTTTTTACAAATGATAATATTAATAAAATATTATCAGAATTAAAATATTCAAATATAGATGAAATATATATAAATTTAGGTAATAATAAACTACCTGTTAATCAATTAATTAATATCGTATATAGCGAAACTGAGACTAAAGAAGATATTATTTTAAGAAAAGTCCAAACTCGTGAAACTAAGAAGCCAGTTATAAAGACTGATATCATTGTTAAAGGTATTGATGAAATAAAAGTTAATGTGGCTTCGTGTTGTAAACCTGTTCCAGGTGATCGAATTGTTGGTTATATTACAAAAGGTCATGGGATAACTGTACACCGTATGGTTTGTCCGAATGTTAGGGAAGTAGATGAGAGAATCATTGATGTAAATTGGAATGATAATATTTTAAAACAGTATCCAACAAGTGTCATTGTACAAGCTACTAATAATGAAAATTTATTATTAAATATTATTTCTAAAACATCAAATGCACCTATTAATGTTCAAAACATTAATGCGATTAATAAGAATGATGATTATTTATATGAAATCGTTATATTAGTTCAACAAAAAGATACACTCTTAAAATTTATTGAAGATGTTAAAATGATACCTAATGTTATTAGAGTAGAAAGGATTATTAAATAATGAAAGTTGTTATTCAAAGATCAAAAAAATCAAACGTCGTTGTTGATTCAAAAGTAACTGGTTCAATTGATCATGGTTTAGTAGTATTAGTTGGTTTTACATATGGTGATACTATTAAAGATATTGAATACATTGTTAATAAGATTATAAATATGCGTATTTTTGATGATGAGTCCGGCGTTATGAATAAATCATTGTTAGATGTTGGTGGTAGTATTTTAAGTATTTCGCAATTTACTCTGTATGCTAATGCTAAGAAAGGGAGGCGTCCAAGTTATGTAGAGGCCTTAAATCCATCAGAGGCTGTAATTTTGTATGATCAATTTAATGAATTGCTAAAAAAAGAAAATATAAAAGTTGAAACTGGTATTTTTGGCGCTGAAATGCAAGTTAATATTATTAATGATGGTCCGGTTACAATTATTTTAGAAAGTGGTGATTAAGTGCTGAAAAAAAATTTAGATTATAAGTTAATTAATTTAACTTTAATTACAATTATAATGTTTTTATTATATAAGATGAGTAGTTTATGGTTGGGAATTATATCAACACTAATACTTATTTTTACCCCATTTTTTATCGCTTTTATAATAGCATATACGTTATATCCAATATTAAAGTTTTTAGAACAAAAACAAATTTCCAAGACCTTTAGTATTTTGATAATTATTATTATGTTAATTATTTTAATTGCTTTTTTTGGTCTAACCGTTGTTCCAATTTTAGTAGAACAATTAAGTAGTTTGTTTAATAATATAATTGTGTTTATTAAAGAATTATCTTTAAAACATAATTTAGATGTTGGACCATTACAAGAAAATTTAACTTCTTTTTTCAATGATATTATTTTATCTATAAGTAAATATGTATCAAATGGTGCAATTAATATTATAAATATGTCGTTATCATTTGTAACAAAGTCATTAATATCATTATCAGTTTCTATTTATTTTTTAATTGATATGGATAAAATTAGAAAAAATTTTAAAAAATATTTATTAAGTAAGAAAAATAGGCATTATGAATATTTTAAAATGTTAGATGATGAACTGAAAAAGTATTTGGGTGGTTTTGTCAAAATCATGATTATTAATACAATTGTCTATACTTTAATTTATTTAATTGTTGGTCATCCAAATGCATTATTGTTAGGACTTTTAGCTGGTATTGCCAATTTAATACCATTCTTTGGAGCAATTACAGTAAATATGTTAGCGGTTGTAACTGCAGCAGTTAATTTACCATTCCCAGGATTATTAATAAAAACAGGTATTGCGATTTTAGTAGTTTCGATTGTAGATACTTATTTAACCAACCCATTAGTTTATAAAAAAAGCAATCGTATTCATCCTATAATTGTTATTTTAGCAGCGTTTGCTGGTGGATATTTATTTGGAATTATTGGAGTTGTAATTTCAATACCGGTGGCAATCTTAATAATTACAACATATAAATTTTATCAACAAGATATTCATATTAGAATAAATGATATGAAGAAAATAAAAAGACCAAATCGAGTAAATCGAATTAGTAAAAAATAGGAGGGTTATTATGCAAAAACCAAAAGGGACATATGATGTCTATGGTGAATATGGTAAAAAAATATTGTTTTTAGAATATTTACTAAAAGAAATTATGAACAATTATAATTACGAATATTTTAGAACACCCATTTTTGAAGTGAGTGAATTATTTCACCGTGGTGTTGGTGAAACAACAGATATTGTTAGTAAAGAAACATATACATTTGAAGACCGTGGTAATCGGTTAATGACATTAAGGCCAGAAGGAACAGCTGGGGTAGTTAGAAGCTATGTTGAAAATAAATTATATGCAGCCCCTAACATACCATTAAAAACATGGTATTATGGACCAATGTTTCGTTATGAACGACCACAATCAGGAAGGTATCGTGAATTTTATCAATTTGGTGTTGAAGTGTTTGGAAGTTTGAATCCGGCTACAGATGCTGAAGTAATAAGTGTAGCGGTTAATTTTTATCGTTTGTTAGGTCTAAAAGGAATAAAGGTCAAAATAAATAGTCTAGGTGATGAAGAGTCAAGAAAAAATTATCGTGAAGCTCTATTAAATTATTTCAAGCCTCATTTTAATGAACTGTCAGAAGATTCTCAAAATCGTTATGAAAAAAATCCGTTACGTATTTTAGATAGCAAGGATGAAGGAGATAAAATAATCGTTGCTAATGCTCCTAAAATGAGTGATTATTTATCAGATGATAGTTTAGAACATTTCAACAATGTTAAATTATATTTAGAAGTATTAGAAATTGAATATGAAGTAGATGATAGTTTAGTAAGAGGTCTTGACTATTATACTCACACAGTTTTTGAAATCGAAGCTGATATAAAAGGCTTCGGTAGTCAAAATGTATTATGTGGTGGTGGCCGTTATAATAATTTAGTTAGTGAGATTGGTGGGCCAGATACACCTGGTGTTGGTTTCGCAATGGGGATTGAACGTCTACTACTGGCACTTGATTATGAAGAAATTAATTTAATTCCTGACGAAGGAATTGATGTATATGTTGTTCCGTTAGATGATAATATTTCTTATGCTCTAAAGTTAACAGAAGAATTAAGAAATAATGGTTTTGTTACTGAGTTTGATCATATGAAACGTAATTTAAAAAACAACTTTAAACAAAGTGAGAGATTAAAAGCAAAATTCATAATTATTATTGGTTCTGATGAAATCGCTAATGGAATTTTGACTATTAAAAATAATCAATCCAAAGAAGAATATCAAATCCAACAAGAATATGTTTTAAATTTTTTAGAAGAAAAGGTAAGTGAATGGTATGAGTAAAATAAAAATTAAAAGTTTAAATAAATATTATAATGAAAAAATTACAATTCAGGGATTTGTTGATAAAATTAGAGATTTACAATATGTACAATTTCTTGTGTTAAGAGATAGTACAGGAAAAGTACAATTAACAATTGAAAAAAATGATGAAAATAAAGAATTAAATGATATTGTTTCATCATTAACTTTAGAAAGTACTTTAAAAGTAAATGGTGTTGTTTTAGAAAACGAAAAAGTTAAACTAAATGGTCTTGAAATAATACCTGATACAATTATTGTAACTAGTAAATCATTACCAGAATTACCAATTAATATTAATGATAAAGATAAAACTTTACGTGAAACAAGACTTGATTATCGCTTTTTAGATTTAAGAAGAAAAGAAAATAATTTGTTTTTCAAATGTCAAACAGTAATTTTACAAGCAATGAGAGAGTATTGGATAAACAACGGTTTTATTGAAATTCAATCACCAAAAATATCAGCATCTAATGCTGAATCAGGTGCTGAAGTATTTACCTTAGATTATTTTGGTACACAAGCCGTTTTATCGCAATCGCCACAATTTTATAAGCAAATGGCAATGGCTGCTGGATTTGATAAAGTTTTTGAGATAGGGCCAGCTTTTCGAGCGGAAAATTCTCATACATCATATCATGCAACTGAAATATTTATGGTGGACGCCGAAATATCATGGATTGATTCAGTCCATGATGTAATGGATATGCAAGAAGAATGGTTAAAGTATATTTTAAATAGATTAAATGAAAAATATGGTAATGAGATAGAAGAAGTATTTAATGTTGAGATAAGTAATACTAATGTTAAATTTCCACGGATAACTTTTAATGATGCTAAAAAAATATTGTTAGAAAAATATAATTATAAATCAGAAAAAGAAGATGATTTCGAACGCCGCGAAGAAGAGTTATTATGCCAATATGTTAAAGAAAAGTATAATTGTGATTTTGTCTTTATTACAAAATTTCCTTATTCGGCTAGACCATTTTATCACATGTTAGATGAGGAAGGAAGAAGCGATAGTTTTGACTTATTATACAAAGGTGTTGAAGTAACAACAGGCGCTCAACGTGAACATCGTCCGGAAATATTAGAAAAACAAATTATTGGAAAAGGGCTTGATCCAAAAGATTTACAATTTTATATAGATTTCTTTAAATATGGATGTCCTCCACATGGTGGGTTCGGATTTGGATTGGCAAGGTTAATGATGAAAATTTTTGAAATTGATAATATTAGAGAGGCGACATTTATATATCGTGGTCCTAATCGATTAAATCCGTAAGGGGGGTATTATGAAAAGAAAAAATTATTTAAATTGGGATGAATATTTTATGGGAATTGCTAAGTTATCGGCAATGAGAAGTAAAGATCCATCAACACAAGTTGGAGCTTGTATTGTCGGAAATGATAATCGGATTTTATCAATAGGTTATAATGGTACTCCAAACGGATTTGATGATAATAAATTTCCATGGGGAAGAGATGGTGAACCACTTGAAACTAAATACTTATATGTGTGTCATGCTGAGATGAATGCTATTTTGAATTTTCGTGGTAGTAGTCGTGAATTAGAAGGTGCTAAATTATATGTTGATTTATTTCCTTGTAATGAATGCGCAAAAATAATTATTCAATCAGGTATTAAAGAGGTTATTTATTTATCTGATAAATATAATGAAACCGATATTGTTAAAGCTTCAAAAAGATTATTAGATGAATGCGGTGTAATTTACCGTCAAATTGAAATTGATGAAATAGTAATAAAACTTTAAAATGATTTCATTTATAGAACGATTATATAATCGTTCTTTTTTATTGAATATAATTATTATTTATTATATACTTATTTTGGTGATTAAATGGAGAACCGAAGTATAGAAAAAAGTATTATAAAGAAATTTAGAAAATCGATTTGGAGTAAATTTGTTAGAGCAATTAAAGATTATGAATTAATTAATGAAGGAGATAAAATAGCGGTTTGTATTAGTGGTGGTAAGGATTCAATGTTGTTGGCTAAATGTTTACAAGAATTACAAAAACATGGACAAGTAAAATTCGACTTAGAATTTATTGTAATGAATCCTGGTTATAACAAAGAAAATTTAGATAAAATAAAAAGCAATGCTACTAAATTAAATATTCCAATTAATATTTTTGAAACCGATATTTTTAAAATTGTAGATATTCATGGAAAAAATGATCCTTGTTATTTATGTGCGAGAATGAGAAGAGGATATTTGTATGATAAAGCTAAAAAATTAGGTTGTAATAAAATCGCTCTTGGTCATCATTATGATGATGTTATTGAAACTATTTTATTAAATATATTTTATAATGGGAGTTATCAAACGATGATGCCTAAAGTAGTAAGTCAAAATTTTGATAATATGGAACTTATTCGACCCTTATATTTAATTAGAGAACAAGATATTATCAATTGGAAAGAATATAATAATTTAGATTTTATGAAATGTGGTTGTAGTATTACAGTTAATAATATTGAAACAAAAAGGGATGAAATTAAAAAGTTAATAACTTTATTAGAAAAGAGTAATCCAAATATTGCAAAAAATATTTTTTCATCAAGTTCTAATATTAATTTAAATGCCGTAATTGGTTTTAAAAATAATAATAAAAAATATAATTTTTTAGATTTTTATTAAAACTACTTGCATTTAATCAATAGATGTGATATATTTATCTTGCTTGAGGAACTGATCTTATTAATTTAAGGTCAAAGTTTATGATTAATATATAAATCTTCGGGTTTGTAAATTAAAATTAAACGATATCCTCAAGTTTTTTAATGTTTATAAATGAAATTTATATTTAGAGATATTAAATATCTCTTTAATTTTTGATAGGAGGATGTTTATGACATTTAAACAATTAAATTTACATGAAAGATTGCTTAGAGCATTAGATGAACTTGGATATGAAACACCAACTCCGATTCAAAATGATTCTATCCCACATCTTTTAAATAAGAAGGATCTTTTAGGATGTGCCCAAACAGGAACAGGTAAAACAGCCGCTTTTGCGCTGCCTATTTTAAATTTTTTACTTGATGATGAAGAAAACTATCGAAAGACTAGGGTACTAGTTTTATCACCAACTAGAGAACTTGCCATTCAGATTAGAGATAACTTTAGAACATATGGGAAATATACTCATTTTAAATGCGGTGTTATTCTAGGTGGTGTAAATCAAAAATCACAAGTAGAAGTTCTTAAAAGAGGTGTTGATATTCTAGTTGCAACACCAGGTAGATTACTTGATTTGATAAAACAAAAGAAGGTTGATTTAAGTAATATAGATTATTTAGTTCTTGATGAAGCTGACACAATGCTTGATATGGGTTTTATTCACGATGTTAGGCATATTATGAGTCATCTAAAAAAAGAACGGCAAACAATGCTTTTTTCAGCTACTATGCCTGAGACAATACTTAACTTGTGCAATGATTTTATGAAAAATCCAGTAATTGTTAAAACAAGTATGATTTCATCAGCAGCACCCAAAATAAATCAAGAATTATATTATGTTGATAAGATTAATAAAGTTAATTTATTAATTGATATTATAAAAAAAGATGATGTTAAATCAACACTGGTTTTTACCAAAACAAAACATGGCGCCAATAGATTATCCGATAATCTATTTAGAAGTGGAATTAAGACTGAGGTAATTCATGGCAATAAATCACAAAGTGCAAGGACACGAGCACTTCAAAGTTTTAAAAGTGGTAAAAGTAAAGTTTTAATAGCCACTGATATTGCAGCTCGAGGCATTGATATAAATGAATTGTCACAAGTAATTAATTTTGAAATGCCATTGGATGCAGAAACTTATGTTCATAGAATTGGACGTACAGGAAGAGCAGGATATGAAGGAACGGCAATATCATTTTGTGATATTGATGAGAAAAAAAGCCTTGTTGAAATTGAACAATTAATAAACCAAAGAATTGAGGTAATTAATCATGATTATCCAATGCAAAATTTTACTCCTAGTTCTAAAAAGAGGGCTGGAAGATCATTTAAAAAGAATAGAACAACTAAAAATGTATCACCAGAACAAAAAAGTAATAATCGTAAAAGGTATACCGGTGGTCGACCTAGGAATGGTAAAAGATCTAAATAACTAATTATGTTAGTTATTTTTTATAAAAAAATAAAATAACCTTTAAAAAAATTAATGATTATGTTATAATTAAATTAGCCTAAAAGATACGGTTTAGTCTTTGGAAAAAACCTACTAAGAGAAACGATTGGGAATCTAATTTATAGGTGGTGTTGAAAACTTGATCTCAAGGATCCTGAAACCTATAATGTGATGCCCACCTGGAAAAACAGGTTTTATCGTTTATCGACTGCCGATCTTTTGGGTTTTTTGTTTGTTTTATGGTATAATTAATGTGGTGATAAAATTGTCAAAAATTAATCAGACTTTATTAAAAATAATAAGAAAGTTAGAAGGTAAATTAGTTGTCATTGGTTCAATTAATGATGAATTACTGGAAGCAATTGACCAAAATAAAAAAATAGTTGATAGTGATTTATTAATCGAAAATAATTTGATAAAAAAAGCACAAAAAAATTCAATCATTAATAAGACAATTTATATTAAAAATTTAAAAAAGTTTTATCATAAAAATAAAGTAGATTATATTATAGCTAATTATGAAAGCATTTTACCAAAAATGAATTATTTTATTACTACTAGTGTTTACATCAATAAAAGAGAAATTTATTTATTTTCATATAACGATATAGATATTGAGTTTGTTGCAAAACAATTTAATTATTTTAGTGCTGAAACTTCAGTAATAGAAGTTAGTGATGGTTGCTTGATTAAAATAATTACAAGTGAGGCAAGTAGCAATAGAGCCCAAAATATCGTTTATTATATTTATTATTATTTTTATAAATTGTTTGAATATATTAGTAATTTTTTAGTTAGTTAATAGTGGTAGGTGAAACATGTATTTAAAAGAAATAAAAATTCAAGGATTTAAATCTTTTGCTGATCGCATAAATATTGAATTGAATAATGGTTTAATTGGGATAGTTGGGCCGAATGGTAGCGGGAAGAGTAATATTGTAGATGCTGTTCGCTGGGTTTTAGGTGAACAATCTATAAAATCCCTTCGTGGTGATGTTGCTATGACTGATGTTATTTTTTCTGGTAGCAAAAGTCGTAATCCTTTAAATGTTGCAAGTGTTACTCTAATATTTGATAATAGTGATAAATATATTCCACTCGATTTTACAGAAATATCAGTTCGGAGGAAAGTATATCGTGATGGTACAAATGAATATTTTATTAATAATGAAAAATGTCGATTAAAAGACATTACTGATTTGTTTTTAGATAGCGGTAGCTCTAAAGAAAGCTTTAATATTATTTCACAAGGAAAAATAGAAGAAATATTAACCAATCGGCCAACCGATCGTCGTGTTATATTTGAAGAAGCAGCCGGTGTTTTAAAATATAAAAAGCGAAAAGAAGATGCTATGCGTAAATTAGAACGTACACATGATAATATGAATCGTGTTAACGATATTATAAATGAAGTCGAAATGCAAATTGAACCACTAAAAGATCAAAAAGAAAAAGCAATTAAATATATTGATGTAAAAAGCGAACTAGAAAATATTGAAATTTCACTAATAACAGAAGATATTACAAACATTAATTATAATTATCAATTAGCAAAGAAAAAAATAGATGACATCAATAATGAAATTGTTAATATTTCAGCGGCTAATACTAAAAATGAAGTTATAATAGAAAAATATAAGAAACAACAACAAGAAAAAGAACGGGAAATTAATAATTATCAAAAACAATTATTAGAGGCAACATCTTTAGTAGAACAATTAAATGCTGAAAAACAAATTGTTTTGGAACGCAAAAAATATGAAGTAGATAATACTAAATTACATACTAATTTAGTTGATTTAAAAGAAAGACAACTTCAAATAGATAATTATATTTTTAATTTAGAAAATGAAATAAATGTAAAAACAATTGAGTTAGAACAAATTAGCAATAGTTATAAAAATTTATCTAATGAGATACAAGAAGTAAATAATCGCAAAAAAGATTTAGAACTTGATTTGTCAAAAATATTAAGAGATAGTCATTTTAATAATAATAAAATTGATCAATTACGAGAAAGTATAGACTCTAATAGTGCCTTACCAAGTGCGGTTTTAAAAGTTTTAAATAATCCTAAACTACGTGGTATTCACAATGCTTTGGGTAATATTATTGAAGTGAGCGAAAAGTATTCGTTAGCAATTACTACCACTTTAGGGATGGCTAGTTCTAATATTATTACCGATAATGAAATATGCGCGAAAGAAGCCATTGTTTATTTAAAAAATAATCAATTAGGGCGAGCCACATTTTTACCGTTAAATGTTATAAAACCTCGTGGCATTGATTTTAATATTATTTCTAGTTTAGAAAAAATAAATGGTTTTATAAATACTGCTGATAATCTTGTTAAATATGATAATAAATATAATCATATTGTTAAAAATCAGTTAGGAAATGTAATTGTTGCAACGGACATAGATGCAGCTAATATTATTAGTAAACATATTAATTATCGCTATCGAATTGTTACTATAGATGGTGAAATTATAAACGTTGGTGGTTCAATTACTGGAGGTAATCAATCTAGAGTTAGAAATATTATTTTAGAAAAATATGAGTTAGAAAAGCATTTAAAAAAACAAAATGAATTTATTAATTTTATTAAAGAGTTGGAAAATAAAATAAATGATAATGACCATTTATTAAAATCATTAGAAGATAAATTATATTTAATAAATAAAAATAAAATTAATCAAGAGACTATAATTCAAAATTTCCAAATACAAATTAATAATAACAAAAAAACATTAGAACAAATTCAAAAAGAAATTAATGGTACGAATAATGTTATTAATAATTCTTTAAGTGAAGAAGAGGATAAGATTTTAAAACAATATTATTCGGCTTTAAAAAGTAGAGATAATATTAAAAATAAATTAGACTTTTTAATTAAGGAAAAAGAAACATTAAATGATAAAATAGAAGAAAATGAGTATTTATTGAAGCGTGAAAATAGTTTATTTATAACTAAAAATAAAGAGTTACAAAACTTAGAAGTAGAAGTAAATCGGATGGATGTTAAATTAGATAATTTGCTTAATGTTTTAAGTGAAACGTATAGTATTACTTATGAAGCAGCTTGTAGCCATTATAAATTAGAGATTGATAATAAAATAGCTAGAACTAAGGTAAGTCAGTTGAAGAAAGAATTGCAAACTTTAGGAATGGTTAACTTAAATGCAGTTGAAGAATATGATAGAGTTTCTGAAAGATATAATTTTTTGATTAAACAACGTGATGATCTAGTAAGTGCTAAAAATACTTTATTAGATATAATTGAAGAAATGGATACAATTATGGAAAAAGAGTTTATGGATACATTTAATGTTATTGATAATAATTTTAATCAAACTTTTAAGGAATTATTTAAAGGTGGTTATGCTTCATTGAAGTTGACAGATCCAAAGAATATATTAGAAACTGGAATTGAAATTGTTGCTTCACCACCAGGTAAAAAATTAACAAGTATTAATTTGTTGTCAGGTGGTGAAAAAACATTAACAGCAATTAGTTTATTGTTTGCAATATTAAAATCACGTCCAGTACCATTTTGTATTTTGGATGAAGTGGAAGCAGCATTGGATGAAGTTAATGTTGAGAGTTTTGGCCAATATTTATTAAAATTGAAAGAAAAAACTCAGTTTATTTTAATAACTCACAAGAAAAAAACAATGGAGTATGTTGATTTATTGTATGGTGTAACTATGCAAGAATCTGGTGTTAGTAAATTAGTGAGTGTTAATTTACGTGATATTTAGAAATTTTTATATTAAATTAAGTAGGTGGCAGTATGGGTGGTATTGTAGGATTTATTGATGTGAAAGCATCTAAAGAAAAAAACAAAATATTATTAGAAATGTTGGAAAAAATTAAACATCGTGGTCCTAATCGGATAATAAAATATATTGATGGGCATATAGCACTTGGTTCTCGTCAACTGGATTTAGTTGGTGAAATAAATAGTGATAATATAATTAATGAAAATGGTAATTTAATTATTGTAGGTAATGGTAGAATTTATAACTATGAAGAATTGAAAGATGAATTAAGTAAGAAGGGTCATATTTTTAAAACTAATAACGAATTTGAAGTTGTTCTCCATGGGGTTGAAGAACAAGGGGAATTGTTTGTAAAAAGGCTTAGAGGTATGTTTACTTTTGTTATATGGAATAAAGTAAATAAAGAGTTATTTGGAGCGAGGGATCAATTTGGTATAAAACCATTTTATTATATAGATTGTGAAGATTTATTTATGTTTGGTTCTGAAATAAAAAGTTTTTCGCCTCACCCAAACTTTATTAAAGAGTTAAATAAAGAAGCATTAAAGCCATATTTAACTTTTCAGTATTCGGTTTTAAATGAAACTTTTTTTAAAAATGTATACAAATTAGATCCGGGTCATTATTTTATTTATAAAAATAATAAATTAAAGATTAAAAAATATTATGAAATTGAATTTAAACAGGAAGAACAATCATTAGATGAATGTATAAGTAATATAAATAAATTAATGAAAGAGACGGTTGAATGTTATAAAGAAAGCCCAGTAGCAATAGGTTCATTTTTATCAGGTGGAATTGATTCTAGTTATATAACTAAATTGTCAATGCCTGCTAAAACATTTTCTGTAGGTTTTGAAAATAATGGTTTTAATGAGGTTAACGAGGCTAAAGAATTATCTAAAATATTAAAAATAGAAAATATAGATCAAATTATTACAGCAGATATGTTTTTTGATAAGTTAGAGAATATCCAGTATTTTTCTGATGAACCACATGCTAATTTATCGGCTGTTCCGTTATATTTTTTATCAGAGTTAGCCAAAAAACATGTTGATGTTATTTTATCAGGTGAGGGTGCTGATGAATTATTTGCTGGTTATAGTACATATGTTGTTCGAAAAAAAGACGAATCATATAGAAAGATACCAATGTCAATTCGAAAAATAATAGGAAATGTTGCTAATAATTTACCAAGGTTCCGAGGAAGACAATTTTTGATAAATAATGGATTAAATCTAGAAGATTATTATATAGGACAAGCTTATATTTTTAGTGATAAAGAAGCTAATAAGATATTAAAAGATCAATATAAAAAATCAAAATCAATAAATCAAATAGTATATCCTTTTTTTAAGAAAGTAGAAGATTTGGATGAAATAACTAAAAAACAATATTTAGATATGCATCTTTGGTTACCACAAGATATATTATTAAAAGCGGATAAGATGACTATGGCTCATTCGTTAGAGGTGAGGATGCCTTTCTTAGATATTAAGGTAATGGATTTAGCATCAAAAATACCAAATAATTATAAAATAATAGATAATATAACTAAATATCCTTTAAGGCAATCAGCTAATAATGAATTGCCAGAGGAATGGGTTAAAAGGCCTAAATTAGGTTTTCCAGTACCCTTTTATCATTGGATAAGGGAAGAAAAATATTGTGAAAAAATAAAAGAAATATTTAAGCAAGAATATGTTGGTGTTTTTTTTAACCAAAAACAAATTTTAAAACTATTAGAAGAACATTATCAATGTCAAAAAAATAATGGCCGTAAAATTTGGACTATATATGCTTTTCTTATATGGTATAAAGTGTATTTTATAGATGAAAATGAAAAATAATAATTTTTCATTTTTTTAATTGGGTATTAGGATAGTAATGTAATAAAATTTCTTGATAGGAATATCCTTCCTTGGCCATGCCGTTGGCACCGTATTGACTCATTCCGACGCCATGACCATATCCACGGGTTATAAAAACGACTTTTTCATTTTCTAATTTTACGTCAAAATCGGTCGACCTAAGCCCTAATAGCATTCGAAGTTCAATACCAGAGAAAATAGTATCATTTATTTTAATTTTATTAATTCTATTACTGACAGTTTTGGATAATATTTCAATCTTTGCATTATTAAAGCTAATCCCTGTTATGGCTTCTAACTCACTGTAATCTTTTAATGTTTCTTTTAAAAAACTATTTGTTGTTTTATCCCAATGGCTATCAACACTTTTTAAATATGGAAAATAATTTCCCCAAACAAATGTTGAATCTTCAGTTAGACCATTACTCGTTGAATGGTATACAGCTTCAATATAATCATTATTATATAATAAAACTTCACCTTTAGTCGCTAGTACAGCTTCTTTAATTTTAATGTAGTATTTATTAAAGTCATTACCCCATACTTTTTTTAATTGATTAATATCTTTATATACTTGATTAGAAGTTGAATCTGCTATGACTTCATTCTTTTTTATTTTTTTTAAAGCATATGTTCTTGCTAAAACACTTTGTGCTTTTAATGCTTCTATATTAAAAGCGGCAGGCATTTCTGCACTAACGACACCAATAACATATTCTTCAAGATTTATATTTTCAATTATACCATTACTGCGGTAAATAGTTACCTGTTGCTCTTTTGGGACATTTATAACAGGTGGGGAAGTCGTAGATTCATTTTCAATTATTTTTTCTGTTTTCGTAACATCATTAATTGGTGGGGAAGTAGTAGGTTCATTTGATATTATTTTATCCTTTTTCGTAGTATTATTAATTGCTTGTTTATTTGTTTCACTTATTATTTTATTCTTTATTTCAGCTTTTTGAGGTTCTTTTGATAATATATTACTTTCATTTATTAGATTTTTTTCATTTTTATTAATAGGTTCTTTAATTATGTTTGTTTCCATTTCTTTTGATTCAATAATAGTGTTTTGAATTTCTGATTTTATTTGCTCATTTTCTATGTTTATTGTTTCAGTATATTGATAATTATTATTTAATTTTTCCGGTATTTTAATAAATTGATAATTATTAATAAAAAGGGATTGTAAAACAACACCACTAGCAACTATAAAAATTTTTCCAGTATCAAAATTTATATTTTTATTTTTAATATATTCAATAATTAATTCATTAATTTTTTTTACTTTTTTCTTAGTTATTTTAAAATCAAAATCCAAGCTAAACTCATTGGAAAAATCAAAAAACAAGTATAGTTCTTTATTATTATTTTCAAATTTTATTAAATGACCATTTATCATATAATCACCTAGTTATATTATTAACTATTTAATAAATTAAAATCAAAAAAAAACAGATAATTTTATCTATTTTATATTAGCCTAATATCACTATCATATAATAATGGTTTTTCTTTATTAATATGATCATAAAATAAAATTCCGTTTAAATGATCAATTTCATGCTGAAAGGCAATGGCTAATTCTTCACGTGCCCGGACTCTAATTTTTTGCCCTAATTCATCAAAACCTTCAACGGTAACCCGTGCATATCTTGGAACATGTCCTTCAACCTCGCGATTAACACTTAAACATCCTTCGCCAACCTCAGCGGCAATTTTTTCAATTGAGTTGCTAGTAATTATTGGATTAATTACTACATAATTTTTAAAAATACCTTCTTCAATTTCGTCAACAATAATAATAATTCGTTTATGTATACCTAATTGTGGGAATGCTAGTCCCATACCAGGTCTTAAGTTATACTTTTGTTGCTTTTCTTCGATTTGGCTATATGTTAAATGTTTTATTATATCTTTAATAGCTTGTTTGTCTTCGTTAGTTAACGGAAAAATAACATCATTACTTTTTTTCCTTAGCCGTTTATCAGATTCATCTAAAATGTTTAATTTTTTTAACATATTAATTCACCCCGTCTATATATTCTATCAAAAAAAAACAATATTCTCAATAAAAAAAGGAAGATGACTTCCTTTTATGCAATTATTGATCTTGAGCCAATAACTATTACTAATAAAATAAATAGAACTAAAATGATGGCCGCACCATATCCACCAGAATAACCACCGCAACCTGGTTGATAAGGATATCCGCCACAGCCATAGCCTTGATAACCTCCATAATAATACATATTATTACCTCCTTATATAGTTCTAGTATAGTGTATTATAAAGTTCAAAAAATGTTTGTGAAAATTACCTATTTTTTAATATTTCGCATATTTTATTTTAAATTATATTATTATATGTTATCATATAATTAGGTGGTAGGTATAATGAGTGGATTTATCAAAAATACTTTTAAAAATATTAGGGATACCGACCGGGTATTGCTATTAGTTACTATTATTTTTTTCGCGTTTGGACTCTTTAATATGGTAACAGTGTCTAGCCGTGAAGCAATTTCTAAAGATGTGAATTTATATTTTTATTTTTTTAGACATTTAAAAATACTTCTTTTAGGAATAATTATTTGGGTAATTGCAATTAATATACCAACCAATTTTTATAAAAAATTTGGATTTATTTTGATAATTATTTTAGCCACTTATATGCTTTATTCATTACAGTCAGCAAATGAAATTAGAGGTGCTAAAAACTGGTCAAAAGTAGGTGGACGGACATTTCAACCAAGTGAATTTGCAAAACCTTTGATTATTGTAACAGTTGCATCTTTATTTGATAAATTTTACAATAAGCTACGTAATAAGAAAGAAAAAAATTATGATACCATAGGTATTATTTTAGTTGCTGGGCTTTTAATTCCAACAGTTGTTTTTATTCAAAAAGATTTTGGAACTATGTTCATTCAGCTTTTTATATTTGGAACATTACTGTTTTTTAGTCCGATTTTAACCGAGACTAAAGTTAGGGCTGGTGGCGCCTTATTATTTTTACTAGTTTTAGGAGCTTTAGTTCACGTTAGTGTTAAGGGCTATTTATTTACACCAGCTCAATTGGAAAGGGTAGTTGGCTTTCGTCAACCATGTAAAAATTATGAACATGGGGGGTATCAAATATGTAATGCAATTATAGCAATTAATGATGGCAGTTTATTTGGATTAGGAATAGGTAAAAGTAAACAAAAATATTCATATATTTTAGAACCACATACAGATATGGTTTTTTCAATAATGCTTGAGGAATATGGACTTATTAGAATGACTTTAGTTTTTCTGGGATATATTATTGTTTTATATCGAATATTATTAATTTCGACAAGGGCTAGTACAATACGAGGCCGATATATTGCATTTGGGACAGCTATTTATATTTTTGCTCATATTTTTATTAATTTAGGAGGGTTGTCAACACTCATTCCTTTAACAGGTGTCCCTTTACCATTTTTAAGTTATGGTGGTTCATTTAATATTTCTTTAATTGGATCATTAGCACTCGTTCAAAGAGTAAATATTGAAACAAAAAACCGAAAAATAAAATTAAAGGTATAAGTTTATATCTTTTTTTAAAGGAAAAATCAAAAGTTAATTGTATCATACTTTAGAGGTGAAAAAATGAAGCATGAGATAATTTTCTTTTATTTTAAAAAATATTATAAATATATAATTTCCATTTTTGTTTTTATATTAATTTTATTTATGTATTCGAAGTTTGATAAAAAAACAGAAGCAAAAGACGAAAATAGTTTATTAGTTCAAGAAGAAAAAGTAGATAAGCCTAAAGTTGAAGAAAAATATATTGTTGTTGATATAAAAGGTGCTGTTAAAAATCCTGGTGCTTATAAAGTTTTAAAAGGAAAACGAGTTTATGATATTATAACAACTAGTGGTGGTTTAAATAATAATGCTGATACGAGTTTAATTAATTTGAGTAAAAAATTATTTGATGAAATGATAATTGTTGTTCATACAAAAGAAGAAGTGAAAAAAGCAATAAAAAAAGAACCATATATTATTTATTTGGATAAAGATTGTGTCTGCCCTGATGTATATAACGATGCTTGTATAGTTGATAATTCTAAAAACAATCCCTCTAGTAAGAGCGATTCTCACAAAAATGATTTAGAAAATAGTGAATCAAACGAAAATAATCTAAAAAAAATCTCACTTAATTTAGCCACGCTTGACGAATTAATGACTTTACCAGGCATTGGTGAAGCAAAGGCCAAAAGTATTATAGAATATCGCGAGCAAAGTGGATTTAAAGAAATAACTGATCTATTAAATGTAAAAGGAATAGGTGAAGCTGTTTTTGAAAAACTTAAATCACTTATTTCAATTTAAAACTCTTGTTTTTATTTTTATTATAATAACTTTTTTTAGAGCTCATTATATTACAACTAATAAAATATATTATTCTAAATATAATGGTACTGAAAATCAAATACAAGGTTATATTTTAAATTATCAAATTAATGGTAATCATTTACAGTTGTTAATAAAAGGTCAAGAAAAAATAATTGTTAATTATTTTTTTAAAATCGAAGATGAACTAATAGATTTTAAAACCAAATATAAAATAGGTGATTATATTATAAGTTATGGTGAGTTTATAAAGCCATCACCTAATAGAACTTTTAATTTATTTAATTATCAAAACTATTTGTTAAGTAAAAAAATTTATTGGCTATATAATGCTGAAACAATTGAAATAATCAATAAAAACAATAAGCTTTTATATTTATTTAAACAAAAAATTATAAATCAAATAGAAAAATCCGAACTAAGTCAAGGGTATATAAAGGCATTTATTTTAGCTGATAAAAACTATTTAAACGAAGAAATTATAAATACTTATCAAAATAACGGGACAAGTCATTTATTAGCAGTTTCGGGTAGCCATGTATCCTTTTTAATATTAATTATTAGAATGTTTTTAAAAAAAATTAATTTTAATAATAAAATAAATGAATATATAATAATAATTATTTTACTTTTTTACTTATTTATTACAATGGCACCGGCATCACTTTTAAGGGCTGTTATGTTTTATATAATAATATTTATTAGTAAAAATTATAAATTAAAAATAAAAACAAATTATTTATTATTGTTATTATGTTTATTTATTTTATGTTATAACCCATATTATATATATGATGTAGGATTTGTTTTTAGTTTTTTAATCAGTTTTTATTTAATAACTTATAGTGATTTTTTCAGTAATGATAAAAATTACTTGTTAAAACTTTTTAAAATTTCTTTTATTTCTTTTTTAGTAAGCATTCCAATATTGATTAATAATTTTTTCCAAATAAACTTTATATCACCATTAATTAACCTAATATATGTACCTTTATTTGTTTTTATTATTTTTCCTTTATCAATTGTTACTTTTTTATTTCCAATTTTGGATAAATTATTATTCACAATAATATTAATTAGTGAAAATATATCGTTGTTCTTTTCTAAGTTAAATTATTTCATATTTTATTTTTCGAAGATCAATATTATTATAATTATAATATATTATATAATTATAACGATTGTTTTAAATAATTTAAAAATTGGTAATTTTTCAAAAATAAAATATTTGTTTTTATTATTAATTATACATTATAATATTAATTATTTTAATACTAAGCCATTTATAACTATTATTGATGTTGGGCAGGGTGATTCAATTTTAATACAACTTCCTTATAATCAAGGTAATTTATTAATTGATACAGGTGGAATTGTTCAACATCAAAAAGAAGATTGGAAAGCAGGAAATAAGATATATTCAATTGGAATTAATACAATTATTCCTTATATGAAATCGGTTGGGATTAAAAAATTAAATTACTTAATTTTAACTCATGGTGATTTTGACCATATCGGCGAAGGTGAAAACATTATTAATAATTTTCCAATTTATAACATAATTTTAAATAGTGGTCATATTAATAAGATGGAGGAGAGTGTAATTAATTTAGCAAATATTAAAAAAATTAATTATTACCTTTATAATCGTGGTGAATTAATATTAGGTAATAATAAGTTTTATTTTTTAAATAAAAAGAATACTAAAAATGAGAACGAAGATAGTCTAATTATCTATGCTAAGTTAAACAATAAGCATATCTTATTGTTAGGGGATGCTGGCAATGATACTGAAAAATATTTGTTAACAGAATATAACTTACCACAAATGGATATATTAAAAATAGGACATCATGGTTCAAAATATAGTTCTTCTGAAGAATTTTTAAAAACAATAAATCCTCAATATTCTTTTATATCAGTAGGTTTTAATAACCGATTTAATCATCCTCATCAAGAAGTTTTAGATAGACTTGATAAATATAATTTAAAATATGAAATGACTAGTCATAGTGGTAGTATTAAAATAATTTTAGATAATAATATAATAATAAAAAAATCACTTGTAAGCCGCTAATCGCATTAGCGTTTTATATAGATTGGTGTTGTTTATTACAATGCTAGAAGAAAACCTAATATTTAGGTTTTTTTCTTTTAAATATTTACTAATATTAAGTGTTAAAGTGATAATTACATTAAAAAGATAGAAAATAATGAAATTTTTAATAAAAACGCAAGAAATAAAAGGAAATTGATAAGTTTTGTCGTATATTAATAGTAGGGGAGTGTTGCTTATGAATAAATTAACAAATGAAGAGATTAATAATATTCGTTCAAGTGTTAATATTGTTGATATTGTGTCATCATACATTCCTTTGACTAAAAGAGGTAAAAATTATTTTGGAGTTTGTCC
The DNA here is from genome assembly GCA_964629735.1 of uncultured Muribaculaceae bacterium. Taxonomy (GTDB): domain Bacteria; phylum Bacillota_I; class Bacilli_A; order RF39; family UBA660; genus CAZVQX01. The sequence goes on from CAZVQX010000007.1 coordinate 25,998, forward strand.
ATTCCATGATGATCGTGATCCTAGTTTGAGTGTATCGGAAGAAAAACAAATATATAAGTGCTTTTCTTGTGGGGCAGCTGGTAATGTTTTTAATTTTATAATGGAATATGATAATGTTCGTTTTTATGAGGCATTACAAAAAGTTGCAAGTTATAGTGGAATAGAGTTAAATATTAGTAATTTTAAACCTAAGTATAATAAAGATACTAAATTATATGAAATATATAATGTTGCTCAAATGTTTTATCAAAACAATATTAATACCAATTACGGTGTCCAAGCACGTGATTATTTGAATAAAAGGCAATTAAAAGAAGATATTATTAAAGAATTTGGAATTGGACTTTCATTAAAAGAAAATAATATTTTAACTAATTTGTTAATTCAAAAAGGTTTTGAAGTGAATGATTTAATTAAGAGTGGAATTATTATAAGTAATGATTATGGTAATAATGACATTTTTTATAATCGAATCATGTTTCCTTTAGCTGATCCTTCCGGTCAAATTGTAGGATATAGTGGACGAGCTTACGATACTAATGAAGGACCAAAATATATTAATACAAAGGAAACACCTATTTTTAAAAAAGGTGAGTTATTGTATAATTATCACCGTGCACGTGAAGAGTGCCGCCTTAATAATTCGGTAATTATTGTTGAAGGATTTATGGATGTAATTAGATTACATGCTAACGGGGTGAAAAATGCAGTTGCAACAATGGGAACCGCAGTAACTAAAAAACAAGCTTTATTAATTAAAAAATTAGCAAAAGAAGTTATTGTTTGCTTTGATGGTGATAGTGCAGGTGCGAAAGCGACTTTTTCCATTATTGATGAGCTACTAGATGTAGGTATAACGCCTAAAATTGTTCGACTAGATACCAATCTGGACCCGGATGATTATATAAAAATGCACGGAATTGATAAATTTAAAGCATTAATTGATAATCCAATTAATATTATGGATTTTAAAATTTCTTATTATAAAGAAAATAAAAATTTAACCGATCATGAAGAAATGGCCAAATATATAAATCAATTAATTAATGAATTATCCAAAATTGATGATGATATTTTACGAGAATTATCTCTGAAAAAAATAAGTGAAGAATCAAAATTAGATATTGATTTATTAAGAAATAAATTAATAGAATTGGATAATAATAATAGCAGTGAAATATCACCAAAAGTTGTTGAAACTAATAAAAGTATTGATAAATATTTAATGGCTGAACAAAACTTACTTTATTATATGTTAAAAAGTAAAGAAGTAATAGCTATATATAATAAACAAATAACTTTTATGCCAACCGAAAAATATCGCTATTTGGCACAAGCGATAAGTTATTTTTATAAACAAAACAAATATTTTGAATTAGCTGATTTTTTTTCAACGATTGTTGATGATAATGAAATGATAAAAACAGTTAGTGAGATTGAAAATCTTAATTTAAAATCAGAATATACAATCGAAGAAATAGAAGACTATATTAATGTAATAAGAGAGTACCATGTTAATTATGAACAAAAAAGATTGATGGAAAAACTTAAAAATGAAACAGATGTTATGGTGAAAGCGGAAATAGCTGAACGAATTATGGAGTTGAAAGAGGGGGTATAATATGATTAACGAAATTAAAACATTTGAAGAAAGAAAAGAAGCATTAGTTAAACTAGGTTTAGAAAGAGGCTATATAACTTATGAGGAATTAGCCAAAAAATTAAAAGGATTAGAATTAGATGCTGACACCTTAGATGATTTATATAATGCATTTTCAGAAAATAAAATTAATGTTTATTCTGAGAATGAAGTTGGTGGAAAAAATCAAAATGATAAATTATTAATGGATGATGGTTTTTTAACTAAAGATTTAACTATTAATGATCCTGTCCGTATGTATTTAAAAGAAATTGGACAAATAAAACTATTAACTTATGAAGAAGAACTCGAACTTGCAGATAGAATTAATGCAGGTGATGAGGAAGCTAAAAAAACATTAGCAGAGGCTAATTTACGACTTGTTGTTAGTATTGCCAAACGTTATGTTGGGCGTGGTTTAATGTTTTTAGATTTAATTCAAGAAGGAAATATAGGTTTAATGAAAGCTGTTGATAAGTTTGATGTATCTAAAGGTTATAAATTTTCAACCTACGCTACATGGTGGATTAGACAAGCTATTACGAGGGCGATTGCAGATCAAGCGAGGACCATTAGAGTTCCAGTTCATATGGTTGAAACAATTAATAAAATGGCTCGTATTCAAAGACAATTAACACTTGAATTAAATCGTGAGCCAACAGATGAAGAGCTTGCTGAAAAGATGAATATAACAGTTGAAAAAGTGAGGGATATATATAAAATATCTCAAGATCCGGTTAGTTTAGAAACTCCAATTGGTGACGAAGATGACACTCACTTAGGCGACTTTATTAAAGATGAACGAAATGTTAGTCCTGAAGAATATACAATAAATGAAATGTTAAAAGAAGAAATTGCAAGTGTTTTATTAACGTTAACGGAGAGGGAAGAAAAAGTAATTAGATTAAGATTTGGGTTAGAAGATGGAAAAACAAGAACTTTAGAGGAAGTTGGACAAATATTTGGTGTTACTCGTGAACGTATAAGACAAATAGAATCTAAAGCAATAAGGAAATTAAAACATCCATCACGTTCTCGTAAATTAAAAGATTTTACAATTGATTAATAATTTAATTATATTAAGAGATAGTTTTTAAGCTGTCTTTTTTAATATTTAAAAAAATATAAAAATATGATATTATATATATATATAGTAGTGGTGATGTGGAATATAGATAAAAGTTAATAATAAAAATGTATCTGTAATAATTTTATATTAAAGAAAGAAGGAAGTAGTTTTATGAACAAAAAAATAGCATTATTAATTTCTATTTTATTAATTTTAGTAGCTAGTATATTTATTTGTTTTAATAAAAATAAGATAAATATACCAAATGAAAATTTATCTAAACTGGCATATATAATTATTGATATAAATCCTAGTGTAGAATTAGTTGTTGATGATAATGATATTGTTAAAGAAGTTGTTACTCTAAATAACGATGCAGATGTTGCTTTTTATGATGTTGATTTAGTTGATAAATCATTAGATGAGGCAACAAAAGAAATAATTGATACTGCAATTGAACTTGGGTATATATTAAATGATGATAACGTTGTTAATGTAACTGGTTATACTGAGGATGATGAGAGAAAAGAAAAGTTGGAGAAAAAAGTAGCTGTAAGTGCAAAAAAACATCTCCAAAGTAAAAATATTAATGCTAATATTTTAGAAAATGGAGTAACCGATGATATAAAAAATAAAGCTGAGTCATATGAAGTATCACCAGGTAAAATGTTATTGGTTTCAAGAGCTTTACAATTGAATGCAGAGCTAAAAGAAGAAGAAATAGTTAATATGTCAGTTAAAGAGATTCAAGCTAAAATAAAAGAACAAGCTGTAATGAGAAGAGAAGAATTTAAAGAACAAATTCGAGAAGAAAAAAAAGAATTTAACGATTTAAAAATTGAACAAAAAGCAAAAGCAAAGGAAAATTCTCAAAAAAATAATAATATGAAACAAAATAACAGATAAATAATAAAATATACTACAGATTTAATAATAATTGAGAAAAAAAGATAGTTTTATACTATCTTTTTTTATTCTAAACAAAGCATATTTTTAATTGCTTTATATAAATAAGGTTTATATTCGTCAATAGGTAATGGTTCATTTTTAATAACAGAACTAAAACATGTTGAATTAACTAATTCAATAATCATAAATAGAGTAACTTCAGGGTTCTCTATTTTAATATGATTTTCTTCAATCCCTTTTATAAATAACTTATGCAATCCGATATAATTTTTGTTAACAAGGTTTGATATTTTGTTACTGTATAATCCGGACGAAAGTCGTTTAGATATAAATTTTAATAATAATGGATTTTCTACAAACTCATCAATAATATAGTCAATAATAAATATAATTTGTTCACCAAAATTACTAATATAATTTTCGTGAAGTTTTTCCAAAGCGTCATGAAATAACTGATAAGACTTTCTAATAATTAAATGTTCCTGTAATTCATATTTATCTTTAAAATATAAATAAAAAGTTCCTTTTGCTACACCCGCATTATCAACAATATCTTGAATCGATGTTTTTACAATTCCTTTTTCAGTAAATAATTTAAAAGCGGTATCTAATAATTTAGCCTCTTTGTCATTTTTAAAATTATTGCTCTGGTCAATATTTTTAACATTATTATTCATTATATCCCTCCAATTTAAATATAATTGTACCGTAAAGAAAACTGTTAGTCAATTATTTTGAATAATTAAATCAAAATAATTAAAAAAGTTGACTAATGGTCATTAATGTGTTATTATACTTTCTGACCGTTAGTCAATTAGGAGGAATAGAATGAAAAAAATAGGGGATTTTGTTTGTAAACATAAGATGTCAATATTAATTATTTCAATCTTATTATTAATTCCAGCAATTATAGGAATGAAGGCAACTAAAATAAATTATGATATTTTAGTTTATTTACCGGAAGATATTGAAACTGTCAAAGGACAAAAGATTTTAACAAATGATTTCAATATGGGAGCGTTTTCTATAACAATTGTCGATAATATGAATCCTAAAGATATATTAAAATTAGAAGACAAAATAAAAGATATAGATGGTGTTGCCAAAGTGTTAAGTTTAACTGATGTAATTGGAACATCAATACCACCTGAAATTTTACCAAGTGAAGTTATTGATAAAGTAAAAAACGGTGATTCCGATTTAATATTTATAGCATTTGAAGAATCGACTTCATCAGAATTAACCTTAGATGCATTAAGAGAATTAAGAGGAATAACTGATAATTCTACTAAATTTGGTGGTATGAGCGCTACAGTGCTCGACACTATGGAGTTATCAAATAAAGAAGTTTTAACTTATGTAATTATAGCGGTTATATTTTGTGTTTTAGTCCTAACGTTATCATTAGACTCATATCTTATTCCATTTATTTTACTTGGAAATATTGGAGTTGCAGTATTGTTTAATATGGGGACTAATATATTTTTTGGTGATATATCATATATCACTAAAGCCATTAGTGCTGTTTTACAATTAGGAGTAACAATTGACTTTTCCATATTTTTATATCATAAATATGAACAAGCCAAAGATGAATTTAACACAAAAGAAGAAGCAATGAGTAAAGCAATAAATGAAACTTTAATCTCGGTAATAGGTAGTTCTTTAACAACTATTGCTGGTTTCTTAGCACTATGTACAATGAATCTTACTTTAGGTACTGATATAGGATTAGTAATGGCAAAAGGTGTTTTAATTGGGGTTATATGTGTAATAACATTATTCCCAAGTTTAGTTTTATATTTTGATAATTTAATAGATAAAACTCATCATAGAATTGTTTTACCCAAATTTAAACATGTAAATAATTTTGTAGCAAAACATTATAAATTAATATTTATATTATTTATAATATTATTAATACCAGCATGGTATGGTAATAAAAATACTGAAGTGTATTACAATTTATCTAAAACCTTACCACAGGATTTACCAAGTAGTATTGCTAATACAGAGTTGAAAGAAAAATTTAATATTGTCTCACCAACAATTGTATTAATTGACAAAAATATTAAAACAACTATAATAAATGAAATGTTAGACAAAGTTGAGCATGTTGATGGGGTTGATTTAACATTAAGTTTTAATAAAATATCTGAATTAGGAATACCAAAATCGATGATGAGTAAAGATGTAATAAAAGTTTTCGAGAATGATGAATATCAAATGATATTAATTAATTCAATATATGAATCAGCAACTAATGAATTAAATGCCCAAATTTCTGAAATTACAGAAATAGTCAAACAGTATGATGAAAAAGCAATTATAGCTGGTGAAGGACCACTAATGATGGACTTAGTTTTAATAAGTGATCAAGATTTTAAAAATGTTAATTATACATCAATAATTGTTATATTTATTATTATGATTTTTGTTTTAAAATCAATTTCATTACCAGTAATATTAGTATTAGCAATCGAGTTTGCCATTTTTGTTAATATGGGAATCCCCTATTACAGCGGAACAACAATTCCATTTATTGCATCAATAGTTATCGGAACAATCCAATTAGGTGCCACAATTGATTATGCTATATTAATGACTACTAAATATTTAGAAGAAAGAAAAAAAGGAATTAATAAAAAAACAGCTATTAAAACAACTCTTGATAGTTCCGTAAGTTCAATTTTCGTTAGTGGTATGTGTTTCTTTGCGGCAACATTTGGAGTTGGCGTTTATTCAGAACTTGAAATGATTGGTTCATTATGCTTCTTAATTTCAAGAGGTGCTATAATAAGTATGTTTGTTGTTATAATTATTTTACCATCATTGTTATTAATTTCTGATAGATTGATTTGTAAAACAACATTAGGTTTTAAAGGAGATAGATAAAATGATAAAGATATTTAAAAAAACAACATTATCAATATTAATTTTTGTAATATTTACTTCGTCATTACCTGTATATGCTTTATCTAAAAACGAAACAGTATATACAAGGTTAAATAGTGATGGAAATATTAAGAAAATAATCGTTAGTGAATATATAAAAAATGATGATTTAGATAAAATTGAAGATTTAACTGATTTAAAAGATATTTTGAATGTTAATGGTGACGAAACATTTGTTCAAGATGATAACAAAATTATATGGAATGCTAAAGGAAATGATATTTTTTATCAAGGAACTACTGAAAAGAATTTACCAATTTCTTTAGTCATAAGTTATAAATTAAATGGAAAAGAAATGAATGTTGAAGATATGTTAGGCAAAGATGGTAAAGTTGATATATCTATAAAATATATTAATAAAGATAAACACCTTGTTAATGTAAATGGAACAATTCAAGAATTATATACACCATTTATAATAACTACAACAACATTTATATCATCAGAAAACAATTCAAATATTAAAGTTAAAAATGGTAAAGTAGTAAACAACGGAGTAAATAGTTTAGTTTTAGGTATGACAACACCTGGACTTCCTGAAAGTTTAGGACTAACAAATATAAAAGATATGGATACTGTTACAATTAGTTATGATACAACTAATTTTGAATTGAATAGTATTTACTCAGTCGCAACACCAAAATTTATTGAAAAAGATGACTTGAAAATTTTTGATAAATTAGATAGTATATATTCAAAAGTTAATATGCTGTCTGATACTTCTAATTTATTAGTAAAAGGAAGTCATGAATTATTAGGTGGACTTAAAATGTTAAATTCTAATTTTTCTGAGTTTAATTTAGGAATGCAACAATTAAATGATGGTAGTAAAAAAATATTAACTAGTTATAATCAATTATCTAGTGGTATAAATCAATTAAATAATGGCTTATCTAATATAAGTTATTTAGTATCTTCAATTGATGAATTGTCAAAAGGTATTAATAACTTAGCTAATGCTACTAATCTTATTAGTGAAAATAGCAAGGAAATAAATAATACAATAAATAATACGATGCTTACTTTAACCAAACATATAGCAACCTTACAACAAATTGCAGAAAAAACAACCGATGAAAATACAAAACAGGAATTAAAAAAAGAAATAGATGAATTACAACAGGAATTAGATACACAAAATTTATTATCATTACAAGAAAATTTTAATCAATTAAATCAAGGTATTAATCAAGTAAATGAAAGTATGAATATATTAAATGGTTATACTAATAATTTATCAAATGATTTAACACCAATGTTTGAAGGTGTTTTAAGATTAAAAGATGGTAGTGATCTATTTGAAGAAGGCCTTAATAAGTTTGATAATTCAATTCAAACATTAACAAAAGCAACTAATGACTTAAATGACGGAACTAATCAAATAGAAATTGGTTTTTCAACATTGACAGATGGAATAACTAAATTTAATAATGAGGGAATTTCTCAATTAGTCAATTATATCAATTTTAATTTAAAGACAATGGAATCTAGAATTGATGCTTTAGTTGATTTAAGTAGCAATTATAATACATTTACTATGAAAGATAAGAATACAGAAGGAAGTACAAAATTTATAATGGTAATTGATTCTTTAAAACAAGATAATAAATCAGTTAATATAGAAGAAAAAGTTATAAATAAAAAAGAAAGTTTGTGGGATAGAATTATTAATTTAATTAAATAGTTGTAGTAGGGGGAAAAATCCATGGCGGTAATAAATATAAATTCACAAGATTTAAAAAAGTTAAAACATTTAAAAATAAATGGCCATAATAATGGTGGAAATATATATATTTATAATGATGAATTATTATATAAAATTTTTCATGATCGTTATATTTTTATAAACGAGCGAGAAAGAAATGTTGACTTTTTAAGTAAACATAATATTCCTAATTGTGCAACTCCAATAAATAAAATTATATTAAACGGTGACTTTTATGGCTATAGTGAAAAGTATATACCTAACGCTAGTACGTTTAAAAAGGGGATTAATGCCAATAATTTATCATTAAAAGCAAAATTAGAAATTATTAGGGATATTTATATACCTTTAAAATATTTACACTCAAAAGGTATATATTTAGGTGATATTCATTTAGATAATTTTATTTATAATAATACGAATGGATTTTTGATTGATTTAGATGATGTTAGATTTAAAGGTGATGAATATAAATTTAAAGAGTATTATAACTTAAAAAAAACTAGTACATCACCCGCTATTATTGTTGAAAATAATAATACCGATAATATAAAAGCAACAATATGTGCTTTATCATTTATATATGGTATTAATATAGAGGAATATGTAAAAAATAATGATATAGAGAGTTTAAAAAAAATTATAAATCAATTATCTCTTTGTAAATCAACAAAAAATTATATATTTGATAATTTAAGTAATTTTGATGGAGACATTTTATATTTTGGTGAATATTTAAATGAATTTAGTGATCAAAATTTATTATATAATAAACAAAAAATATTAAAACTTATAAAAAAATAACAACAATATCGTAAAATTTACATTTTGTTTACTATATCAATTGTTGAAAGTAACAAAAAATCCTACCTTAATTTTGAGGTGGGATTTTTTAATAATGTTGTATAATTTATAAAAAGAATGTTGGGCCGTTATCATTATTTATTATTGATTTATTTTTATTATCTTCAGTTGGATTGGTTGTTGGTTGATATGTATGGTTTGTTTGGTTGTCGTCTTTTGTGGTTGATGTATTATCAACTTTTTTAAATTCATTCATTACTTTAAACATTGTTCGAGCATTTTTATATATTGGTTGTGCTTGTTTTATAATAGGTATTGATTGATTAATAAGGTTTAAAGTCCTTTGACCATTATCGAGAATAGTTCCCCAATTAATACCATTTTTAAATAACGAACTAAAAATACCTGGCCTAGCATACCCAATATTATTAAAACCCATGTAAGGATAATTATAATAATTCATTTTACTACCCCTTTCAATATATTATATGAAAAAGATAATAAATGTTTTAAAAAAAAATAAAATATGGTATAATCGAATTAGTATGAAAGATGATAGGGATTGGTAGGTGTTTTTGTGAGTAAATCAACAGCATTACTGCCTTTTATATTTGTATATAAAACAGTGTTATTTGTAGTGTTGTTTGTAAAGAGCCTTTTTAAATATATTTCTTTAGGTTTTTTCTTTACAACTATTACTATAATTACAGTAATCGTTAACCTTATTATATCTTTAATAGGATATTCTTTAAAAGGTTTTATATATATATCTTATATAGTATATTTGTTTTTTAGTACCTTCATTTTTAGATTGATTAAATATATATTAAAAGGGATGGTTCTATTATCATATTTTATATACCGCTTATTTAAATTAATTATTTACGGTTTTATCACTCCTTTTGTTTTAATGTATAATTTATTTTCAATAATTATTAGTCATTTTAGAAAATTATATCACAAAGGTAATTTGAAAAGAGAGAAGTTAAAAGCCGCCCGACTTAATAAGAAAAACAGAAAAAAAGAACAACAATTAGTGCGAATGGAGGCTAAGGAAAAAGAGCGTCTTAAAGCTTTAGAAGCAAAACGTAGAAAGCAAGAATTAGCCCAAATTAAACGTCAAGAAGAACTACAGGCTAAAAAAGAAAGAAAGAAAAAAATGAATGATGAATATCGCAACGAGAATATTCAAATTGAGAAGAAGACATTTGGCGATAAGATCAATGATTTTTTAACAAAAATAATTAAGGTTCCTAAAAAAATTAAAGAAAACATTCAGAATAACATACATAATTCAACTTTCGCGAAGAATGCACGAAATAAAAGAGAGTTAAGTAGACAAGCTTTATTATTAAATTTTGAAGGCGAAGATGCTAAACGTAGTGAAACTAAAATAATGTATGAGTATGTAGGAAAAGATCCTTCTGGGAAGGTAGTAAAAGGATATTTTGAGGCCTTTTCTAAGGTTGAAGTTCATTCGTTTTTATTAAGTGAAGGATTTGAAGTATATAGTATACGAACTAATAAATGGATTGTATTTTTTCATGGTAATGATTCGGTAAATACAATGAAAATAAAAAATAAAGATTTAATTTTTTTCTTAACTCAGTTATCTACTTATTTAAAGGCTGGTATTCCATTAGTTGATTCTTTAAAAATATTAACAAGACAATTTAAGAAAAAGTCTTATCAACGTATTTTTCGCTCAATGGTTTATGATTTAACAATGGGGGACAGTTTTAGTGAAGCTTTATTAAAACAAGGTGTAGCATTTCCAAAGTTATTAATAAATATGATTAAAACTGCGGAAATGACTGGTCAGTTACCTGAAGTTTTAGATGAAATGGCTTTGTATTTTTCAGAGGTTGAAAAAACTAGAAAACAAATGGTAACAGCTTTAATTTATCCGACAATTGTATTAATTATGTCGCTAGCTGCAACAACCTTTATCATGATGTTTGTTGTTCCAAGATTTGTTGAGATTTATGAAAGTATGGATGCTTCACAAATACCTAAATTTACTCTAATGGTTATGGCTGTTAGTGCATATTTAGAAAAAAATCTAGTATGGTTAATAATTGGATTTGCGGTTTTTGTCTTAATTTTAACTTATCTATATAAAAATGTTAAATTAATACGTACCTTTTTACAATGGTTTGCAATGCATATTCCAGGCTTTAATAATATTATTATTTATAATGAAGTAACCATGTTTACTAAAACATTCTCGTCACTACTTGCTCATAATGTTTTTATAACAGAGAGTATGGAAGTTTTAAATAGAATAACAAATAATGAAATTTATAAAATGTTAATAATTGATGCTATTAGTAATGTTTCAAGAGGCGAAAAAATTTCTAAAGCTTTTGAAAATCACTGGGCTTTTCCGCTGCCTGCTTATGAAATGATTGTAACCGGTGAGACAACTGGCCAATTGCCAGAGATGATGGGTAAAGTAGCTGATTATTATCAAGAATTACATCATAATGCTGTAACAAGATTGAAAACATTAATTGAGCCAGCTTTAATAATCTTTTTAACATTTATCGTCGGAATGATTGTTCTATCAATTGTAATACCAATGTTTAATTCATTCCAGATGTTACAACAATAGGAGTATGATACAAATGACTTTATATTATATATTTATATTCTTTATTTTAGGGACTGTTTTTGGATCGTTTTATAATGTTGTAGGATATCGTCTACCGAAGGAGGAATCAATTGTATATCCTCCTTCTCATTGTCCTAAATGCCAGCATCAATTAAAGTTTTGGGAATTGATTCCTGTTTTATCATATTTTTTTCAAGGAGGAAAATGTACGAGTTGTAAAAATAAAATATCATTCTTTTATCCGTTGTTCGAATTTTTTACTGGTTTTTTATTTGCCTTATCTTTTTATATTTTTGGTTTTTCGATTGAGTTGTTAATTGCACTTACTTTTGTTTCAATGGCATTAATAATAGTTATCAGTGATTATTTTTATTATATAATACCTGACGAAGTGTTAGTCGTATCTTTTATTTTATTTATAATTGAGATTTACTTTTTAAAAGGGGTAGAAGGGGTAATGATGTCGTTGAGTAATGGTGTTATTGCTTTTGGTATTATGTATTTAATAAAAAAACTTGGTGATTTTTTATTTAAAAAAGAATCAATGGGTGGCGGTGATATTAAATTATTATTTATATTTGGTTTAGTACTAGGTTATGAAATGGCTGTTTTAACAATTTTTTTAGGATCATTTATTGGTTTTCCAATCTCCCTAATTATGTTGTTATTAAGTGAAGATAAGGATAACCATATTATTCCATTCGGCCCATTTTTGTGTGCAGGTGCTTTATTGATTTTATTTACAAAACTAGATGTTAACGGTTTGATTAAAATTTTAATTAGAAATTAAAAAGAGTTGTTAAATTTAACAACTCTTTTTTATTACCATATTATTTCGTCTTCTATGTTGATTTCGTTATTTTGGGGTTCAATAATAATATTATCATTTTCTTCTTTATCTATAGAATTATTATGACCATTTTTTTCTTGCTCAATTGCTATATTGGTTGTCTCAATTGCCGTTTCTAGATCATACTCACCAATGCCTTCATCACCTTCTAATTCGATTAATTTTAAAACTTCTTCAAAAGTTGTAAGTCCATTAGCAACTTTATATAAACCGTCTTGTAGGAGGGTTGTAACATCAGCTTTATAAACTAACTCTCTAAGAAACTCTTTTGGTGCATTAGAACTTATCGCATCTTTAATTTCTTGGTTAATTAATAATATTTCATGTATTGCAATACGACCATGATAACCATTACCACAAACTTCACAACCCTCAGCACTATAGACATGGTCAACGTCTTTATTTAAAACTCGTTTGAACAATCTCTTTTCATATTCATTAGTAGGTCTTTCCGTACGACAATTTTGGCATAATTTGCGCGCTAGTTTTTGAGAAATAATTCCCGTTAAAGAACTAGCTAATAAATATCTTTCAACTTCCATATCTAATAGACGTTCAATAGTATTTAATGAGTCATTAGTATGTAGTGTTGATAAAACTAAGTGTCCAGTAATTGAAGCACGAACAGCTATTCTGGCTGTTTCAGTATCTCTTATTTCCCCAATCATAATAATGTTTGGATCCTGCCTTAGTATCGAACGAAGAGCAGTGGCAAAATCAAGACCAATTTCACTATTTGTTTGAATTTGATTGATACCTTCAATATCCATTTCAATAGGGTCTTCAACTGTTATTATATTTGTTTCTTCATCGTTTAATCTTTGAAGAATTGAGTATACTGTAGTTGATTTACCAGTACCGGTAGCTCCAGTGACTAATATAATACCATTTGGTACATTAATCATTTTTAAAATTTTCTTATAATTACTATCGCTAAATCCAAGATTTTCAAGTCCACTTATACTAAGGGAATAATCAAGAATACGAATAACAATTTTTTCACCTTCGCTAGTTGGAATTGAAGAAACACGCAGATCAAGATCAATATTGTTTAATCTATCTTTAATCGCACCATCTTGCGGTAATCTCGATTCGGTAATGTTCATTCCTGAAATTATTTTAATTCTAGTTATCATATTCTTCTTTACAGAATTAGGAACCTCAGCATAATTAATTAAAGTTCCATCTATCCGAATACGTACTTTCATATATTCGGTTAAAGGATCAAAGTGAATATCACTCGCACCCCTTTTAGAAGCATCAACAAGTATTTCATTAACTACTTCGACCACTGGCATTTTTTCAAAATCAAATTTCTTAAGCATTAATTCATCCCCTTTATTCTTTATTTGGACTAGTATTTATCCTGTTAATATTATATAATGTATTTATAATAAAATCAATATAAGGATGATGAATTATGAATAAAAATAAAAAACAAGGTTTTATGATAACAGAGGCTTTGATTGTCTCCACTTTTGTCACGGCAGTACTAATATATATATTTATCCAATTAAAAGTTGTGATGAAAAATTATAATCATACTTTCAGTTATAATACTGTAAATGGTTTATATGCGACAAATGAAATAATTAATTATTTATCTGAAGTTGATTTGGTAACTTTAAGTGCTGAATTAGAAGACTCGCAGATCCCATATCTAGATATATCTAACTGTCGAACCGATTATATCAAAGAATCTAATTATTGTATTTCTTTATTAAATGATTTAAAAGTCTATAAAGTTTATTTTACAAAAGATAATATTGAAGAGTTTAAAAAATATATAGAAAATTTAGAAGATACCGGTTTTGATAATAGGGAGTTAATCGAATATATAAAAACAGTTAGTTATAATAAATATAGTCAGGAAAATCGTTTAATTGTATGGTTTTTGGATGATACATTTGCATCGGTACCGTTTAAATAAGAGGTGATTTAATGAAAAATAATAGAGGTTTTACAATAATGGAATTAATTTTATCATTTTCAATAACAATGATTGTAGCGGTTTTATTATTTGAATTATCTTTAAATTTAAAAAATTTATATATTAATTCAGGTGCAAAAACTGAATTATTAATAAAACAAGCCAATATGACAAAAAAAATATATGATGATTTTTTTAATAAAACTATTACAGGATTACAAGATTGTAATCAAGATTGTATAGAATTTGAATTTAATGATGGTACATCAAAAAAATTAACAATAAATCGTGAAACAAAAGTTTTAAATTATGGAAATTATGGTGTAAAACTATTAACAGAGAGTGAAATTGGAAAGGGGAATATTAAATTATATACTAATTATGATAATATTTACAATGAAAATGATTCATATTTTATTGTAAATATTCCAATTACACACCCTTTATACGAAGATGATGAATTTGGAATAAATGTTGTTTATCAATATAATAGTAATAATACATATTTAATTGACGTTGATTTTTAAATAAACATAATCCAAAAGTCAAATAAAATAAAAATTAATAATGAAGAAATTAAAGCATGCATAATACGTGCTGTTAAATATGGCATATATTTGATTTTGGTATTACTCAAGATGCTTATTGTTTGAATATGTACACTAAGCCCACCAAAAGAGATAAACATCGTTGAGAGAGCTGTTTTAAGTTTTAATGGTATGTTTAATAAACTAACATATTTTAAACCTTGTGTCATTTCAAAAAAACCATTTAATAAGGTTTGATAATAATTATTTAAGGAAATATTATTATCAATGATTGTTGTTATAACTAAAAACATCGTAATGACACCTAGAATTAATAATAAAGTATTAATAGTGCTCAACAGTGAATTAGTAATAATCTCACCAAAAGTCAAGTTATTATTAATTCTTTTATTATGCATCTTATTTATTGCTAGTTTTATTGAAAATTTTGTTTTTTCGGTTGTAGATGGGTAATAATTTCTAAATAAAAAACCAACTATAAAATTACCAAAATAATGGCATAATAAAATTAAATAACCAATTTCTTTATTATTTAAAAATAAACCCGAAATTGTCCCTAAAATAAATAAAGGATTGGAAAAATGAGTAAATGTTAATACTTTTGCTGCCTCATTTTCATTCAAATCCCCTGAAATATACAATTCTTTTGTATATTTCGCACTACTGGGGAATCCTGATAAAATTCCCATACCTAGAACAAACGATGCTTTACTATTTATTTTGAAAAATGATTGCATAAATGGTTTAAATAATTCTGATATTAATTCAACAAAACCATAATTAATTAACATTTCTGATAAAACAAAAAATGGAAATAGTGAGGGGAATATATTATTTTTCCAAATTGAAATAGAAAATAAAATCGAATTTAAAATTGAACTAGAAGTTGTTAATACTTCAAAAGTTATATATAATAATATTATCAATATAATAATGCTAGTGATTTTTTTTTTCATAAATTACTCCTTTTAAACTATAATCTATATTAGAGAGGAAATAGATATGTATAATAAATTATATTTAAATATTAAAAAAATAGTAAAAAACAATTATATATTATTTGTTGGAATTATTGTTGGCTTTTTATTAGTTAGTATTAAACTTCCATTTTATATTCTTGCACCAGGTGGGGTGAATGATGTTTCGACAAAAATGGAAATTGAGAATCATCCGATAAGAGCTAATACTTTTAATTTGACTTATTTATATGAATTTAGAGCAACAGTTCCAACGATATTATATTCTTATTTTAATAAAGATTGGGATGTTTATAAAAAAAGTGATATTGAGATTACAAATGAGACACCAAAAGATGCTGATTATCGGGATCATTTGTTGTTGAAAGAAGCAAATCAAAATGCTATTATTGTTGCTTATACAAAAGCTTTGAAAAAATATGAAGTTAAAAGTGAGAAAGTTATTATTTCGTATGTTGATAAAAGTGCTAAAACGGATTTAATAGTAGGTGATGAAATACTTACCATTAATAATGAGAAAATTACTAATTTACCTCAAATGAAAAAAACAATCTCCTCGTTACCTAGTGATGAAGTTGTTAATTTTAAAGTAAAGAATAAAAATAAAATTTTTAATAGGCAGGCAAAAACATTTAAAATTAAAGATAAAACATTAATAGGTGTTTTAATTTCAATTGATCGTGAAATTGAAACAGATCCTAAAATTAAATTGAATTTTGAAAAAAAGGAAAGTGGTCCATCTGGTGGATTGATGATGAGTTTAGCAATTTATGACGCTCTTACAAATTATAGTATAAATAATTTTGAAAAAATTGCTGGAACGGGAACGATTGATGAAGATGGTAATGTCGGTGAAATTGGTGGCATTGAATATAAAATAAAAGGTGCTGTTAAAGAAAAAATTAAAATTTTTCTTGCCCCAGCTGGTGAAAATTATGAAGAAGCAATAAAGGTTAAAGAAAAATATAATTATGATATTGAAATTATTTCGGTTTCAACCTTTGATGATGCTTTAAATTTTTTGAAAAGCAAATAATAAATTTAAGGCTTGGAAAGATTGAAGTTTCAATCTTTTTTTAGTAACAATTAATTTTAGATAAAACTTCATTGTGTGTTAGGCCGTTATATGATATTATATATATATTATAGGTGGTGGTAAGATGCTAAAAAAACAAAATAAAAAAGGTTTTACATCTTCATCAGATAGTAAATTATATGAAATAACCCTTATTCCTTAAACCACATACAAATAAATAATTTAAAGGATAA
>CAZVQX010000008.1:0-12446 GCA_964629735.1 uncultured Muribaculaceae bacterium
ATAGTGCGGAGGGGGAATTACATTTAATGAAAAACAAAGGTTTTACATTAATTGAATTATTAGCTGTTATAGTTATTTTAGGGATAATAATGTTAATAGCAACACCGTTAATAATAAACGTGATAAGCGATGCAAGAAAAGGTGTTTTTAAAAATTCTGCTTATGGGTTAGTAAAAACTGGTGAAAATGAATATATGTTAAATCAATTAAATGGAGAAACAAAAAATTTAATCTATGAGTTTAGTGATGGTGAAATAGTTAATGGTCAAAAATTCGACTTTAAGGGAAAACCTCCTAAAGGTGGTTCCATTATAATAAGATGGGATGGCAAAGTTGCCATGGCTATTTATGACGAAAAATGGTGTGCAATAAAAAATTATGAAAATAATGAAGTAGATATAATTAAATATAAAGCGGATGGTAGTTGTAAATTGCCAGAATTTGTTGATACGAGTGGGGCGAATGCTCCATTATTGGTAAGTGGTATGACTCCAATCAAATGGGATGGAACTAATTGGGTAGAACCCCAAAATATTGATGATCCTTATAAACAAGATTGGTATAATTATGGTGAAAAAAAGTGGGCGAATGCCAAAACTAAAGATGGCTCTTATTGGGTGTGGATTCCAAGATACGCTTATTCAATTACTAACGGTTATCATACAAGTACGACCGGTAATATTGATGTTAAATTCTTGGAAAACAAAACAAATATAACAAAAGATGGTACAATGATATCAACATTACCAACGTATGTGGGAGATAAACAAACTAATTATGTAAAACATCCTGCATTTGATTTTGATGGTGAAATAAGTGGTTTTTGGATAGCTAAATTTGAACCTAGTGTAGCTAATCAGAACGATTCTTGCTATATTGATTCAAATAAAACAAATTGTAATAAATTTACACTAACCCCAAAATTTATTCCGAATGCTGTTTCGTGGAGAAATATAGAATTTGATATGAGCTTTGTTGTTTCTTTGAATATGAAAAATAATTCTGTATATGGTTGGAAATCAGAAGATGTTGATACACATTTAATTAAAAATACCGAATGGGGGGCAGTTGCTTATTTAAGTCATTCAAAATATGGTGCAAATGATTATGTAATGTTTAATAATACAAAGGACTACATCACAGGATGTGCAGCAAGTGAAAAAAATGCTGAGATTGATAATTGTATTAATCCATATAATACAATTAAAGGTGAGTTAGCAAGTACAACTCATAATATATATGGCGTATATGATATGAGCGGTGGTGCATGGGAGAGATCCTCTTCATATGTTGATAATGGTAATAACCCATTAGGTGGTGATCCCAAATATAAAAATGTGTATGCTATAGGGACAACAGATACAAGTTTTGATAATTATAATGCAAATAAAGATAAGTTTGGTGACTCTGTATATGAAACTAGTGCTTATGATGAAGGATTTAATCATGGTTGGTATATCTCTAATCCTGTTATGCCTAGATTAACAAGTAACTTTTTCTTGCGTGGTGGTTATAATTCACCAGCACCGTCATATAATATTTTTAGTTATCATGCAAATAACTATATCGAATCAGCAATTTCCTTTCGACCAATTGTAATACCTTTAAGAAATTTATAATAAACATAAAAAAAGATACTTGGTATCTTTTTAATTTGTTCTTTTTTTGTTATAATTTATATAGGGTGTGAAATATGCAACATATATATAATTATACAATTGATAAATTAGATGATTATTTTTTAAATAATGATTTAAAAAAATTTCGTAGTATTCAGTTATTTGAATGGTTATACCAAAAAAGGATTAATGATTTTGAAGAAATAACTAATATGAAGAAAGAAGTTATTGAAAAATTAAAACAAGACTTTAAAATACCCAGGTTAGAGATTGTAAAAAAACAGGAAGATACTGATGTTTATAAATATTTATTTTTATTAGAAGATAAAAATATGGTAGAGGCTGTTTTAATGAAGCATAATTATGGTAATAGTCTATGTGTTTCAACGCAAGTTGGATGTAATATGGGATGTCAGTTTTGTGAAAGTGGACGCCTTAAAAAAATTCGTAATTTAGAAGTATATGAAATGGTTTTACAAATTTTAGAAATAGAAGCTGATTTAGAGTTGCGAATTTCACATATTGTTTTAATGGGAATTGGGGAACCTTTTGATAATTATAATAATGTAATAAATTTCATTAATATTATTAATCATCCAAAAGGTATTAATATAGGGGCCCGTCATATAACAATTTCTACAAGTGGACTAGTGCCTAAAATTGAACAATTTATTAAAGATGGTGGGCAAGTTAATTTGGCAGTTTCTCTTCACGCGCCGAATGACCATATTCGTAATCAATTAATGCCAATCAATAAAGCTTATCCTATAAAAAAATTAATTGAATCTTTAAAGAAATATACAAAAATTACTAATCGCCGAGTTACAATCGAATATATTATGTTGAGAGGAATAAATGATAGTAGTGAATGTGCTTTAGAATTATCTCGGTTATTAAGAGGAATTAATTGTTATGTGAACTTAATTCCATATAATGAGACTAGTAATTCAAAATTTAAAAAAAGTATGGAAGAGGATATTAAAAATTTTTATGATATTTTGAAAAAACAAAAAATAAATGTAACAATCAGAAGAGAGTTTGGATCAAATTTAGATGCAGCTTGTGGTCAGCTACGCTCTAATTATAAGGAGGATTTATAATGGAATATTTTTATTTAACCGATTCAGGTAAAGTTCGAGACCATAATGAAGATAGTGTAACAATTTTAAAAAACGATAATGATGAATATTTGTTAGTAGTTGCCGATGGGATGGGGGGACATCGAACTGGTGAAATAGCTTCTAGTATTGCTATTACTCATATTGGTAAACGCTTTAAAGAATTGAGTAGTGTTGGTAATAAAGTTGATGCTATTAATTGGGTTAAAGATACAGTTAGTGAAATTAATATTTTAATTTACAAATATACTGAAGACCATCCAGAAAGTGTTGGTATGGGGACAACAATAGTTTTATGTATAAAAACAAAAGAATATTTGTTGTTTGGTAATATTGGTGATAGTTCTGGTTTTGTTTTTAAAAATAAAAAATTACATAAAATAACCGTTGATCATACATTAGTAAATATGTTATTAGCTTCTGGTGAATTAACCCCTGAAGAAGCTAAAGATCATCCAAGAAAAAATGTTTTAATGCGTGCTTTAGGTGCAACTAGCAAAGTTGAAATGGATGTCTTTGATGTAGAAACGGATGTAGATGGAGTATTATTATGTAGTGATGGTTTAACTAATATGTTAGAAGAGGATCAAATTAGTCGAGTTTTAAATGAAAAAATTTCATTAGAAGAAAAAGTTCGAAAATTAATAGTCAAAAGTAATAATCGTGGTGGAACTGATAATATATCAGTAGCGTGCTTTATGAAGGTTGGTGATGATGAGTGATTATGAAAGGTCAAAAAATAAATGATCGTTATCAAATAATTAGACTAATTGGTGAAGGTGGTATGGCTAATGTTTATCTAGCACAAGATACAATTTTAGACCGACGGGTAGCTGTTAAAATTCTCCGTGGTGATTTGGCCGATGACGAAAAATTTGTTCGACGTTTTCAACGTGAAGCAATTTCCGCAAGTTCCTTAAATCATCCTAATATTGTTGAGATGTATGATGTTGGTGAAGATGATGGTAAATATTTTATTGTCATGGAATATATTGATGGCCGTACATTGAAGAGTTTAATTAAAAGAAGGGGAGCCTTAACCATTCCAGAAGTAATTGATATTATGGGTCAATTAACAAGTGCTATTTCACATGCTCATGACGCTTATATAATTCATCGTGATATTAAACCTCAAAATGTTTTAATATTAGATGATGGCCGTGTTAAAATAACTGATTTTGGGATTGCTATGGCATTAAATAGTAATGAATTAACCCAAACTAATTCGGTAATGGGGTCAGTTCATTATTTACCACCCGAACAAGCAAGTGGTAGTGGTTCAACTATAAAAAGTGATATTTATTCATTAGGAATTTTAATGTTTGAATTATTAACTGGTAAAATCCCATTCCGTGGCGACAATGCTGTAGAAATTGCAATAAAACAAATGAAAGAACAAATTCCAAGGATTACTAAGATAAATCCAGAGATACCACAAAGTATTGAAAATATTATTTTAAGAGCTTGTGCAAAAAACCCTAAAAATCGTTATGATAGTGTAGTGGAAATGTATAATGATATTGAAAAATCATTATCAGAAGAAATGAAGGATGTAAAAAGACTTATATATAAGTATCCAGAACAAGATTTAGAAGAAACAAAAGTAATGCAACCTATTAATGTTAATAAAAATATAAAAAAAGGTGATGAAATGAAAAAAAGAAAAGAGGAAACTATTAATAAAGTTTTAATTGTTTTAGGAATAGTTGCTGCAGCATTAGTTACTATTTTAAGTTTATTTATTATTATTTTACCTAAAATAACTAATGTAAAAGAAGTTAAAATACCAGATGTATCTAAATTATCAGTAGTTGAAGCTGAAAAAAAATTAAAAGAACTGGGACTTCAAGTAGCTACTGAAGTTGATGAAGATTATAGTAGCGATATTGAAGAAGGTTTAGTTATTAGTACTAAACCAATATCAGGACGTAGTATTAAAGTTGGTACTGAAGTAAAACTTATTGTTTCATTAGGTTTTAAAGGGATTGTTATAGAAGATTATGTTGGTAAAAACCTTTTTGAAGTAAAAGGAATGTTAGATACAAAAGGAATTCATGTTTTATCCGAAAAAAAAGAAGTTGATAATCCTAAAAAATATAAAGAAAACGTTATAATTGAACAAAAACCAGCGCCAGGAACAAAAGTTGCTGAAGGAGATACGGTAACTTTAATAATACCAGAAATTATTATTGAATATCCTGATTTTGTTGCTGAAGGATGGTCTGTCCCAGATGTTGAAAATTTCGCTAAAGAGTATGGAATAAATTTAACAATTGATTATAAAGAAACTGATTCATACAATGTTGGTACAATTATTTCACAAAGTAGAGCACCTAAATCGCCAGTTCAAGCTGGAGCACCATTAAAAATAACGGTTGCTGCTGCCCCAGTTGTGACTGATCCAATTGATGCTATTATAGGGGAGAGTTAATGCAAGGTAGAATTATTAAATTAATAAGTAATAATTACACTGTATTAATTGATAGTAAGTTTTACGTTTGTAAATCGCGTGGTCGATTCCGTAATGACAATATTCGCCCAACGGTTGGTGATATTGTTACAGTTGATTTAAGTAATAATTATATTTTAGAAGTCCATCCAAGAAAAAACCTTTTAACACGTCCAACGGTTAGTAATATTGATCAAGTAGTTATCATTGCCAGTTTAAAAGAACCAGATTTTTCAACTTTCTTATTAGATAAGCTATTAGTTATAATTGAGTATAATAATATTACTCCGATTATTTGTTTTACAAAATTAGATTTGTTAACAAAAGATGAATTGGATGAGTTTAAACTTTATTTTGATTATTATAAAAAACTAGGGTATAAAGTTTATTTAAATACAGAAACAGAAGAAATCAAAAAAATATTTAAAGATAAGATAACTGTTTTTACCGGACAAAGTGGTGCTGGTAAATCGACATTATTAAATAAATTAGATAGTTCATTAAATATTTTAACAGCACCTATTTCCAAGGCCTTAGGCCGTGGAAAACACACAACCAGACATGTTGAGTTAATTTCACTGTTTGATGGTTTAGTAGCAGATACACCAGGTTTTTCATCAATTAATTTTAATGGAATGACCCAATCGGATATTCGTGACAATATGGTTGAGTTTAATTTATACCGTCATGATTGTGAGTATAAAGATTGTCTTCATAATAAAGAAAACAAATGTAAAATAAAAGCAAAAACAAATGATAATACAATTTTACAAAGTAGATATGATAATTATATAAAATTTATAGGAGAGGTTTGATATTGTGAAATTATCAGCATCATTTTTATCAATAAAAAACAATTTAAAAGAAAATATCGAATTATTAGCTAATACGAATATTGATTATTTACATTTAGATATTATGGATGGTATTTTTGTTAATAATAAAACATATCAAATAGGAGAAATTGAAGAATTATTAAAAAATATCAATAAAAAGTTAGATGTTCACTTAATGGTAAGCGATATAAAAAAATATATTGATGATTATGCTCGATTAAATCCAGAATTTATTACCTTTCATTTTGAAGCTACAAATGATACTGAGAGTATTATAAAATATATTAAAGCCAAAAATATTAAAGTTGGTCTTTCTATTAAACCAAATACAGATGTTGAAGTTATAAAAGAATATTTACCATATATTGATTTAATACTTGTAATGAGTGTCGAACCAGGATATGGTGGTCAAAAATTTATAATGCCAACTGCTGCTAAAATTCAAAAATTACAATCCATTAGAAAAAATTATAATTTAAGTTTTTTAATCGAAGTAGATGGTGGTATTAATGCTGATACAATAAAATATTGTCGAGGTGCTGATATTATTGTTGTAGGAAGTTATATAACTAATGGTGATAATTATCAAAAACAAATTAACAATTTAAAAAAGGAAATGTAATCCTTTTTTTCCTTATAGACTAAAATAAATTTATTTGATATAATTAGTTAGGCTTTTTTAATTTAAAGAAAGGAGAAAAATGAAAAAAATTAAAATATTTAGTCTTGGTGGACTAAATGAAAACGGAAAAAATATGTATATTGTTGAGGTTGATCAAGATATTTTTGTATTTGATGCTGGCCTTAAATATGCAGATGAAAAAATGTTAGGTGTTGATTATATTATTCCTAACTATGATTATTTAATAGAAAATAGAAAACGGATTGTTGGAATGTTTATAACCCATGGTCACGATGAACAAATGGGTGCCATTCCAGATATATTATTAGATATACCAGAAATTAAAATATATGCTACTTCATTTACATATGAAATAATTAAACAAGAATTAATTGATGAAAAAATGAGTATAGATAATTTAGTAAAAATTCAACCACATAAAAAAATAAAATTTGGAAAAAACAGTATTTTTCCAATTAGTTTAACTCATTCAGTACCAGATGCAGTCGGTTATGTTTTGTATACTGAGGCAGGTACAATTGTTTATACTGGTAATTTTGTTTTTGATCCAACGATGCAAGGTGCTTATAAAACAGATATTGGTAAACTAGCTTACGTTGGGAAACAGGGTGTTTTATGTTTAATGAGTGAATCTCTATATGCTGATAAACCAGGCTTTACTTCGCCAAATCATCGTATATCAAGTATTATTAGTCAAACTTTAAATAAAAATGATGGTCGAATAATATTTAATATTTTTCAAAATCAATTATATCGCATTCAAGAAATTTTTAATGAGGTAAGTAAAACAGACCGTAAAGTTGTTATTATGGGTAAGAGAATTGAAAGTATTATTATTAAAGCAATTGATATGAAATATTTACAATTTGATAAAAAGAAAATTGTTTCGATTAATCATTTGAAAGATCCCAACATTGTTGTTTTAGTTTCTGATGAAAGAGAAAAACCATTTTCAAATATTAATCGAATTGTAAGAGGGTATGATAAATTTGTTAAAATAGATAAATATGATACTGTAGTATTTGCTGCACCAGTTTATGATGGAATGGAGAAAAGAGCTAATAAAATATTTGATGATATTGCAAAAATCGGTGCTAATTTAATTATTATTCCAAGAAAAAAATATTTAGAGCATCACGCTTCAAGTGAAGATTTAATGTTGATGTTAGATTTAATCAAACCAAAATATTATTTTCCAGTTATTGGTGAATATCGACATCAAGTTGCTAATGCCCAAAATGCTTTAGCTGCAGGTATGAGCCAAAATAATATTTTATTAAAATTAAATGGACAAGTAGCTGAATTTGCGGATGGTAAATTAGTAGATACTAATAAAAAAATAAAAGCGGATGATATTTTAATAGATGGTAAGACAATCGGTGATATTGGTGAATTGGTTTTAAGAGATCGTGAATCATTAGGTGAGAATGGTGTTGTTATTGTGACGGCTACTATTTCAAGAGAAACAAAAAAAATAATAGCTGGTCCAGAAATATTAACAAGAGGGTTTATCTTTGTAAAAGAAAATATAGACTTAATTAAAGAAGCTGAAAAAATTTCAATTGAAGTTATTAATGAACATACAAAAGAAAACTATATAGATTTCAATAAAATAAAACTTGGAATTAGGGATAAACTAGGAAAATATTTATATAAGGAAACCGAAGGTAGACCAATGATATTAATCGTAATGCAAGAAATTTAGTATTTCTTTTGATTAATTAAAAATACATTATTAATTTGAGTAATAAAAGGGTTATAGTCCTTTTATTACTTTTTTATAGAACGTTAATAAAATAATGTAAAATAAAAAGATTATACTGGTTTTGTTAAAATGTAAATTGAAAATTTAAATGTATTTTCAAATGAATATATGGTATGAATTTTGTTTAATTGCCAATATATATTTAATTGTATATTGGTATATATTATGGTATTATTATTGTTGAGAAGGAAGTGAGAATATGAAAAAACCTAATCTAAAGCAAGCTCGTATTAGGACAAAGAAAGAAGTTTTTGTATATACGGATAAATATAAGATAACTGAAGATATGAAAAAAATCGGACTTAATAAAAACTATTTTATTAAAACATATGGTTGTCAAATGAATGAACACGATACTGAAAAAATAAAAGCGATTTTAGAAGATTTAAAATTTACAGAAGTTGCTAAAATGGAAGATGCTGATTTGATTTTATTAAATACATGTGCGATTCGTGAAAATGCTCATAATAAAGTTTTTGGTATGGTTGGGAGAATTAAACATTTAAAAGAAAAAAAACCCCATATAATTGCTGGGATTTGTGGCTGCATGGCACAAGAAGAAGTTGTTGTAGATGAAATATTATTTAAATATAATTGGTTAGACATTGTTTTTGGTACTCACAATATTCATAATTTACCTAATATTTTGGCAACCTCGCTAGCTAAAAAAGAAATAGAAATTGAAGTTTTGAGCATTGAAGGGGATATATATGAAAATATTCCAATTAAAAGAGAAAGTCCTTATAAAGCTTGGATTAATATTATGTATGGATGTGATAAATTTTGTACCTATTGTATCGTTCCTTACACAAGAGGGAAACAAAGAAGTCGTCATCCGCGATTTATTATTGATGAAGTAAAACAATTAGTTAAAGAGGGTTATCAAGAAATAACTCTTTTAGGGCAAAACGTTAATGCTTATGGTAAAGATTTAGAAATAAATTATACATTAGCAAATTTATTAAAAGATGTTGCCGAGACAAATATTCCACGTATTCGTTTTGTGACAAGTCACCCATGGGATTTTACTGAAAAAATGATTGAAGTTATTAGAGATAATAAAAATATTATGCCATATATTCATTTACCTATTCAATCAGGCTCAAATGAAGTGTTAAAACGAATGGGACGTCGATATACTAAGGAATCGTATATGGAATTATATAACAAAATAAAAGAGAATATTCCACATGCCTCAATTACAACTGATATTATAGTTGGTTTTCCAGGAGAAACAGAAGAAGATTTCCAACAAACTTTAGATGTTGTAAATGAATGTCAATTTGACTCAGCATTTACATTTATCTTTTCTAAAAGAGTAGGCACACCTGCTTATAATATGGATGATAATGTCTCAACAGAAGAAAAGAATAGTCGTTTATCACGTTTAAATAAATTAGTTAATAATTATTCAAATTTAGCAAATCAAAGATATGTTAATAAAGTAGTTCCTGTTCTTATTGAAAGTTATAGCGAAAAAGGTCAAAACATGTTAATGGGTTATACTGAGACGATGAAACGTGTAAATGTATGCGGTGATTCATCTTATATTGGGAAAATTGTTGATGTTGAAATAAACTCGGCAAAATCATGGAGTTTAGATGGAAAAATTAAATAGCCAAAAGGCTATTTTTTTGTGCACTTTTGCACACTTCACGCATAAATTAAAGTGAGGGGTGATATAATGGCAACATACAAAGAAATAGTTACGAAAGCTGTTGTTGGAAAAGGAAAAAAATATTTTAAAAATAACTATACATTTGATGTAGAACAATTACCGACGACAATTTTAGGATGCTGGGTTATAAATCATAAATTTAAAGGTTATAAGACTGGTGATAAAATAGGTATTGCTGGTTCCTATGATGTTAATATTTGGTATTCATATGAGGAAGATAGTAAAACAACAGTAATTAATAAAAAAATTGATTATAATGATGAATTTGCAGTTAAAGTTCGTGATGATGCTGATGTTAATGGTGAAACAGATATTATAGTCCGTACTTTAAAACAACCTAATTGTACAAAAGTAGATATATCGGAAGACGGTAAAATAAATTTTGATATTGAAAAAGAATTGGGAGTTGAGATTGTTGGCGAAACAAAAATTAAAATTCTAATTGAAGAAGATGAGGAACCATGGGATATAATTGAGGACGAAGTTACAGATGAAATAGAAAAAGAAATTGATGAATCAGTTAATGTTGATTATATATAATCAGGTGTCAACAAAAAGAGGTTGACACTTCTTTTTTTATATGTTAAAATGTTTAAGAAATGGAGGGATAACATGG
Source organism: uncultured Muribaculaceae bacterium (assembly GCA_964629735.1). Classification (GTDB taxonomy): domain Bacteria; phylum Bacillota_I; class Bacilli_A; order RF39; family UBA660; genus CAZVQX01. Next base: position 10,725 of record CAZVQX010000008.1, read on the forward strand.
CGGTAAAACTTAGATTAAGAAGAATGGGCGCGAAAAAACAACCTTTTTATCGTATTGTTGCGGCGGATTCAAAAAGTCCTAGAGATGGGAGATTTATTGAAATTGTTGGTACATATAATCCGTTAACAGAACCAGCGGAAATTAAAATTAACGAAGAATTAGCGATGAAATGGTTAAACAATGGTGCTGAACCAACAGAAACAGTTCGTAACTTATTTAAAAAAGTTGGGATTATTGAAAAGTTTCATAATGAAAAAATTACGAAAAATGGTGACAAATAATGAAGTTGTTAGAGTTAACTGAATTTTTGGTGAAAAGTATTGTTAGTGAACCAGATATGGTATCAGTTAAACAATTTGAAGGTGATGAAGAACAATTAATTATAGAAGTACTTGTTTCTGAAAATGATATGGGGGCAGCTATAGGTCACAATGGAAATAATGCAAATGCTATTAGAACTATTGTTCAAGCGGCTTCTTATACAGATAATAATAAACAAGTTAAAATAAATTTTGATTGTTTTTAGTTAAAAGATTTACATAAATCTTTTTTTTTGCTATAATCAACTATAGATAAAGGAGTGATATTTTGTTGGAAGTAGGTAATTTACTAGATATGATTGCGGCTTATTTGGAACAAATAAAGTTAATAAAAGCTCAACCAGTTGTAGATGAAGTTGCACTGGACAATGCTTTATGGAAAACTTTAGGATTAGCCATTAATCTTAACGATGCTTATGAAAAACTTTATCGAGATGAATTGGCCAAATTAGAATCTATTGATACCATTACAATTCGTGACGAATTATTAAAGCGGGAAAGAATTTTAGAATTGTCTAAAACAAGGGAATCAGTTTTAGAAAATATATTCGACAAGAATGATTTAGAAGAAGCTAAATTGTATGATTTGTTTGAAGATATTAGACGTGAACAAGGGTATGAAACAACTTTTCATGAAAGTGACTTGAAATTAGTTGCTGAGCAACTTGAATTAGTTGAGGAAAACAAAAAAGAAGAACAATTATTATTGGAAGAAATTAGTAATAATAAACAACTAATTGAAACTATAAATAATAATATGATGTCTTTTGAAGAGTTTAATCAAAAATTAAATGAAGAATATGCCAGATTTATTGAGATAAACGAAATTGATAAGATTGATATTGAATCAGCAAGTGTAACTAAATTAAATGGATTAGAAAAAATATCAGTAATGGAAACAAATCTTAAATTGATGGAAACAGCCAAAAACATTGATCCTAATAATTTTAAATATTTAGGTGAGAAATATGAAAACACCAAAATCATTGTCGAAGAAGCAAATGAATTATTGTTCATGACTGATTTGGCTAAATTAATGAGAAAAAATGTTAATAATTTTGAAGAATTATTAGCTAAAGTTGAAGAAATTGGCAACCTAGTTCAAGACAGAGAAACAAGTTTATTATCACGATTCCCTAATATTCAATATCCTAGTGATTTTTCATATCGAACAATGTTTTTTATGAATGATATTAAAATGGTTAAAGATCAAATGAATTATGCAAATGAATTATCTAGATTAGAAGAGAGAAATATTGAAATTGATAGCAAATTGGAAACTCTTTACGATAATGTAAAAGGCCGCCGGGAACTAAATGAAATTATATATAATAAAAATATTGCATCTGGTTTAGAATTAGAAGAACACGAACAATTAGAAGAACACGAACAATTAGAAGAA
>CAZVQX010000008.1:12546-30263 GCA_964629735.1 uncultured Muribaculaceae bacterium
TGGTTTAGAATTAGAAGAACACGAACAATTAGAAGAACACGAACAATTAGAAGAAAATATTGAAAATGCAGAAAAGAGTCAAGTTGAAAAAATAGATGAAGAAATATATGAAATAGAAAACGTAGAACAGGCAAAGCCGGGATTATTGAAAAAAGCAAGAAAGATAAAAGATAAACTGTTATTAATTGCTAAAATTGCTGCGGTTGTTATAATTGCTGGATCATTGTTAGGCTTCCCACAAAAAATTCAAGAAAAATTAAATAAACAGGAAGAAATTGTTGATACGATTGAACAAGAGAATTTAACTTCAGCAGAAGATTTAATTACAATGATTGAAGAAGTGGAACAAGAGACACAAGAAATCACTCATAGTATTGGTGATAAAATTAATTTAAGCGACGGTGTTAATTATTATCGTGATGCTGTTTCAGCTCAAATGGATAATAATCGTTATGTTGTTGGTAAGAATGGTTTACGTCCTGAAAATTATAATATAAACCGTATTGCTATTATGGAAAAAGATCAAAAAGGATTACCTACCGGGAAAATATTAGCAATTAATTCAAATCCAGGCGTTAGTGCCGAAGAACTAGCGGCCTCACTTGGTTTATCCAAAGGTCAATATGAAGTAATGATTCATATTGGTTCAGGTGATGAACATGGAAATTATATAGAAGCCGATGCAAATAGAAAATCAACTGATGATTTATGTTGGTTAAAGAGCGATTCGCCAGGTATTTCACTAGTAAAACCAGCTTCAGAGATTTTAAAAGAAAATGAAAGGGGAATGACTAGATAATGAATATTGGTGTAAATAATGTAATAACATTAAATAATGATGAAAAATATTTAGTTTTATCTGAAACAGAATATAACAATAATAAATACTATTATCTAATTGGTGTCACTCCTGATGGTGAAGAGTTAAATGATAAAATTAAGATTATGACGGAAGTTACAATTGATGGTAAATTAAGTTTAAAAGTATTAAAAGATCCAGATATTATTGAACAAATAAAGCAATTATTAGCAGATAATTTAGCAAAAAACGAATTTTAATGTAAATAAACAATAATAAAAATCAGTGATTTTAAAGAAAAAAACAATATTTTATAGAAAAATGCAATATTTTCAAAAAAAGTATTGCCAAAACTAAAAAAATATTGTATACTTTAATAGTCATTGATTTTATTGGGCCTGTAGCTCAGTTGGTTAGAGCACACGCTTGATAAGCGTGGGGTCATAGGTTCAAGTCCTATCAGGCCCACCATTCGCCTTAATAGCTCAGTCGGTTAGAGCACTTGACTGTTAATCAAGGGGTCGTAGGTTCGAGTCCTACTTGAGGCGCCATTTATTGGTCCGTTGGTGAAGCGGTTTAACACACTGCCCTTTCACGGCAGCATTCATGGGTTCGAATCCCATACGGATCACCAAAATTGATATATTAACCTTATAAAATTTATAAGGTTTTTTTATTGTTAAAAAGCTATAAAAACACAAAAAAAATCGTTTGAACGATTTTCATAACATATAATGGCGGAGCAGGAGGGATTTGAACCCTCGCATCAGTTACCCGATCTACGCCCTTAGCAGGGGCGCCTCTTCAGCCTCTTGAGTACTGCTCCATTGCATCTATAATATTACAGTAAAAAACATTTTATGTCAATATTAAAATTTAAAAATAATAATTTTAATTTCTATTATATAAAAAAAATGGTATAATTATATTATATTACAAAAAGGAGATGAGTCATGTTAAGAGTAGAAGGAGTAAGTAAGTCATATGGGCCGCATTTAGCAGTTGATAATTTATCATTTTCTGTTAATTCTGGTGAAATTTTTGGATTACTTGGTGTTAATGGTGCCGGTAAAACAACAACTTTCAGAATGATTATGGGTCTGTTACCAGCTGATCAGGGTAAAATAACATTAAATGGTAAAGAAATTGATTATTCTTTAACTGATAAAATAGGTTTTTTAACTGAGGAGAGAAGTTTATTAACTAAATTAACAGTTAAGGAACAATGTTTGTTTTATGGTACGTTAAAGGGAATGAGTAAAGAACAAATTTTAAAAAGATTAGATGAGTTATTAGAAAAATTTGAAATTTCTGATTATAAAGAACGAAAAATAAAAGAACTTTCAAAAGGTAATCAACAAAAAATTCAATTTATTACCGCTATTATTAATGAACCAGAATTATTAATATTAGATGAACCATTTGCAGGATTAGATCCAATTAATATCGAAATGTTTAAAAAAGAAATAATTGAATTAGCAAATAAAGGAAGTATGATTATTTTTTCAACACATAGAATGGAACATGTTGAATTGTTTTGTAAAAAAATTGTTGTATTAGTTAATGGTAAATCAATAATAGAGGGTAATCTTGCTGATATTAAAGAACAATATCGAAAGAAAAATATTTTAATAAAGGGTAATATTAATAAAGAAGATTTATTAAAAATTAAAGGTGTAGTAGAAGTTATTGATAGAGCTGATGAATTAGAAGTTAAAATTGAAAATAAGGATGTTTTCCAAGAAGTTTTTGATTTTGTTAAGAAGACTAAGGGAATAACAAAATTTGTCGTTGAGGAGCCTTCATTAAATGAAATATTTATATCAAAAGTAGGTGAGAGTTATGAGTAGCAAATTAAATTATTTAATTAGTGTTAGTTTAAAGCGTAAGGTCAAAACTAAATGGTTTTTAATTGTTAATATTTTATTAGCAATAATTATTACTGGTGTAATGAATATTGATTCTATTATTACTTTCTTTGGTGGTGATTTTAATAATATTCAAAAAATATATGTTATTTCGGATAATGAACGAGCTTTTAATTATTTTGAGGAACAAGTTAAAAATTTTGATGTAAATATAGAAAATAAAAAAGAAGAATCATCATATGAGATTATATTATATGATAAAGATGTTAAACAAGCTAAAGAGTTAATAAAAGATGATAAAAAAGTATGGATTTTAGTTTTAGAAGAAGATCCAATTACAACATTAAAAGCCACTTTAATAACTGATGCATATATCGATACGATGAGTTATCAAAAAATTCAAAATTTTATTAATCAAACAAAAACAGTATTAGCGATAGAAAATTCAGAAATACCCGCAGATAAATTATTAAGTATTTATTCGCCAATTGAACTACAACGTGAATATTTAGATAAAGATAAACAAAGTAAAGATGAAATGATGACAACAATCATGACGTCAGTCTTCCCAGTATTTATTTTTCCGTTTTTTATGTTAATAATAATCTTAGTTCAAATGATTGGTGCTGAGGTTAATGATGAAAAAACAACTAGAGGTATGGAAATAATTATTTCCAACGTTTCACCTAAAACCCATTTTTTCGCAAAAGTAATATCGGGTAATCTATTTGTATTACTCCAAGCAGTTTTGTTTTTAACCTATGGTGGAATAGGATTATTATTAAGAAAAATTATTGGTGGTCCTAGTTTAGCATCAAGTTTTGGTTTTGATGTTGTTGCAATTTTAAAACAAGCATTAGGTACTAATATTGCACAACAAATGATTTATATTATTCCGATAACTGTTATATTAATGATTTTAACATTTTTATCTTATTCATTGTTAGCTGGTATTTTAGCTTCAATGACAACGAATACAGAAGATTTTCAACAAATTCAAACACCCATTATGTTAGTTTTATTATTGGGTTATTATTTAGCAATGTTTGCTGGTATGTTTGAAGGTTCAATTTTTATAAGAGTTATTTCATATTTACCACTAATATCAGGTATATTATCACCATCATTGCTTATAATTGGGCAAATTGGTATAATAGATACATTAATAGCAATTGCAATGTCTATTATATTTAATTGGTTATTAATTAAATATGGATTAAAAGTTTATAAAGTGGGAATTTTAAATTATTCTTCAGAAGGTTTATGGAAAAAAATGTTTCAAGCTTTAAGAAATTAAAATATTAATGAAAATGTGGGGGTATTATGGAAGTATTAAGTAAAAGAGATTTAGATAATTTGGAGAGAATTTTACAATTATCAAATTCAATTGGGAAGTTATATGATAATTTGTCAGAACTTGAAAAAAAAGGGCATAAGAACAGCCCAATCTATCAAAAAAATTTAGAATATTTAAAAATTGCTATTGAAGTAGAGGACGGTATATATCCACGAATATTAAATGATCACAAAATGTTAAAAAATATTTCAACATACTTAGATGAACATTATAAATTATCAGATTGTGATCCTTATTTTGATTATTTATGTTTAAATCGTGAAGAAAAATCGGCATTAAGAATTAGGGAAACGATATATAATCGTTTAGGTAGTAGTTTATCTAATTATAGTGTTGAATATGAAGAGGATATTAATACTGCTGCTTATTTATATGATTTAGTTAGTGCGTTAAATAAAGATATATTATTTAATTTTTTACTAAATAATGATCGCGAAGCATCATCTAGTATTGCTAATGATGATTTAAAAGATAGAAATGATTTATTGATTGATTTTAAATATAACGTTTCATATGTTAATAAAAATTTGGAAAAAGATTTTATAAATAAACGTTTTATTGTTGAACAATTAAATGATTTAGATCCGAGAGTAAATGCTGTGGATTTAAAACTTTCTTATCGCGAATATAAGCTAGAGCGAGATTATTATTTAATGGAATTATTATATGAAAAAATAGGTAATTATGATATTTTTAATGAGTTTGATTTATTAATAAGTTTTAATGCTAAAAAAAGAGAATTAATTTATAATTATATTGTATCTAGTATTGATATGCTTGGTAATAAGTCGATTATTGAATTAAATAAGTTTTTAGAAGAAATTGAATATGAAGAGTTTTTAAAAATAACAAATAAAAAATTAAACTCAAGAGGAAAGGTATATACAAAAAAAAGAAAAAATTAGATTGAAATATATCTTTTTTTTTGTTATAATTTTAACCAGGAAGAAGTGTCGAAATGAAAAAGTTAGCAGTTTTTTTAATTTGTGCAATAATGTTATATGGCGGTTTTAAATTAATTAAACCCGCACCTAATAAAGAAGGAATTATAGATAAAATAAAACCAACGGTTTTAAAATTAAAGATTATAGATGAGAAATCAAAAAATCGTCCTATTGCTGTTATGTATGATAATCATAATAATGCACTGCCACACTCTGGATTACAAGATGCATATATTGTTTATGAAATGGTTGCAGAGGGCGGTATAACACGTTTAATGGCATTATTTAGAGATGAAAATACAGATAAGCCAATTGGACCGATTAGAAGTGTTCGCCATTATTTTCTTGATTATGTAATGGAAAATGATGCGATTTTTGTACACCACGGTTGGAGCGAACCAGCGAGGTTTGATATAAATAAATATAAAATTAATAATATTAATGGTTTATATGATTCGGTCTTTTGGCGAGATAAGAGCAGTTTTGCTCCACACAACTCTTTTACTAATTTAAATAAAGTAATAGAACTTGCTAATAAAAGAGAATATACAAGAGATATTAATAGTGATATTCTTTTTAATTATAGTGCAAAAGAAATAAATTTAGATAAAAATGATAACTCAGTTGCTGCAAATAATGTTTCAATCCGTTATTCTAATTATATGACTTCATCATACGAGTATGATGATTTAAAAAAGGTTTATAATCGAATTAGACAAGGCGAACCGCATATTGATCGTCAAACAAAAGAGCAATATACTGTTAAAAATATAATTGTTGTTAAAGTTAATAATTATAGTATTGATAATTATGGTCGCCAAGAATTAGAAAATACAGGACAAGGCGATGGATATTATATAACCAATGGTTATGCAGTGCCTATTAAATGGTATAAGGAAAATCGTTTTTTGAAAACAATCTATAAAACATTAGATGGTAAAGAAATTATTTTAAATGATGGTAACACATTTATTCAAATTCAACCAATAAATGAAAAATTAATTATTGAATAATAAACTTTAATAATTATAAAAAATTAAATTTATGATATAATATATTGAGTGAGAAGGAGTAAAATGATGAATATAGAAATTAAGGACAGTGAATACTGTAGTATAATTGATGATATATTAGAAGATGAATTTTTTAATAAATTAAAAGAAATCGAACATCATGGGGTTAGTCGTTTTGATCATTCGTTAAAGGTTTCTTATTATTCATATAAAGTTTCTAAGTTGTTAGGATTAGATTACGAAAAAACAGCAAGAGCCGGATTGCTTCATGATTTTTTTCTAAGTGATGAAGATCGTAGTTTATCAGATAGATTTATTTCAACTTTTAATCATTCTAAAAAGGCTGTTTTTAATGCTACCGAACATTTTAATGTTTGTGATAAAGAAGTTGATATAATAAAAAGTCATATGTTTCCAGCTAGTTTAAGTATCCCTAAATATGCAGAGAGTTGGATTGTCAATCTAACAGATAAATACGTAGCTATGAATGAATTTTCCGAAAAATTTGGTTATCGTCTATCATATGCAACTAATTTAATGTTGTTAGTATTTATTAATTATATTAGATAGGTTTATCTAATATATGTCCACGTAGCTCAGCAGGATAGAGCAATCCCCTCCTAAGGGATAGGCCGTTGGTTCGACTCCAATCGTGGACGCCATTTAGAAGTTAAAGCCCCTTATAAAAAAGGGGTTTTTATTAACTCTTGAATGATTTATTGTTTTTTGTTAAAATGATAATATTGTAAAGATATCTTATAGGGAGTGAAACAATGAAGAAAGTACTATGTTTTGGTGATAGTCTAACCCAGGGTAAACCTGGAATAACATATGTAAAATATATGGACAGGAGTTATAATTGTAAAAATTACGGCTTAGGTGGTGATACCTTATTAGGGATGACTAGACGTTTGGAAAAAGTATCAAGGAGAAGGGATTTTAAAGATGTTACTGACATTGTTGTTGGAATAGGTGCTAATGACATAATTCAAAGTTTTTTAAATGATTATTCTTGGTTATGGAAAATAAGAGTAAAAACTTTAATAATGAGAGGGAGTATTTGCTCATCTAATGGATCCGAATTTAAAGAAAATTATGAAAAATTAATTTTTTTATTAAAAAAAACAAATAAAAATGTAATTATATTTAGTATTCCTTATATTGAAACGAATGAGTCAATAATAAATGAACAAGTAATAATCTATAATAAAATAATTAAAGAATTATGTGAACTTAACAATATTCCGTTTGTTGATTATTGGTCTTGGCAAATTGAAAATAAAGTTAATTCTAAAACTGGTGCTTTTATGTCTAAAAATCCATTATTAGTTGGTCTTGATACTTTGCTTACAACTTATTTACCATTTAATGATTATATTAGTAAAAAACGTGGGTTAGTACTTACCGTTGATGGTTGTCATACAAATAAATTTGCTGCTAAAGGATTAGCAAATCTTATTGATAATGAAATTAGTAAATAGTTATTCATAGTTTTGAGGTGTATAGTATTAATATTTATTTAGTTTTTTCCCAAACTGGGACATGGCTTGCTAAACTTTTAAAAAACATTACCGGTGAGAAGTATGTCCATGTCTCCATTAGTTTAGATAATGATTTGAATAAAATGTATTCATTTGGAAGAATTAATCCTAATAATCCATTATCTGGCGGTTTTGTTCAAGAGGATTTAAGATCAGGGGTTTTCAAAAATAATAATAATTCAGAATGTAAAATTTATAAAATTAAAATAACTAAAGATCAATACGATAAATTAACTGAAGAAATAGATAAGTTTGTTAACTCAACTATTAAATATAAATATAATTTATTTGGTCTTATTACAGCTGCTTTAAATATCCGTTTTAAAAGAAAAAGGCATTATTTTTGTTCGCAATTTGTTTCGGAAATTTTGATAAGTGCTAATGTATTAAATAATGATCTTTTTCCCGAATTATTTAAACCACTAGATTTTGATAATCAGCATCTAGAAAAAGAAGAAATTTTTAGAGGCTATGTTCGTGATTATCTTTCACTCCAGAATAATGGGCTAAAAAAATAATTGTTTTTAAAGTTAAAAATTTGGCTCATCGTTTGAAAATTATATAGTACTAGAAAAAATCATACAATATAATAATAAGGTAATAACAACAATGATAAAGACAAATGCTACTATTTGTTTTTTTCTTATTAATTGTTTTCTATTTCATTTATTCAAATTAATTTTTTCAATATATAACATGAAAAAAGAAAGTTTATTTAAAAAACAATTGATATACATATATCTTTTTTGTATAATAGTATTATATAAAAGTTTTCGACGTATTATAATGGCTATTATGATGTCATAGTAATCCATTAATGTCAGACTTGCCGGTTTAGTTTAGTGGTAAAACAGATGCATGGTAAGCATCAGAGGACAGTTCAATTCTGTCATCCGGCACCATTGATAATAAACCTTATAATTAAGGTTTTTTTTATAATTTATAAAATAGTATCTATTATTGATTTTAGGTTGCAAAAAATATATAATGGAAAGTGACAATATTAATTGTTAACATAAAAATAGAGTGGGGCTAAAATATGGAAAAAAATAATAATTGGCATAGTATGCCAAAGGAAGAAATATTTGAAAAATTAAATTCGAGGGTAGAAGGGCTAAGTAACTCAGAAGTTTTTGAAAAACTCAATTATTATGGCACAAATGAACTTATATCAGAAAAACCACCTACGATTTTAAAATTAATAATAACTGAACTTAATGATATTATGGTTTTTGTTTTAATTTTAGCATCACTTTTTTCGATGCTTTTAAATGAATGGACAGAAGCTATTGTTATTTTAATAATAATTATAATTAATGTTTTAATTGGTATTATTCAAACTAAAAAGGCAACATCTGCACTTGATAAATTAAAAAACTTAAATCCAGCTATTGCTTACGTTATTCGCGATGGTGGTGAGACACTTGTCCCGGCCAGTGCTTTAGTGCCTGGAGATATTGTTTATTTGGAAGATGGTGCAATTGTCCCAGCTGATCTTCGATTATTTGAAACGTATGAACTTCAAATAGAAGAGTCATCATTAACTGGTGAATCAGTTTCAAGCAATAAAGATGAAACATTAGTTTTAGATGAACAAGTATTAATTGGTGATCGTATTAATATGGCTTATTCTGGAACGATTGTTATGCATGGGAATGGTTTAGGGGTTGTAGTTAATACTGGTATGAATACGGAAATCGGGAAAATAGCTAGTATGTTAAATAAAAGAGATAATGTTGAAACACCATTGAAACAAAAGTTAAATTTAGTAGGTAAATCTTTAGTTTGTTTAGGACTTATAATAAGTATTATAATTTTTATTGTAGGTACAATATATGGTCGTCCTTTTAACTCAATGATTTTATTATCTATCTCATTAGCAATTTCTGTTATTCCCGAGGGCCTACCAACAATCGCCACCACAATAATGGCCCTAGGTGTTGATCAGATGGCTATAAAAAATGCATTAGTCCGTAAACTTCCCGCTGTTGAAACATTAGGGAGCGCGACAGTAATATGTAGCGATAAAACTGGCACTTTAACGCAAAATAAAATGACGGTTACTCATATTGCAATGAATGGTGATTTTGAAAAAGGTAAGCCTATTACAATAAATGAATCGGTATCAGAACACCAAAGAATTTATAAAGAAATTATTTATGGTGCATCGCTTTGTAATAACGCTAATGTTGATAGGGAAAATAATGAACGTATAATTGGTGATCCAACCGAAGGGGCATTACTCTATTTAGTTCAAAAATTTGGTGTTGATCAACAAACGATTGAGGATAATCATCCACGTTTGTATGAACAACCATTTGATTCAAAACGTAAGATGATGACAACAGTTCACGAAATAAATAATGAAATAGTTGCTTATACTAAGGGGGCGGTTGATGAAATATTGCCATTATGTAGCCGCATATTGACTGATAACGGAATTCGGCCAATAACTAATCAAGATATTGATAATATAAAAAACCTTTATTTGAATATGTCGTCCCAAGCTTTGAGGGTCTTAGGTTTTGCTAAAAAGAATTTAGCTAATATTCCTGAAGTTGGTGAAGATATTGAAAATAATTTAATATTTATAGGGATTACTGGAATGATAGATCCACCAAGGGAAGAAGTAATTGAGGCTATAAAAACAATTACTAAGGCCGGTATAAAAACAATCATGATTACAGGTGACCATGAGGTAACAGCACTTGCAATTGCTAAACAAATTGGGATATATAAAGAAGGTAATAACGTCATAACTGGGCGTGAATTAAATGAAATGTCTGACGAAAAATTATTTGAACTGGTTAAAACAACAACTGTTTTTGCTAGAGTATCACCTAATGATAAACTTAGAATTGTTAAATCACTTCAAAAACATGGTGAGATAGTTGCAATGACCGGTGATGGTGTTAATGATGCTCCTGCTTTAAAGATTGCTGATATTGGTGTAGCAATGGGAAAAACAGGGACGGATGTTTCTCGAGAAGCGGCAGATATGATATTATTAGATGATAATTTTACTACGATTGAATATGCTATAAGTGCTGGCCGAAGAATTTATAGAAATATTCAAAAAGTTATTCAATTTTTATTATCGGGAAATATATCGGAGGTTCTTACTCTTTTTATAGCTACAGTTTTTAACTGGGATGCCCCTATTTTGGCAATTCATATTCTTTTAATAAATTTAGTGACAGATACATTACCAGCTCTTGCTCTCGGTGTTGAGCCGGCTGACTCTGACGTTATGGATCAACACCCGGTAAAAGAGGGTACTTTGTTTGAAAGGGAAATTGTTATAAATATTATTTTCCATGGTATTTTTTTATCAATTGTAACGCTTTTGGCTCATAAAATTGGTACCGTGTATGGTAATGATGTTTTAGGAACAACAATGGCGTTTAGTACTTTGGTTGTGTCTCAATTATTTTTGTCACTTAGCCATCGCTCAAATAGAGAATTAATGATTATTAAGAAAGAACATAATATTCCACTTTATTTAGCGATAATAATATCAGGTTTAATTTTAATTTCATTAATATTTATAGAACCGGTTCAACAATTTTTAAAATTAACACATTTATCATTAGTGCAATGGTCCATTGTGATGTTTTTATCAATAATACCGTGTCTTTTAGCTGAATTAATGAAAATATTTAGAAAATTGAAATTATAATTATAAAAGAGTAAATATAATAAGATAAAAGCCATAATTTTATTGTAAAGATATAGAAAATATGATAAAATGTTATTGGTTTTTCAAATACACACGACATTGATTTAAATGCCTAGTGCCAAATTGGTGGTATTTAAAGTTGATATGTCGGAGGAAAAAACAAAAGGAGGAATGAAAATGGCAGTAGTGTCAATGAGTTATTTATTGGAATCGGGAGTTCATTTTGGACATCAAACTAAAAGATGGAACCCGAAAATGAAGGAGTATATATTTACTTCTCGTGATGGTATTTATATCATCGATTTACAAAAAACAGCAAAAAAGATTGAAGAAGCTTATAATGCTTTATACAAAATTGCTGAAAATGGTGGAAAGGTTTTATTTGTTGGAACTAGAAAACAAGCTAGTGAAGCAATAAAAGAAGAAGCGATTAGATCAAATTCTTATTACGTAAATGAAAGATGGTTAGGTGGAACTTTAACCAACTTTAGAACTATTAGAAGACGTGTTAAAAGATTAGAAGAAATTGAAAAAATGGAAAAAGATGGTACATTTGAGGTATTACCTAAAAAAGAAGTTGTAAAATTACAAAAAGAATATGAAAAATTAGTTAAAATTTTAGGTGGTATTCGTGATATGTACAAATTACCAAGTGCTTTATTTATTGTTGACCCATCTAAAGAAGAAATTGCAATTCGTGAAGCAAGAAAATTAAATATCCCTGTAATTGGGATTGTTGATACAAATTGTGATCCAGATATGGTTGATTATGTTATCCCTGGTAATGATGATGCAATTCGTGCAGTAAAATTAATTACTTCAGTTATGGCAAACGCTATAAATGCAGCAACTGGTGGTAAAATAATTGAATATTCATATGGAGATACAAAAGATGATAACGCCGATGAAATAATGCAGAAAGCTTTAGAAACAGTTAATAGAAATAAAGATGACCGTTCAAGAAGATTTGACAAACGTCGTAATAGAGGTAATAATCGCCCTAATTATAGAAGACAAGTAACAGAAAAAGAAGAACCAAAAGAAAAATTTAATAAAGTTCAAGTTAATGAAAAGCCAGTTAAAGAAGAAACAATTGAAAAACCAGAAACTAAAGCAACAGAAACAAATCAAAAAGAAGATTTAAACAGTTTAACTGTTGCCAAACTTCGTGAAATGGCTAAAGAAAATGGTATAAAAGGTTATTCTACAATGAAAAAAGCCGAATTAGTAGATGCTTTAAAATAAATTTTACAAGGAGGTAAATATATGATAAGTGCTAAATTAGTAAAAGAACTAAGAGAAAAAACCGGGGCCGGAATGCTTGATTGTAAAAAAGCATTAGAACAAAACAACGGGAATATTGAAGAATCGGCTAACTGGTTAAGAGAAAAAGGAATTTCGCAAGTAGCTAAGAGAGCTCATCGTGTAGCTGCCGAAGGTATAGCTGAAATTTTAATAAAAGATAATAAAGCAGTTGTTGTTGAAGTTAACTCTGAAACTGATTTCGTTGCTAAAAATGAAGAATTTAAAGAATTAGTAAAAAATATTTCAGAAACTATTATTAATAGTGATGTAACAACAATGGAAGAAGCAATGCAATTAAAATTTGAAGGTGAAACGCTAGAAGAATTGATGGTTGCTAAAACTTCAAAAATTGGTGAAAAATTAAACTTCCGTAGATTTGAAGTTATTACAAAGGAAAATAATCAAGTATTTGGTGACTATATTCACATGGGTGGTAAAATTGCAGTTTTAACTGTGTTAAATGATACGACAGAAGAAATCGCGCGTGATGTTGCAATGCATACAGCGGCAATGAGACCACTATATATAACAAAAGAAGACGTTCCCGAAGAAGAAATAACAAAAGAAATGCATGTTTTAACAGAGCAAGCAATTAATGAAGGAAAGCCACAAGAAATAGCTAAAAAAATGGTTGCTGGCCGTATTAAAAAATACTTTACAGAAATTTGTTTAGAGGAACAACCATTTGTAAAAGATGGTGATATTACAGTTGCTAAATTTGTTGCTAATAATGGTGGTAGTCTTGCCGATATGATTCGTTATGAAGTAGGCGAAGGTATTGAAAAAAGAGAAGAAGATTTCGCTTGTGAAGTTTTCAAACAAATGAAAAATTCTTAAAAATAAAAACAAGTCAATTATAATAATGACTTGTTTTTATTTTTCAATTAAAATGTTAGTTTTAATATTGATATAATTAGTTAATAATTTTAATTTTTTTTCAATTTCTTGGTAATTGTCACAACTTATTAAGAAGATAAAATTAATTGTTTCATTAAATTGTTTATCAATAATTTTATTATCTTTTAATAAATATTCAACATTTTTTATATTGTTATAAGAAAAATTAATTTCAATTTCTTTTCCTGGTACTAATTTAACAATCTGGGTTTTCCCTATAGCTTGACTAGTAGCGTTAGAATAGGCACGAACTAATCCGCCAGCTCCTAATTTAATCCCACCGAAATAGCGAACAATAACACACAAAATGTTAGTCAAATTATTATTTTCTAAAACATTTAAAATTGGCATACCAGCAGTTCCACCTGGCTCACCATCGTCGTTAAATCTCTTTATATTATTGATAATATAAGCGTAACAGTAGTGAGTTGCACCTGGATAATTCTTTTTAATTTTATTAAGACTAATATTTACTTCGTTTTCGTTAGTTATTTTAATAATAAAAGCAATAAACTTAGATTTGTTGATAATTAATTCATTAGTTACATTTTTTTTAATAGTTAGCAAATTTATCACCAAATTAATTATAAAACAAATTGTCAAAATTCGCAAATGCTTCAAAAAAACAATAAATTTTGTTATAATTAAATTTAGTGATTAGTATGATAAAAGATAAACTTTTAATAACCCCTGAAAAACCAGGGTGCTACTTAATGAAAAATTATGATAATAACATTATTTATGTTGGTAAGGCTAAGAATTTAAAAAAACGTCTTAGTTCTTATTTTCGTGGTAAACATTTTGGGAAAACAGCTAAATTGGTTAGCGAAATTACTGATTTTGATTATATTGTTGTAGAAAGTGAAACAGAAGCATTAATTTTAGAATTAAACTTAATTAAAGAACATAATCCTAAATATAATATTTTACTTCGTGACGATAAGTCATATCCATATATTGAATTAACAAAAGAAAAAGCACCACGCTTATTAATTGTCCGAAATTTAAATAGAAAAAAGGACAATATTAATCAAACATTCGGACCTTATCCCAATGTCTATGCTGCTAAAAAAACGGTCTACTTATTAAATAGAATGTATCCACTTCGTAAATGTCGAACCTTTCCAAAAAAGCCTTGCCTTTATTATCACATTGATCAATGTTTAGGATATTGTGTTTATGATATTGACAAAGAAAGAATAAAGGCAATGGAAGAAGAAATATTGCGATTTTTAAAAGGTGATCATGATATAGTAACGAAAAAAATAAAAGAACAAATGTTGCTTGAAAGTTCAAAAATGAATTATGAAAAAGCTAAAGAGTTAAAAGAGTTGTTAGATTACATTAATATTACATTAGTTAAACAAAAGGTTGAAATAAGTGACTTAACACCTCGTGATGTTTTCGGTTATTATTACGATAAACAATATTTATCAATTTTAGTATTTTTTATTCGTGGGGGTAAAATAATTGAAACTCATAATAATATTATTTCAATAATTGATAATGTTGACGAAGAATTAACGAGATATATTGCTAAATTTTATGATAAAAACTTTTTAATCCCTAAAGAAATTTTAGTACCGGATAAAGTAGATAATCAATTGCTTGAAAAATATTTAGAAACAAAAGTAAGAATTCCTAAAAAAGGTGTAAAGAAACAAATTGTTAATATGGCCAATAATAATGCCAAGATTCAATTAAATGAAGAATTCGGTTTAATTAAAAAAGAAGAAGAAAGAACTATTGGTGCAAATGAAGAATTAAAAGAAATATTAAATTTACAAAAATTAGATATAATTGAAGTGTTTGATATTTCTCATTTAGCAGGTAGTTTTAACGTTGGTGGAATGATTGTTTTTAAGAATGGTCGTCCTAATAAAAATGATTATCGCAAATTTAAAATAAGTGTTGATAAAAGTGATGATTATCAAGCCATGAGAGAGGTGATTTTAAGGCGTTATTTACGCGTTAAAGAGGATGTTTTAATTCAACCTGATTTAATTATTGTTGATGGAGGAATAGGTCAGATAAATGCCGTTAATGAGGTTATCGTCAGTCTTAATTTAAATATCCCAGTAGTTGGTTTGAAAAAAGACGATAAACATCGTACTAATGGATTAATAAAAGGTGGTACCAATGAAGAATTATTAATAAAAAAACAAAGTAATTTATTTTATTATTTGGAACGTATTCAAGATGAAGTTCATAGATATACTATTAATTATCATAAACAACTTAGAAGTAAAGGGGCGTTAGAGAGCATTTTGGATACAGTACCTGGTATTGGTAATAAAAGAAAATTAGAACTTTTAAAAAAATATAAAACGATTAATAAATTAAAAGAACTTAGTACAGAAGAATTAAGCATGATTTTACCTGAAAAAGTAGCTGGTAATTTATTTGAAGTATTAAAAGATTATGAAGTTTAAAATAAAAAAATTTATATTATATTTTAATGTTATAATGTAGGTGGTGATGTAAATGTCAAAAATAAAAATCATGGATGAAATATTAGCTAATAAAATTGCTGCTGGCGAAGTTGTTGAAAAATGTGCATCAGTTGTTAAAGAGTTAGTAGAAAATAGTATAGATGCTGGTAGTAAAAATATTAAAGTTGAATTAATAGATGCTGGTACAAGAAAAATAAAAGTAACCGATGATGGATATGGAATGGAAAAGGAAGATGCTATATTAGCTTTTAACCGTCATGCAACAAGTAAAGTAATTGAAGAAGAGGATTTATATAATATTATAACACTAGGTTTTAGGGGTGAGGCTCTTGCCTCTATTGCTAGTGTTAGTCGGGTTGAATTGCAAACATCTACTGGTGATGTTGGGACTATAGTTAT
This sequence comes from uncultured Muribaculaceae bacterium, assembly GCA_964629735.1. GTDB lineage: Bacteria > Bacillota_I > Bacilli_A > RF39 > UBA660 > CAZVQX01. The sequence goes on from CAZVQX010000008.1 coordinate 28,802, forward strand.
TATTGAAGGTGGCGAGCTTATTGAAGTTAAACCAGGTGATGCTCGTCGTGGTACAATTATTACTATAAAAGACTTGTTCTATAATACCCCAGCTCGATTAAAATATATGAGAAGTTTATATACAGAATTAGCCAATGTTACATCATTTATGAATCGAATCGCACTTTCTTACCCTAATATTAAATTTAGTTTATATAATAATGGAAATTTAATATTAAATACCGATGGTTCTAATAATTTATTAAAAACAATTTCGGCAATATATGGTATTGATGTTGTTAAAAATATGATTGAAATTAAAGGGAATAACAATGATTATGATATATATGGTTATATTACTAAACCGGAAATACATCGTTCAAATCGTAGTCATATGATTACATTAGTAAACGGTCGGGTAGTTCGTAATTTTGATTTAAATAAAGCAATAAATGATAGTTATCATACATATAAACCGGAAAACAAATATCCTATTGTTGTTATTAATGTAACAGTTGACCCGTCTTTAATTGATGTTAATATTCATCCAACTAAACAAGATATTAAATTTAGTAAAATGGAAGAATTAATTGAATTAATAGAAAGATTAATTAAGGAGGCTTTAACCCAAAAAAATTTAATTCCTAGGGTAAATATTGATAATAAACTTGTTAATGATGAATATGTTCAAACAAACTTAATGCTTAATAGAGAACAAGAATTAGAAAAGGAATTAATTATTAATAATGATTTTATTATTAGCGATAATGAATTTGAATTTGGAGATTTAAAAGCTCAAGAATTAGAGCCGAAATTAGAAAAAAATATTCTTCCTGAACTTTATCCGATTGGAGTAGTTCATGGGACTTATATAGTTGCTCAAAATGAAATGGGAATGTATTTAATCGATCAACATGCTGCTAAGGAACGTATTAATTATGAATATTACAAAGAAAAATTAGGTAATCCTAAAATAGAATCAATCGATATATTAATTCCGATTACAGTTGAATTGCCACCAGATGAGTTTATTATTTTAAAAGAATATTTTGATTTGTTAAAAAATATGAACTTTAGTATTGAAGAATTTGGTATTAATTCAATAATTGTAAAAAGTCATCCAACTTGGTTACCATCAGGATATGAAGAGTCGGCAATTAGAAAAATAATCGATACAATTATTTTTCAAGAGAAAAATTTTGAAATAGAAAAATTTAATGAGAAAGTTGCTATTAATTTAAGTTGTAAATTAGCAATTAAGGCAAATGAGAATATTTCACTTATCGAGATGGAAAATCTTATTAATGATTTAAGAAAATGTGATAATCCATATAACTGCCCACATGGTCGTCCAACAATTATTTATTATTCTAAATATGATTTGGAAAAATTATTTAAAAGAAGTGGATTTTAATAAAAAAAGCTAGATTATCTAGCTTTTTATTATAATTGTTGACTGTTTAACTCATTTAATTTTGTTGAC
>CAZVQX010000009.1:0-27847 GCA_964629735.1 uncultured Muribaculaceae bacterium
TTGCGCTCGTTATCGGACTTAACCGAACATCTCACGACACGAGCTGACGACAACCGTGCACCACCTGTCACCTGGATAATCTCCACTATATCTCTATAGCTTCGCCAGGGATGTCAAGCCTAGGTAAGGTTTTTCGCGTAGCTTCGAATTAAACAGCATGCTCCACCGCTTGTGCGGGTGCCCGTCAATTCCTTTGAGTTTCAGCCTTGCGACCGTACTACTCAGGCGGAGTACTTAATGTGTTAACTTCAGCACCGGTAACCCGACACTTAGTACTCATCGTTTACGGCGTGGACTACTAGGGTATCTAATCCTATTTGCTCCCCACGCTTTCGTGTCTCAGCGTCAGTAATAGCCCAGCAAGTCGCCTTCGCCACTGGTGTTCCTTCTAATATCTACGCATTTAACCGCTACACTAGAAATTCCACTTGCCTCTACTATACTCAAGTTTACCAGTTTTTAAGACGAACCGGAGTTAAGCCCCGGGCTTTGATCTTAAACTTAATAAACCGCCTACACACGCTTTACGCCCAATAAATCCGGATAACGCTTGCCCCCTACGTATTACCGCGGCTGCTGGCACGTAGTTAGCCGGGGCTTTCTGATAGGGTACCGTCAGGCCATTATCATTTCCTATAATGGTTGTTCTTCCCCTATAACAGAGTTTTACAGTCCTATGGACATTCATCACTCACGCGGCATTGCTCGATCAGGGTTCCCCCCATTGTCGAATATTCCTAACTGCTGTCTCCCGTAGGAGTCTGGGCCGTGTCTCAGTCCCAGTGTGTCCGATCAGCCTCTCGACTCGGATATGCATCGTCGCCTTGGTGAGCCATTACCTCACCAACTAGCTAATACAACATAAGCCCATCTTAAAGCGAAGCCGAAGCTTCTTTTAATATATATAGTTATCTATATATATATTATTTGGTATTACCAGTCATTTCTAACTGCTATCCCAAACTAAAAGGTAGGTTACCTATGCATTACTCACCCGTCTGCCACTAAGCGATAATCGTCTCATATCAAATGCAAGCAAATGATAATCATCGAAACCACTTCGTTCGACTTGCATGTCTTAGGCATGCCGCCAGCGTTCATCCTGAGCCAGGATCAAACTCTCCAAAAAAAAATAATCTTTTTATTTTTAAGTTTGATTTGATACCTGACAAATTGAATTAACGTTTTGCTCAGTTTTCAAAGATCATTTCTTCGCTTTTTTTAAGCATTAATAATATATCAAATACTTTAATAAAAGTCAACACTTTTTTTTCAAATATTTTATTTTTTTTAAAAATAATTATTTGAAGCGAAGGTTTTCCTTCAAAGCACTACTAATATACCAAATGATATTACATAAGTCAACACTTTTTTTGATTTATTTTACATTTTTACATTTTTTGTCGTAAGTTGGTGTAAAACAAATAAAAAAGGCCGTTTTGTTTTGAAGTACTGATAATATACCAATATTAAATACAAAAGTCAACACTTTTTTTGATTTATTTAAATCTTTATTATTATATGCAATTTAAGAAACAAAATTACCCTTTTCTGCACTACTTTTCAATTTTAAATATTTATCATAATAATTTAAATTTTTTTCGCTATTAAAAATTTGATCATTATTTTTATATCTATTTACCAATTCACTTAACCCAAGATTAATGGATTTATCAAGAAATTCAGAATACCCCATTATTTTTTTATGATAATCATACTCTCTTTCATCTAACACCTTAAAATGACCGTTAGGAAAAATTTTTAAATCTAAATCATAATCTATATACTTAATAGTATTTTCCTCAATAACAAAAGGAGTGGCTATATTACAATAAAAATGTATGCCATCCTTCTTTATTTGTGCAATAACATTAAACCAACAATCTTTAAAAAAATACATAATTGCTGGTTCTTTAGTTCGCCATTTTATTCCGCTTGATTCTGTTACTAAAGTTTTATTATTACCAAAGACCATATAATTATTATTTTCTTCTAATAAAACCGCTTCATCCCAAGCACGGTGAATTTTTCCATTATGTTTATAACTGTGAATTTCTAACCTATCACCTAAATATCTTTTTTTCACAACTCCACCCTTCCTATTATATAGGAAAAAATTAATTACCTATTAATACTTTTATTGCTTTTTGTAATTGAGCATCTTTTTCTTCTGAAAAATCAATATAATACTCTTCAGATTGTCGAATTTCATAATCTGGTTTAATACCAACACCCTCTATTTCATCACCTTTAGGTGTTAGCCATCTCTTTGTAGTCATTTTATATTGATCGTGCGAAGAAATTTTATTTAAAATTTGGACAGTTCCTTTACCGTAAGTTTGTTCCCCAACAAATTTTGCGCCATATTCATCACGAAGTGCCCCAATCATTACCTCTGAAGCAGAGGCACTTTCGCCATTTCCTATTACAACAATTGGATATTCTTTTGTTGTTAAACCACTCGAATAAAATTTTTCTAATTCTTTTTTGGTTTTTGTTTGATAAATAACGTGGCTAGTATCTAAAAATAACGATATTATTTTATCAACAATTTTTAAATGACCACCCGTATTATATCTCAAATCTATAATTAAAGAATCAATTTTACTAGTCTCTAATAATTCTAATTCTTTTTTAAATTGATCATAAGTATTTTCTGCAAAAAGTTCAATTTTTAAATATCCAATTTTCTTTTTATCTTTTTCATATACTTTACTCTGAACAGTTTTTATTTGAACAACACCTTTTTTTAATGTTGTTTCGATTGTTTCATCACCACGTTCAATTAATAAGTTAAATGTTTTCTTTTTTTGCTTCACTATATCTGTAAATTCAAGCGTTGTTTTTCCACTTAAATCTATATCATCTATTTTTTTAATAATATCATTAGTTTTTAGACCCGCTTTAAACGCTGGCGATTCTTCAAAAACATTAATTATCAAAATATCACCATTGTTATTGTTAATTATTTCTAAACCTAATCCAGTAAAATAACCTTTAAGCTGAATATTAAAACGCTCATTTTCTTCATCATCTAAAAAAGACGTATACTTATCACCTAACGATTCTATCATTCCCTTAATAGCACCTTTAGATAATTCTTCTCGATTAACCTCACCATAGAAATTATCAATTATATAATTGTAATTGTCTACTATTTCTTCCAATTCTCTTGGTATTTTATTATAAGTTGTATCTTTTTCTAATAATTTGCCGCCTAAAAACACACCCGACGCCACACTAAACAAACAAGTTAAAACTATTAGAGTTACAACTTCAACTATCCCGAAAGCACTAAATTGCTGTTTTATTTTTTTATTGTCTTTCATAAAAAACCTCCTTTTCAATTATTTAACAAGATTATCTAAATGGTTAATAATTTCTTCACGTCCCTCAAATGAAGATACAATCTTTTTGTTTTTTATTTTTAATAAGGTTGCCTCTTTAAATCTTAATTCATTAACATTAGTTACATTTAAATTGCTATTATCTCCAATATACTTCTCATTAAATCCGTTATTAATATTTATTGTATAATAAGTTATTACATTACCTTTACTTTGATAATAATTAAAATAATTTTCATATAACTGGTTATAAAGATCTTTTTCAAACCCTATCAAAACATAATATTCAACTTCTTTTTGTTCTAAAATTTTAGAAACTAAAATTTCTTTGAATTGAATCTCAGTTTCATTCTCTTCAAGTTTTAAATTATTATCTCCCTTTTTTGTTAATAATACTGTTATTCCATAAAAAACAAAAAAGATTATTAATAAAAGCACAACAATTTGAATTAGTTTTTTTACTTCATCATTTTCACTGACTACTTCTGATATCGCTAATTTAATTTTACGATTTTTTGTTTCATTCATTTTATTTTTTTTCATACAATCACCGAAATAATTATATCACACATCAAAAAAAAAAGATACAAATTAGTATCTATTTTCCTACAGGCATAACACTTATCGAACGTGCTACGTCATACAATTCCACTTCATTCATTACGTCGGAAACTAAATAATAATCAACACCTTCAATTGTCCATGTAATTGATGAATCTGACATAGCGGCTACAGTACCCGTCATAAAAATTGGTTCCCCTACTACTGGTATTGTTACTAATTCATCTTCCTTAGCAACTGTTTCTTGTACTAATAAAAATGGTTTATCACCTGCAAAGGTTGAAATTATTCTTTCACCTTTTTCTTTTTCGACCCTTTCTTGTTCAACTAATTTAGTGTTTTTAGGCAAATACATAGGGTATATAACATCATTTATTTTAATTACTTCTTTAACTTTTTCATCAATAACCGCTGTTTCCATATTGTTCTTTACTGCAAAATGTTTTGAATCATGCGTCGCTTTAAAATCTACATCTTTAAATTTCATCTTTATCATAACTTTATTATCTTTGTTAAGTACATGCACTTCTTTAAAATCTAAATCTTTTTCTAAATATATATTTTGTTTTACTAATTCTTTATTGTTTGAATAATTTACTTTCGTTGTTATTACATAACCATCATCAGTACTTTTAAAGGTTTTTTCCTTATCATTTTTTATATCTTTTAATAATGTTTGTAATAAATAACTCTGTGAATTATTATATGGCCACTCGCTCTGAAATTTAAAACTTTTGTTTAATGATGGTGTTAAAACATATACTCCCTCATCATTTTTTAAAATAATTTGTTCATGATTATTAATTTTATTTTTTAAACTAACACGATATTTATCATCTTTCTCATAAGAAACGTCAACTAAATACTTATATGTATCATCATTGTTTAGCATTTCTAAATCACCTGTTAAATGGTACGATTTAGCATCCTCAATCTTTTTCGTTATTTTTTTCAACACTTCCTTCTCACTAGTTTTTCCACAACCAGTGATTAATATACAACCTATCAAAATAATAAATAATAATATCTTTTTCATCTTTCCACCTCTTAATTTATTCAATTAATTATATGGAGTTGCATTTTAAAATATGAATGAATAATTTATTTTTATTTGTTTATAATACTAATAATTGTGAAAGGGGATAAATATGGAAACATTACAAAAAACCGCTTTAGTATTTACAATCATTGGCGCTCTTAATTGGGGGTTAATAGGACTTTTTGATTTTAATTTGGTTACTGTTATATTTGGAGTAGATTCAATGATGGCTAATGTTATATATACATTAATTGGTATAACTGGTTTAATTAATATATGGATTTTATTTTCACATATTGAAAACACATAAAAAAACGAAAATAAATTTTCGTTTTGATTATTTGACAAGGTAAAACTTTGTCTTTTTTTAATATTAATTATTTTTCTATATTAAAAGTTACTTGATATTTATTTTCAAAATCTAATTCATCTACATCTATAAAATAACCCAATTCTTCAATCCTGTTAGCACATTCTCTTATAATATTTAAAACGGTTTTAAAATCAACTGGCTCAGGAATAATTTCTGGATTGTTATTAGAAGTAACATCATCCATAAAATTATAATTTGGAACAGCTATATCATCGCTAATTGTTGATTCATTAAAATTAGCATTCAATGGTTCATCGAAATTATAATCTGGAACTGTTATATCATTACTAACTGTTGATTCATTAAAATTAGCATTCAATGGTTCATCGAAATTATAATCTGGAACTGTTATATCATTATCAACCGATAACTCGTTAGAATTAACCTTCAGCGGCTTGTCAAAATTATAATCTAACATTATTTCTTCATTTGATAATCGAGAACTATCATTATTAACAAACGGTTCGCTATCTATATCAAATTTAAAATTATCATAATTTATGGTTTCTAAATCACCATTATTTTTGGTTTGTGTTTCTTCGACTGGGACACTAAAAAACTTTCCTTGTTGAAATTTAGGCTCTTCCACATCTATTTTAACATCTTCTACAATATAGTTAGGGTCATTTTTCAGCAAGGCGTCTATATCTGCTAATGGCTTTTCGACATTAATATCTTCGGCTGTTTTTTCAATATTATCAATATCTAAAAAACCAGGAGTATAACTTTTGTTTTCAATATCAATAATTTCATCATCCATACTAATGTCATCGAAAATTTCAATTTCTTCAATTATCGGTTCTGAAGGCATATTAAATATTGAGGCTTCTTTATTATCCATATTAATCTCCTTATTTTCAATATTTGGTACTTCAACAGTCATTGACCCACCATTTAACAACTTATCGATTTCTTCGTCTGTTTTTCTTACTGTTAAACGATCTAAAACAATTTTGTTTAACATTTTTAATTGGCTGTCTCTTTCCTCAATACGTAATAAAGATCTAGCGTGCCTTTCTGATATTTTATTTTCTAACAGGGCTTCTTGGACTTCATCTTCTAAATTTAATAATCTTAACTTATTTGATATTGTCGATTGATTTCGATCGAGTTTTTCCGCCAGCTCTTCTTGATTTAAATATCCCATATCTAAAATTTTCTTATACGATACTGCTTCTTCGATTGGAGTTAAATCCCTTCTTTGAATATTTTCAATCAGTGCAATCTCAGCACTATCACGGTCATTAAAATCACTAACAATAGCTGGGATTGTATCCTTTCCAGCTAAGACACTTGCTTTATATCTTCTTTCACCCGCTATTATTTCATATTTATCGCCGATAGGTCTTACTAAAATAGGTTGAATAACACCATATTCTTTTATTGAACCAGATAATTCTTCCATGGCACGTTCATCAAACTTTATTCTTGGTTGAAATCTATTTGGTAAAATGTCATCTAAATTTAAATCAACGACTTTTTTTTCATCCCCCACATTATACCTCCTCTTTATTCTTTTATATATACATAATACTATATTTTTATAAATATTTCAATCTTTTTTGGGAAATATTTCCCAAATAAAAAAAAGCGATTATTAGTCGCTCTAAAGTGGATATTTTTTAATTTTTGAAAAATGTCTAGGATAAATTTTATTAGTTTTTTTTAACTTTTTAATTTTAATTAAAGTCCTTACACTATTTTCTTTCGGTAAATAAAATTCAATTTTTTCAACCATCTCGCAATCTAACCTCAAAAAAGCTTTTTGCGAACTATCAATCTCATCTAAAACATTAGCTTTCATCGGAATAAAATGTTTATTAACTTTAGTTAATGGAATACAGTACTCTAACAAAGTGTTTAAAGGTGCAACAGCCCTAGCGGTTACAACATCAAACTTTTCACGGTTATTTGTACCATATTCCTCAACCCGATAATGTAGCGCTTCAATATCACTAAGTTTTAATTCGGTAATTACATTATTTAAAAAAATTATTCTTTTATTTAATGAATCAATTAAAGTTATCTTTAAATGAGGATATATAATTTTTAAAACAATTCCAGGAAAACCAGCACCCGTTCCAACATCACAAAGAGTTGTTTCCTCGTCTAAATTAATTATTTTTGAAATTGTAGCAGAATCATAAAAATGTTTTAAATACACATCTTCTTTTTCGGTAATAGTTGTTAAATTAATCTTTTCATTCCAAATTATTAATAATTCATAATATTTTTTAAATTGTTCAATTTGAGAATCAGTTAGTAATATGTTAAGATTTTTTAATTCATCAACAAATTCTTGCTCAGTCATTATAAACACCTTTTTTTAGATAAACCATTAATATTGAAATATCTGACGGATTGACACCGCTAATTCTCAAGGCTTGACCAATTGAAGTTGGCCTTATCTCTTTTAATTTTTGCCTAGCCTCACTAGCTAAATTATGAATTTTATCATAATCAATATTTTCCGGAATTTTTTTATTTTCTAAATTATTCATTTTATCAGCTTCTTTTTTTGCTTTTGCAATATAACCTTCATATTTAATATTAATAACAACTTGTTCAACTATGTCTTCATCGTATTCAACTGGGAAATATTTTTCAATCTTATCAATTGTTATTTCTGGTCTTTTTAACAATTCATAATAAGTTATACCATCCTTAAGTTCTGCCGAATTAATACTTTTTAAATATTCATTTACTTCAATCGTTGGTGTTAGTTTATTATTTTTTAGTTTTTCTGTTAACAAATTGATTTTGTTAATTTTATTTTGAAGAATATTATATCTTTCTTCATCAATCAATCCTACTTTATAACCTATTTCACGAAGTCTAAGATCAGCATTATCATGCCTTAATAACAGACGGTACTCTGCTCTTGAAGTTAAAAGACGATATGGGTCAATAACCCCTTTTGTAACTAAATCATCTATTAAAACCCCTATATAAGCTTCATTCCGCTTTAAAATTATCGGTTCCTTACCTTCTAGACTTAAAGATGCATTAATACCAGCAATCAATCCCTGACAAGCAGCTTCTTCATATCCGCTTGTCCCGTTAATTTGCCCAGCAGTATATAAATTCTTAATTATTTTTGTTTCTAGAGATCTTTTTAAGGAAGTTGGATTAATTGCATCATATTCTATTGCATAGGCATATCTTAAAATTTTAACATTCTCTAAACCGGGGATGCTTCGAACCAATTGTTCTTGAATATCAATTGGTAAACTAGTTGATAATCCTTGAATATATATTTCATCTGCACAACGGCTCTCCGGCTCTAAAAATATTTGATGACGATCTTTATCTTTAAAACGCACAACTTTATCTTCGATAGACGGACAGTAACGTGGACCAATGCTTTTTAAATCAATTATACCTCCATACATACTAGATTTAGATAAATTTTTATTTATTATTTCATGCATTTTTAAATTAGTATAAGTTAAATAACATGGCAATTGATTGCTAAGATCATATTTTTTCTTAGCATCATGACTAAAATATAAATATTTGCTATCACCTGTTTCTAGTCTCATCATATTATAATTTATTGTATTTTTATCAATTCGTGGTGGCGTTCCTGTTTTAAGTCGAATAATTTCAAAACCATGTTTTCTTAAACTATCACTCAAACGCATACTCGGTTTTTCATCATGCGGACCACTTCTTCTACGCTTATCACCTATCAAAATATCAGCTTTTAAATATGTACCTGTTGTTAAGATAACAATTTTACCAGTTAAGATTGTTCCATCTTCTAATACAATTCCCTTAACTACATTATCATCAATTATTAAATCCTCAACCATTGCTTCCATCAATTCTAAATTAACTTGTTTTTCCAAAATTTCTTTCATTTGCTTAGGATATATTTTTTTATCTATTTGAGCACGCAATGCACGAACGGCAGGACCTTTTTTGCTATTTAATTGTTTTATTTGAACATGTGATTTATCTGCTATTTTTCCCATCTCACCGCCCAGGGCGTCTATTTCTCTAACTACAACCCCTTTGGCACTACCACCAATTGAAGGATTACAAGGTAAATCAGCAATATTATTTAAATTACTTGTTATTAACAATGTTTTATGATTTTTTCTTGCTGAAGCTAAAGCAGCCTCACACCCTGCGTGACCTGCACCTACTACAATTATTTCATATTGCATAATCTCCCCTACTTTCCTAAACAAAACTGACTAAATAACTGCTCAATTAATTCATCTTCATATACCTCACCAATAATTGATCCTAATAACGTCCATATTCTTTTAAGGTCTATTTCTATTAAATCGATTGGAATTTCGTTCTCAATAGCGATGTTAATTTCTTTTATTATACCTTTTATATTTTTAAGGATTGAAAGACTTCTAGCATTAGTTAAATAAGTCAAATCATCAGTTATTATTTTTTCCAAATTGTAAATTTCTTTTATTTTATCTTTCAAATCATCTATTCCTTTATTTTCTACAACACTAATATGTACAATGTTCTCACTTGGTAATAATGATTCATTTAATTTTTTTTCTAAATCTGTTTTATTAATAATAATAATAAAGTTTTTGGAATTAAGTTTTTCTATAATTTCTAAATCACTTTCAGTTAAAGACTCATTATTATTTAAAACAAATAAAATTAAATCTGATTTTTCTATTAATTCTAGACTTTTTTGCACTCCAAGAACCTCAACTTGATCATCGGTCTCACGAATACCTGCTGTATCAATCATATTTAATATCAGACCATCAATATTTAAAGTACCTTCTACAATATCGCGGGTAGTACCAGCTATATCTGTAACAATTGCTTTATCTTCATCAATTAATTTGTTTAAAAGACTGCTCTTCCCTACATTAGGACGACCCACGATTGAAGCTTTTATACCTTCTTTTATTATTTTACCATTTTCGCTTTCACGTATAATTTTAGTTATATCATTATCAATTTTAAACATTTTTTCTTGCAATTCATTAATTGTTAATTCTTCAATATCCTCATATTCAGGATAATCAATATTAACTGAAATATTGGCTAATATATGGATAATATCGCCTCTTAAATCTTTAATTAATTTTGATACTTTACCGCCAACTTGATTAATTGCTAACATACGTGATTGTTCAGTCTTAGAATTAATTAAATCCATAACCCCTTCAGCTTCAATTAAATCAATCCTTCCATTTAAAAAAGCCCTCTTAGTAAATTCACCTGGTTCTGCTAATCTACAACCATTATTTAATAGGATTTCTAAAACTTTATTTGTAGTAGCAATCCCACCATGACAATTAATTTCAACAACATCTTCTCTAGTAAAAGTTTTTGGATTTCTCATAACCGAAACTAAAACCTCATCAATCATTTTATTATTTTCAACTATTTTTCCATAATGAATTGTATGAGTCGGAACTTTTAATAAATCAGTCCCTGAAAAGATATTATTAACAATTCTAATAGAATCATTACCACTTACCCTAATAATTGATATTGCACCAACACCTAGGCTAGTAGAAATTGCAACAATTGTATCATCCATACTTTCACCCCATTCTTGCATTTATACCTATTATTTTTAAATAAATATGAAATTCTTTTGGTCTCTTTAAAGCGTTAAGAGAAACAATTTTATCAACTGTTGAAACAATCCAACTTTCCAAATATTTTGGTGGAATGATATTTAAAGGAAACATATGTCTTAATATTATATCCTCAACTTTAGAATTTAATAGTTCTGGGAACTCTCTTCTAGAATTAATTAAAGCTTCTCTCGCATGTACAAAACCATGACTTTCAAAAAAATTATTTTTCCTATTGCGCTTAACATCACCATTAACTATCCACGGTTCATTATAAAAATCATGAAGTAAAGCACCAATTGCTATACTTCGGTAATCTAAATTAATTTTTTTTGCTAACTTATAAGATAAGATCGAAACTTTTATAGAATGAACATATAATGTTTCACTACCATGATGCTGATATGATCGACGTTTTTGGAATTCAATATTTTTTAATATTGGTTTTACTATCTCGTAATACTCTTCTTTATCAAAAATCATCATTCCACCGCCCCTCTAAGACTAAAAATAATTTTACTCTATTTACTTTTTTTAGTCAATATTGAAAAAATCAATTATATTAATATAATTGATTAATCCTCTTTATATTTTATAACAACATATCGTTCAGGGCTAACACCCTTACTAATCGTTTCTAAATTATCATATTGATTAACTACATTATGAACTATTCTTCTTTGAAATGAATTCATTGGATCTAGTTCAACATCAATTTTAGTGCTATTTACTTCATTGGCAATCTTATTTATCTCGCGTTCAAAATTATTATACTTTTTTTCATTATAATTAGATATATCAATATTTACAATTAAGTTAAATGGATTTTTAATATTTAAAGTTTGTTTTAACAAACGACGAATAGCATGCAATGTTCTTCCTCTATTACCAATCATAATTGAATTGTTAGAAGTTATTAAATTAATTTTAACAATGTTATCCCTTATTTTTATTTCTTGTTTTATATCTATATCCATCAAATTTGATAAATTATTGAAATATTCTTTTAAAAATTCAACTAAATCATTATATGTTAAGATAGTTAGTTCAACCTTTTTACTTTTAAATAACCCACCATCAACTTCATTTTCTATAATAAACATTTTTTCTTTTGGGCAATTAAGTTCATCAACTGCAACTTCAATTGCTTGCTCAAAGTTTTTTCCTTCATATTTATTAATTTTTAGCATCTTTATTACTCCTCATCACTAATAAGTTTTGAAAAATTGTAAATCCACTATTAAATACCCAATATAAACCAATTCCTGTTGCTAAATTAAATGAAATAACAGAAATCATTATCACCATAATATTTTTTGTTTTTTCCATTTGTTCTTCTTGCTCTGGTGACATCGCTGCTGTTTTATTTAATTTAAATGAATAATAAGTAGTTGCAATAATTAGTATAATAAAAATAACATAATAATATTGTCCCATTTTGAATGCCTCTAATGGAGTTCTCCTTAATTCAAATAGTCCCAGGAAATTTTCATCAAATAAAACTGGTAATCGATTAATAGCTTCAAAAAAAGCAAAGAATAATGGAATTTGTATAAAAGCAAATATACAACCTGATAATGGTTTAATATCATATTTTTTATAAATAAGCATTTGTTCCTGACTCTTTTGAATTAAACTATCACGATCTTTTTTATCATGATATTTTTTTTCTAACTTAGTCAGTTCTGGTTGGGCTTTTTTCATATTTTCTGACTGTGCGGCAGTTTTGGCAGTTATTGGCATCATCAACAATCTTAATAAGATTGTAATGGTAATAATTGACAAACCATAACTTTTTAATATTTCACCTGTTTTCAACAAAATAAGTGCGAGTGGTTTAACAAATACAGTTGTCCATAATCCTTCATAAGTTCCATCGCTTATTTTAAAATCTTTACATTCGCTTAAATGTTCAATGCCAATTTTGTTTTTATTATAAATATCAATTGTTTCTTGTTTAACTGGCCGACATAAAATGTTTTCAGTATAAAATTTACCATCACTCTTAAAATTTTTAGTACATCCTGTTAAACTAATAGTAATAAATAATACTATTATTAATTTTAAGTATTTTTCTTTCATTTTGATTCTCCTTTTAAAACTAACATTCTGTTATGTTTTGTTTTTCCAAGGCATATAATAAATCTTTTTCAATTTCATGGAAAGGTTTATTCAAAATACCTCTATTAACCATTATAATACAATTTACACCTTTTTGATAGTTTTTTTTACTAATAATTGCTTTTAATTGTCTTTTTATTTTGTTACGAGTAACCGCATTTCCCAGTTTTCGCCCCACTGAAAAACCAAACATATAATTATCATTATTGGTTCTTTCAATATATAAACTTATATATTTATAGCGATAAGGCTTATAGTTTTGAATAATTCGATTATACTCACTATTTTTTTTTATGATATATTTTTTTTTCACTTTATCAGCCTTTCGAGAACAAAACACCACCTTAACAGTAGTGTTTTGTTTAATGTGATAATTTCTTACGTCCTTTTTTACGTCTTCTGTTAATTATTCCACTTTTCATACGGGCAAAAAAGCCGTGTTTTTTACTTTGTTTTCTTTTATTTGGTTGATATGTTCGTTTCATGCTACACCTCCTGCATCAATAATAAAATCACTTTTATAATTATATAGATTCTTTTCCTTTTTGTCAAATAAGTTTTACAATGTTGCAAAAAGGCCGCTTCCTAACGGAAGACCAATTATATACCAGCCTAATATAACAATTAACCAAGTAACCGCCATAATTAAAATTGATTTGGATAAAATTCTCATAAGTCCTAAATAAGTAATATTGTTTTCTTGATCATAGAGTTGAATAAAACCTAACATTATTATGAAATAAATAAATGTCGGACTGATTAATTTCCCAATACCATCGGCCGCTTTAAAAATAAATTGTGTAAAATCAGGCGCGATATTAGAACGCATAAATAACGGCACTGTTAGTGGTGACATTATAAACCATTTAGTAATTAAATCCGGAATAAAAAGACTAATTATAATTGTAATAATAAATAAAGTAATTATTAAAGGTGCACCACTAAATTGTAATGTACTAATAAAATTAATTAGTTTAGTAGCAATTACTTGTCCAATATTGGTCCAATTTATTACAGCTATTAATTGTGACATAAAAAACATTAATATATATATGTAAACAAAACCATTAAAATTTTTAATAAGAGTTTTAAAATAATCAACCCTTTCAATTTTATTAATTTTTGTAAACACTGAACTTGTAATAAAAATAATAATCATTAATATAAGAGGAAATGCTTCTCTAAATGGTGAATTTTCAGATATTAATTTTGAAATATAATTTGGGCCTTCATTATCTAGTAATATTCCTGATCCAGGCATTCCTGGTATAATAGTATATAGCATTAATAATATCAACATCACAAAAACAAAAGTTGGAATTATAATATGTGGTTGCTTCGAATCTTCAACTTTTTCCTCATCAATTTTTTCTTTCTTTATTTTAGGTAATTTAGGAATAATTATTTTTTGAATGCAATATGTCAAAACAACACTTAATATAATAGTACTACTTATCATTATATAAATAGTTGATAATAGATTATATTTATAATTTTTATCGACCTCAATGACTGCAGCTTTTTCAGTTAATATTCCTAATAAATAATCAGTGTAATTAAAAATAAAACCAGCACCATAACCAACGGTTAAACCTAAAAAAACAGTGATAATACCAATCGCAGGATTTTTACCCATCTCTTTATATAAAACAGCAGCAAACGGCATTAAAAACAAATAACTATAATCACCAATAAAAGAAAAAATCATACTTATTATAATTAAAGTAAGAGTTAATATGGTTGGTTTTAATTTTTGAGCATTATCACTAATTGTTTTTAATAAGCCACTGTGTTCTAAAATACTAATAGAAATTAAAGCGACAATTAATAATGAAATAGGTTCTAATATTTGAAAATTAGTTAAATTAGAACCAAGTAAAAATCGTAAACCAGCACCTGAAAAAATATTTTTAACGGTAATTAAAGATGTTTCTAATTCATTATTAACGATAGCCGCTTGTTGAGCCTCAAATCCCACCAAAGACATTAAAAAACTTATTACTGCTACACTAAACAATAGTAATAAAATTGTTTCTATCGGATTTTTTTGTTTATAACGTTTTCGTTCTTTCATAATTCCTCCTAATATTTTATTATCTTTTTTAGTTTTTTATTGAAGTCAATTCGCGACATCATAATAATTCTACCACATTTATTACATTTAATTTTTATATCGGCACCTACTCTAGTTATTATCCACTCATTATTTCCACAAGGATGAGATTTTTTCATTGCAACAACACTATCTATTTTATACGTCTTATCACTCAAACTTATCACCTCATTAATTTGTTGATAATTTGTCTCTATTTTCTAATATAGATTTTTTAACCTCATATAATATTTGTCGTCTTACTTCAAAATTCTTGTTCTTTTTAGTTTCTGCACGAATTAAAAACTCAGTCGCTAAATGTGTAACGTTATTAACACCTAATAATACAACTTCGCCTTTAATATTAGTTAATTCTGTTGTTAATTTTTTGCAACTTTCTTCTAATATTTCTGTAGCCAATACAATATCATAATTTGCAGGTACAGCAAATTCAACAAATATAACTGGATTTTGTAAACTATGATTAATTGTCTGTTCAGCCATTCTATTTGATATTACTTTAATTTCACCATTATATGATTTAATTTTTGTTGTTTTTAAACCAAAACTAATAACTTCACCACGAAAGCCACCAATTGTTACATGGTCACCAACAGCATATTGATTTTCCATTATAATAAATAATCCCGCCACAAAATCTTTAATAATATCTTGTAAAGATAAGCCAACTACTAGCCCCGCTACTCCAAGCGAAGCAACGATAGCGCTAGTATCAACACCAAAAGCCTTTAAAATATATGATAACGAAATTAAAATAAATGTATATTTTATTATATTTGTTATTATACTAACGACAGTTTTTTCTCTCCGATTATCCAATTTTTTAATCTTTAAGTGCCTACTTAACATTTCTTTTAGAATATAGTAAACAGCCAAGCACAATATAATGATAATTAATGCTGTTATTACATCTTTTGTAATATATTTTCCCATATTATTTACTCCTTTATATTAATAATTTCTAATATTCGATTTAAATCGTTTATATTACTAAAACTAATTATTACTTTATTATCTCTTATTTTAATTTTAGTATCTAACTTTTCACATAATAATTCTTCTACATATTTATATTCTGAATTATCTACTTTTGGTTTTCTTTCAATCTTATTTTTACGTTCAAAGTTTTTGTTGTCAACTTTATTTTCCAAATCTCGAACCGTTAGTTTTTCATTATAAATATTATTAGCAATGTCAATAATTTGTTGACTATCTTCTAACTTACTTAAAACACGGGCATGCCCCATTGTAATATGATTGTTATTAATCATCTCTTGAACTTCTTCTGGCAATCTTAATAAACCTAACATATTAGTAATATGACTTCTACTTTTACTAACTTTTTTTGCCAATTCTTCATGAGTTAAGTTAAGCCTATTAATCATTAAAGAATATGCTTTAGCTTCCTCTATTGCTGATAAATTTTCACGTTGTAAATTTTCTAGTAATGCGATTTCCATCATTTGTGTATCAGTAAAATCGCGAATAATAGCTGGAATTGTCTCTAAACCTGCCATTTTACTAGCTCTGAAACGCCTCTCGCCAGCAATTATCTCATAGCCTTTAATACTCTTTTTGACAATAATAGGTTGGAAAACGCCATGTACTTTAATAGAATTAGCTAATTCCTTAAGACCATCTTCATCAAATGTTAATCTCGGTTGATATGGATTAGGACGAAGATCACTTAATTTTAAATCAATAATTTCTTCTCGATCAACTGTTTCGTAAATTGTTTTTTCAATTTTCTCAATATTTAAATTTTCATTATTAAATAATTGTTCTAATCCCATTCCTAATGCTTTCTTTTTATTTTCCATTTCTCTCAATCACTTCCTTCGCTAAATTTATATAAGCTTCTGTACCACGGCTTTGTGGATCATATACAATGATTGGTTTACCATGGCTTGGTGCTTCTGATAACCGAACCAAACGAGGAATAATTGTGTCATATACTCTCTCTTTAAAATAACTTTTAATTTCCTCAACAACTTCCAGCCCTAAGTTTGTTCTACTATCAAGCATAGTCAATAAAACACCTTCAATATCCAAAGTTGGATTTAAATTCTTTTGAGTTAACATTATTGTATTTAACAGTTGCATTATACCTTCCAAAGCAAAAAATTCACATTGTACTGGAATAATTACTGAATCACTAGCTGTCAAAGCATTAGTTGTCAAAAGCCCTAATGAAGGTGGACAATCAATTATTATATAATCAAATGTTTCTTTTGCTTTATATAAATGTTTTTTCAATTGGCCTGTTTTTTCAAAATCAGCCTCAACCCTGTTTTTTTCTAACAATTCAATATCAGCGCCTGCTAAATTAATCGTTGCTGGAATCGCATACAAATTACGAAATTTTGTTTTAATTACGACTTCATCTAAAGTAGCGTCATCTAACAACAAATTATAAACACTTTTATTTATATCTGCTTTATTTATTCCAATCCCAGTTGTTGTATTACCTTGTGGATCTAAATCAACTAGTAAAACTTTCTGGCGAAGGATACCTAATGATGCTGCTAAGTTAATCGATGTTGTTGTTTTACCAACGCCACCCTTCTGATTAACAAGTGAAATGACTTTTCCCATTTTATCACCATTTTCTACATTCTATAACTAATAACATTTTACCATAAACATTTTAATAAATCTAGGATTAGACAATTAAAAAAGATATTTTAAATCATATCTTTTTTAGTACTTGTTGCTGCTATAGCACCATCACCAACTGCTGTTGCGATTTGGTACACATCTTTCTTTATAATGTCACCACACGCATATATATTTTTAATATTTGTTCGCATATTTTTGTCAACTAGTATATATCCATCTTTTGTATTTAAATTAAGATTTTTTATAAAATCAGCATCTGGTTTATAACCAATATAAATAAACATACCATCAATATTTAATTCTCGTTCTACTCCGTCACTTTTAACAATAACACTGCTTAATTTATTATTAGTAGCATTTATTTTTTCAACAGTGCTATTATATAAAATTTTTATATTGTTTTTTTCTTTTATTAAATCAACAACAGTTGCATCACCTGTAAATGTATCCCGGCGATGAACTAATATTACCTCTTTACAAATTGATGATAAATATAGTGATTCTTCTAGTGCGCTATTTCCACCACCAATAACAGCCACTGTTTTATCTTGATAAAAATAACCATCACACAAAGCGCAGAACCCTATTCCCCTACCTATTAATTGTTGCTCATTATTCAAACCTAATAATCGCGGAACGCGTCCTGAGGCAATAATAATTGACTTTGTATTTATTTTTTTACTTTCAGTAACAATTGTTTTATAATCATCATTATTAACTATATCAACAACATTACCATATTCATATTTTATATTTAAATCAACAATTTGCCGATACATATTCATCGAAAGTTGTGGTCCGTCAATACCTGGTAATCCAGGATAATTATCAATCTTCGATGTGTTATTTATTTGTCCGCCGGGAGCACTTTTTTCAATTAATAATACGTCAATATTGGCACGCTTTAAATAAATTGCTGCTGTCATTCCAGCAACACCAGCACCTATAACGACGCAATCATACATTTTCATTAGAAATATCACTCCTATCATTATACAATCTTTCAAAACGGGATCCACGATTGCAAACAAAATATAGGACAACGCCACTTATAATCATTATAATTGATATTAATTGTGCCATTTTAAAACTATTGAACATTAAACTATCAGTTCTTAAACTTTCAATGAAAAAACGACCAATACCATACCACACAAGATAGAAAGCGGTTGGCTGACCAATCTTTATATATTTGAATCTTCTTATAATTAAAATTAAAACAAAACCTATTAAACACCATATTGATTCATATAAAAAAGTTGGTTGATAATATACACCATTAATATACATACCATCAATAATAAATTGTGGTAAAATTAAACTTTTTAAAAATGTTAATGTTGTCGCCGGTCCATGAGCTTCACCATTAAAAAAGTTACCCCATCTACCTATTGCTTGTCCAATTAATAAACCAACCACAACAATATCCATTAATCTTAAAGTATTAACCTTGTTTTTCTTACTATAAAATATTATCCAAATAATTCCTACAATGATGGAACCGTGAATAGCAAGTCCACCTTCCCAAACCCGAAATATTTCCATAATATTATTTTGATAATAAGACCAATTAAATATTACATAATACAAACGCGCACCTATCAATGAAAAAGGAATTAAATAAAAAAACATATTTATCATAAAATCCTCATCAATTAAATATTTTTTTGCTTCATTAATAGCTAGAGAACCTCCAATTAAAATACCCAAAAACATCGTTAATGAGTACCAATAAATTTTAATAATCCCTAAATCTAAAAAAATCGGTTGCATTAAACGTCCCTCCTTAATATTGGCTCAATAATAAACGTTCTCATTAATAAATTCATTACAGAAATTGAAATAGCCACAATAAAACTCATAAACAGGTTGTGAATATTAAAATGACTACCTAATATAAAATCAACCATATTTAATATAAATACATTAATGAATGGATAGAACAACCCCAATGTTAATCCAGTTATTGGTAATGTTAGCCACACTAAAATGGGTTTTATGGTTCGGTTTAATACATATATTATTATTGCCGCCATTAAACCCCAAAATCCGAAATAACTATTATCTATATAAATTGTATTTTTAAATATTAATGATATAGCAATTAACACAATAGCATAACCCACCATATGAATTAACCAATCTACAAAGTTGTTTAATCTTCTCGTTTTATTATCTACAATTACAATTTTCATATTATCACTCCTATTAACAGTAATATTATATAATATTATTATGCATAATACAAATTATTACTTTTTCATCTCTAATAATATATCACGCAACTGCATAGCCCTTTCAAAATCCAAATCATCAGCCGCTTGTTTCATTTCTAATTCAAGTTCAGCAAGTAAATTCAATTTATCCTTTTGCGTTAAAACTTCCGGCTTAACATCTTCAATTTCTTTATTATTGGTTATAACTGTTCTTATTTCTTTTATAATTGTTTTAGGGACAATATTATGTTCATCATTATATTGTTTTTGAATTTGACGTCTTCGTTTTGTTTCATCCATAGCTTCTTTCATCGCCTCACTAATCTTATCGGCGTACATAATAACATGACCATTTTCATTTCGAGCAGCCCGTCCTATTGTTTGAATTAAACTTCTAGTACTTCGTAAAAAACCTTGTTTATCCGCATCAGTAATAGCAATAAGACTAACCTCAGGTATATCTAATCCTTCTCTTAAAAGATTAATCCCAACTAATACATCATATTTACCAAGGCGCAAATCTCTTATTATTTTTAAGCGGTCCAACGTTTTAATTTCACTGTGCAAATAAGCTACTTTAATATCCATCTTTTTAAGATAATTTGTTAACTCTTCAGCCATTCTAATTGTCAAAGTTGTAATTAAAATACGCTCATTTTTGCTTATTCGTTCATGAATGTTAGTAATGATATCATCAATTTGACCTTGAGTAGGTTTAACCTCTATCGTTGGATCTAGCAAACCCGTTGGTCTAATTATTTGTTCGACAACTATGTGATTTGACTTTTCTATCTCATAATCACCTGGAGTTGCCGATATATATATAGCGGTTTTGACCTTTTGCTCAAACTCTTCAAATTTTAAAGGACGATTATCCTTAGCACTTGGTAGACGAAAACCATATTCTACTAAACTGTTTTTACGTGCTTGATCACCATTATACATACCACCCACTTGTGGAATGGTAACATGTGATTCGTCAACAATTAATAAATAATCATCACCAAAAAAATCCATAAGGGTTGTTGGTGTTGCACCAGGTTCTTTTAGTGCTATATGTCGTGAATAATTTTCAATACCACGGCAGAAACCAGTTTCTTTTAACATTTCTATATCATAATTAGTCCGCTCTTTTAATCTTTGATATTCTAACAACTTACCATTTTTTTCAAAATATCCAAGTTGTTCTTCTAATTCTTTCTCTATATTATTAATCGCTATTTTTAATTTTTCTTCGCTTGTAACAAAGTGACTAGCTGGAAAAATACTAATAGTTTTTTTAGTGTTTAATAAAACTCCTGTTACTACATCAAACTCACTTATTTTGTCTATTTCATCACCGAAAAAATCTATCCTAATAGCCCTCTCCTTTTGATTGATAGGAACAATTTCTAAAACATCACCGCGAACCCGGAAAGAACCTCTCTTTAAATCATAATTCGTGCGTTCATATAACATATTAATTAATTTTTCAATTATTTCATCACGGTTAACTATTCTCCCAATATTTATGGTTAAAACTTTATTTTTATACTCTTCTATCTCGCCGATACCATATATACAGGATACTGAGGCTACAACGATCACATCATTATTATTTAATAGGGCAGATGTGGCCGAGTGCCTCAACTCATCAATTTCATCATTAATAGCAGCATCTTTTTCTATATATGTATCTGTCTTCGCTACATAAGCCTCTGGTTGATAATAATCATAGTAAGATACAAAATATTCAACTTTATTATTTGGAAATAGTTCTTTTAATTCACTATATAATTGCCCTGCCAAAGTTTTATTATGGGCAAGTACTAATGTTTTTTTATTTAATTTCTGAATAACATTAGCAATTGTAAATGTTTTACCGGTCCCAGTCGCACCTAATAAAACTTGCTCACGGTGACCATTATTTATATTATCAATTAATTTTCTAATTGCTTTTGGTTGATCACCACTAGGTTCATATTTTGAAACTAATTCAAATTTCATATTACCACCCATATATACCTCTCCCTTAATAATTTTATCATAAATTTCAAGAAAATTGTTTTTTAAGTTATAAAGAACTAATTACAAATTTCAATTAAATTCAACATTTTTATTATATTTATAATAAAAAACGAATTTTATTAATTCGTTTTATTTTTTTATAATCTTAATTTTTACTTTTTTTATTTTCGGTAAATAGTTGACCCTAACATCAGTTCCTTCAACCTTTACCTCAACTTCATGTTCACCTTCACCATATCCCTTTAAATCTAAATATGCAACAATGTCTTTAGCTTGAATTTGATCTAAAACATTTTTAACTCCTTTTAAGCCAACAACTATTTTAACATCGCCCTCACTTAAACCTTGCGCTGTATAGATTTCATTCAAATTACGATATTCGATTGGTACATTATTTATTTCTTTATCTGTTACTGTATCTAAAGTTACGTTTATCACAACATTATTTACACTAATCGATTTAACTCCTTGAGGTTTAACTAATTCCTTTTTATACTGACGATTTTCTTTCAAATCTTTAACATCTATTTCAACTGGTATAAATTTAAGATTATTAATAATAGCCTCATCACCATAAACAATAGCCTTAGTTTCATTTATATCAATTGAACTTATTGCTTTTCCAAAACCAAGTTCGCCAACTGGAATAACTTTAATGGGTAATTCTTTGCTTGGCGAAGCAATTTTAATCTCAGCATTCATTTTGTTTGGAACGATTTCTACATTTACAACCTCACCACGATTATTATAAGCTTTTAATGGCACATCTTTTAAAACAGTGGTTCCTACCTCTTGTTTTAATAAGTTGTTAATGTCAACTAAAGCTTTTACTGTAGCAACCTCTTTTAATTCATGTTCAGCACCTTTAATAATTACTTTATCATTAGCTACTGAAACATCCTCAATAACTAATTTTGGTGATAATTTATCCTTATTTAAAACATCTACAGTTAATGTTCTTAATTCAGATATTTTTGGATAAATAACAACTGTTACTACCGAAGGGTTAACTTTATAATCAATTGATTGCATTGCTTGCTTATATGTTATATTAACTTTATGAGTTCCTGGTTTTAAACCTGTTAAGTCAACACTAACATCGTGTTTGGTTGATTGTTTAGCAAACATCAATTCCGAACGACGCCCGATTAATGTTATATCAACTGTTGTTGGAATACCTTGAACCACATAAGCTTCCTCATTATAAGTTACTGTTAAAGGTTGATTTTTCAAAACCTCTGCGGAACTTTCTGAAAAGACTAATATTTTTTGATCTATAACAATAAATAGTCCCACTGCAAAAAACAACGATATAAATAATAATGTATTTGTTTTTGATAACCAAAGTTCTAACTTTTTACCTGACTTATCAAATTTTTCTGTAAAGGATAAAACAAATTTAGTTACAGGTATAATAATAACCTTATCAATAAAGTGCCAGATTGAAAGAAAGACATTTTTAATAAAATTAATTATTGTCTTCATCAATTTCACCATCCTCTTCTTCATCATCAAACTCAATTGTTTTACGTGGTCTTAATTCTTCTAACAACATTAATTTAACTTCATCAATTGTTAAATTATAATGTAATTCTGAATTAATAGCAATTGATAAACGACCTGTCTCTTCAGAAGCAATAATCGAAATACAATCTGTTTCCTCTGCAATTCCTAAAGCTGCACGGTGTCTAGTACCTAATCTTTTGCTAATTTTTAAATTGTCACTAGTTGGAAAAACAGCACCAGCGCTTGTTATTTTATCCCCTTGAATTATAACACCCCCATCATGAAGTGGAGTATTTGGGAAAAAAATAGAATTTAGCAAATCGCTTGATACATCGGCATATATTTTTTTTGATTTTTGTATATATTCTATTAAACTATGATCCCTTTCAATAACAATTAAAGCACCAAAACGATTTTTACGAAGATAATCTAATGATTGAGTAATCTCATAAACAACTCGTTCACGTTCATCAACCGTTAAGGTTTTATGACGTCCTAACAATTGACTACGCCCCAATTGTTCTAACACATTTCTAATTTCAGGCTGAAAAATAATTATAATAGCAAGCGGGCCCCACATAATTGCATAATCAATTAAAGCACCAATTGTAACTAAATTAAAAAGATCACCTATAATTTTTAATCCCAATATTATTAAAATTCCTTTAAATAATAAAACCATTTTAACATTTTTTCTTAAACTTTTTAATATATAATATAATACTAACCAAACTAGTAATACGTCCAATAATTTTTTCAAAAATAAAACAACCGTATTAAATGTCATAACAATCCTCCTAATAATTTATCTACTAAATTATATCATAAACAAAAGAAAAATTCATCATGAAAAAAAGATGTTGACAGCATCTTACATTTCAAAATAGTCAATTTTCATACTTTTACGAACACGCTTCATAACTTCTTGAGCTTTTAATTGAGCTTTGGCGGTCCCTTCCTTTAGTATTTTTTCAACCAATTCCGGTCTATCTTCGTAATATTTTCTTCGTTCTTGAATTGGTGTTAAAAATTTCATCATATTAACAATTAATTCTTTTTTACAAGCGACACAACCTCGTTTACCAGCTCTACAATCTTCACATATTGTTTTTAAATTATTATTACTTACTAATTTATGATAATAATAAACCATGCAATTATCCGGATTACCTAAATCATCTTTTTTTATTTTGTTAGTATCTGTAACAGCACCCATTATTTTTTTAGATATAACTTCCTCAGAATCACTTAAAAATATAGCATTACCTAAACTTTTACCCATTTTTTCATTACCATCCAAACCTTTTATACGAGAATGTTTACTCAATAAATATTCCGGTTCAACTAAAGTTTCACCATATATTTTATTAAATTTACGAACAATCTCGCGCGCTTGTTCAATCATCGGGATTTGATCATCACCAGCTGGAACTAATGCTCCGTCAAATGCTGTAATATCAGCCGTTTGACTAACTGGATATCCTAAAAATCCATAAGTAACACTTTCCCCTTCATGACCAAACACATTCGATTTATGACCAATTTCAGTTTTTACTGTTGGATTACGATATAATCTTGATATTGTAACTAAATTCGAATAAAAAACAGTTAATTCAGCAATTTCTGGTATTAATGACTGAATGAAAATAGTTACTTTATCTGGATCAATACCAGCACCTAAATTATCTAATACCACTTCTCTAACATTTTCTCTTATTTTTTCAGGATTTTCAAAATTGTCAGTTAAACCTTGAACATCAGCAATAATAATATACGTATTATATTTATCTTGTAATTCTACTCTCTGTTTTAAAGCACCAAAATAATGGCCTAAATGTAACTTTCCAGTTGGTCTTTCACCAGTTAATATATTTTTTTTCATCATTTTCAACTCCTTATTTAGTAATTGTATATAGATATAATGCAGCAACTATCTCTTTATCTAAAAAAAGTGCATAATTACAAAGTTCTTTCTTTATTTTATTATTATCTTCCATCAATAACATCTTAGCATATAAATACTTTATTACATATGCTTTATCAACTAATTTAGTTATTTGCTTATTTTTGATTTTTTCTTCAATTAAATGAAGGTTAAAATCATCATATTCTTTTATTTTCTTAATTAAAATATTATTATATTTATTTATATCATAAATTAGTGTTTGATCTAATTTAAATATATCTCCTAAATATTCAATTGTTTTATTTATCATTTTTAAATTAACCCTATCTTTGCCATCAATAACATTTAAAAACTTAGTCTTATTTAATATCTCGGCGGTAATCTTTCGATTATGAGAACTATAATTAGTCATTTCAATTAAACTATTTTTAAACTTTTCAAAATATTTATTAAAGTTTTTATCTAAATGGTCCTTACGAAATGTATATTTATCACCATCTAACTTCTTAAATGTCTTCATTGTATCATTAAAACCAAACTTTATGCTTTTTCTTGTAAAATCTTTATGAAAATATAAAAATGAATCAAGTTTATTTCGTGGTTTTATATATGTTATTGGAACACTACTATCGATTATTTTTTTCTTAAGACCAAAAGAGTTCAAATCAACAGCTATTATTTTAGTAGCACCCATCTTAATTGCTTGATTAATTGGTAAATTATCATAATAACCACCATCAATAAATAAATCATCATCAATAGTTTTCATTTTAAAAGCTGGAAAACATGTCGACGAAGCAATTAAATAATCTTTTAAATTTTCTTTTGATATATTTTTTTTATCCAAAATAACTGGTTTAAAAGTTGATAAATTAACGGTAACAAGCGCAAAGTCTATTTTGGATTTGAAAAATTTTTGGCTATTTACACATTTATTAACTGTTTCTTCCAATTTACTAATATCCATGCCACCTTTTAAAATAATATTTGACATATACATTTTAAAAATTTCCAATTTTCCTTTATAAGTGGAAAAATCTTCATCAATTTTCTCATTAAAGATCAAATTAAAATTTATATTGTACCACATCCATTTAGCAAGTAAATAATCATTTTGAACCATTAAGGCTCCATTCAATGCCCCAACTGAAGTTCCAGTAACAATATTATATTTTACTTTTAGTCTACGAAGAGCCTTCCAGACACCCAACTGATATGCTCCTTTAGCACCACCACCAGATAAAACTATTGCAACCATGTCCTTCCTCCTTTATAAATATAAATTTGTATTATCTTTTATTATAACATACTATCAATAATTTAAACTAGACAAATTATTAATAAACCTGTATTATTATATATATAAAGGATGATGATGTATGGAAAAAATTATTTTTTATTTTTTTATATTTATAATTTATTCAGTTGTGGGTTGGTTTGTTGAAACAATTTATGTTGCTATTTTAAACAAGAGATTTTTAAATAGGGGGTTTTTAATTGGACCTTATTTACCCATTTATGGTTCATCCGCTGTAGCGATGATTTTATTATTAGAACCATTTAAAAAAAATATTATTTTGCTATTTATAACTTCAGCAATTATTGCTAGTATTATGGAATATATTACCAGCTATTTTATGGAAAAGTTATTTAAAGCTAGATGGTGGGATTATACTCATGAAAAATTTAATTTAAATGGAAGAGTATGTTTAAGGGGAGCGGCTCTCTTTGGGTTATTAGGAATTATAATGATGTATTTCATTAACCCTTATTTAATAAATATTGTTAATAATTTAAGCCAAAATTTAATTATAATATTAAGCTTAATTTCTTTTATTATTATAACTATTGATTTAATTATTTCATTTAAAGTTATAACTAAAATTCAAAAAACGGCTGATGTAGTTAGAAAAGACTATACTGAAGAAATTACCGAAAAAGTACGTTTAATATTGAGATCAAAGTCTCTCCTTACTAAACGATTAATCAATTCTTTCCCTAATTTAAAAATCGTAAACATTATAAAAAAAGATAAAAATTAATTATTTTAAGCTCAAAAATACGTTGTATTGAAATATACAACGTATTTTTTATCTAAATAAAAGTTATTATTTTTATTTTTCTTCAGTAGTATAGCCTTCGCAAGTTAAGTGATTTTCAACTTCTATTTCGCCCTCAGGTTCACCTTTTTCATTAAGTTTAACTTTAATTAATGAGTATGAAGTTTTATCACATTTTTTATCATCAAAATTTTTAATATCTACCTCTGCATTAGATAATGCTTCTAATGTAATTTTATGATTATCAATACCAAAAACTTTTCCCTCTATATAATCTTGATAATACTTTGTTGCTTTTTCACCCATTTCTTTTTCTAGTTTAGAATAATCATACTTTCCACAACCAACTAGCGCTAATGATAACATACCAACTATAATTAAATATTTTTTAATTTCCATTTTA
>CAZVQX010000010.1:0-26110 GCA_964629735.1 uncultured Muribaculaceae bacterium
CCCCCTGAAGACGCCTTTCGGCGTCTCTTTTTTTATTTAAAAGTATTTGCGATAATTATTAATCACTAATTTTCCCACCAAAAACTGATAAATTATTAAAAAATAAAATAAATGTTTGTACTCTTTTTAATATTTTAATAGATAATATTTCAAGCTATCTAATTAGATGTAAAATAACCTTTTTCATGTTATAATTATATTTAAATAAATATGTGATGTGTAATAAATATCCAAAAGAATTATTATATTAACATATACTGGAGGATATAATATTAATTATTTTACTAAGGACTTACAAAAAGGTAATACAAAACAACAAATGATAATAATGGTTAAATCAATGTTTTCAATAAAATAATTGACCATAAATAATAAAAAAATCAGCATATATAAAAGAAATTAAGAATTTTAAAAAAACAGGAGGAAAAAAACAAATGAAAAACAAGAAATTTATTATAGTTATTATTTCTATATTAATATTTGTTTCATGGAGTGTGAGCTTATATTTTATATTTAATAGTAAATTTATGAAAAACAATAATGTTAAACAACAAGAGTTACCAAAACCTGAAATCACAGAAGGAGTTCGGGGAGTTATTTTTGGAATTGATAAAAATATAAATGAATCAACTATTGATAATTTTTTAAATCGTGATGATAGTGTATATCGTGATATGAGAATGTTAGTTGATGAAGGTGATTATGAAAGTATTGGTGGCGATTCATATTTATCTGGTATTATTAAAGGATTTGAAGCTGTTCCATTCCCGCTTTTAGTTAATGTAACTGGATTACCAGAAGAAGTTGGTAATACTTATCAAGGAACAACCTTGTTTACTTTAACTGATGAAGGCAAATATATTGCTAATTATGAAGAATCAATGGAATTTTTAGAATACTATTTTCCAAAAGATAAATATATCTTTTTAATGTGTGGTGGTGGTGGATATGCCGGTATGATGAAATCTATGTTAATTGAGCTTGGTTGGGATAAGGATAAAATATATAATGTTGGTGGATATTGGTATTATAATGGTAATAATAATATAATAGTTAAAAATGTTTCTAATAGCGAAATTACCTATGATTTTTGGAAAGTAACTTATCATGATATTGATTTTGATAGATTTCATATGGTGAGATAATGCGAAAAAAAATATTAATATTATTTTTTAGTATATTGTTAATATTAATATTATTATCAATGTCTCCAAGAGAAAAAACATTTTATTTAAACGATGAATATTATGGACATAGTTCTTTAATCGAAATAGATAGTGATGCCCTTAAAACTTTAGAAGAAGATAAAAGATCATTTGCGGTTTTTGTATATCAACCATATTGTACTACCTCTTATGATTTTAATAATCATGTAACCAAATTTTTAGATACTTATCAAATGACTTTTCATAAAATATTATTTTCAAATATTAAAGATACTAGCATAGCTAACTATGTTAAGTATTGTCCATCAGTAGTTATTTACCAAAATGGACAGGTTGTTGCTTATTTAGATGCTAGTTCAAATAAAGACATGGTTTATTATGAGTCTGTTAAAGGATTAAAAAAATGGTTTACAACATATGTTTTATTAAAATAATTATTATTTTGTCCTTATAATGACTTTTGAAGAAGAACTGAAAAATGTTCTTTTTTTAATATTTAAAAGTTTATTTTTGTTTAAGATAAAAGTTTATTATAATGAAAAGAAAAATAAAAAAAGTTATTATTAAATTATGATATAATTATATTAGTAGTTAAATTCAATATTTGAGTGAGATGGTTTATTATGAAAAATAAGAAAAATATTGTTATTATGTTAGTTGTTATAATATTTATCACTTATATATTATATTTTTTAAATATAATTCCACATAAAAAATATACAAATAAAGATTTTAATATAGATACATACATAAGTAGTGTGGATAATGATAATGATGGTATTGATGATCAAACTGATATTTTAAAAAGTACAAGAGAATATATTGCAAGTAAACCCAAATATAAGAGCAAGTATTATGCTACTGGATACCCAGATGATGAATATGGTGTATGTACTGATGTAGTAGCATTCGCCCTTTTAAATGCCGGCTATGATTTAATGAATTTAGTTGATGAAGATATAAAAAATAATCGAAATGATTATGATGTTGATATTGTTGATAAAAAGATTGATTTTAGGAGGACTCAAAATTTAAACATATATTTTCGACATGCCGCGATATCTTTAACAACAAATATAAATAATATTGAACAATGGCAGGGTGGGGATATCGTAGTTTTTAAAGGTCACATAGCAATTGTTTCGGATAAGAGAAATAAAAGAGGAATTCCATTTATTATTCATCACGAACACCCATATCAATTTAGATATGAAGAAGATATATTAGAACAACGTAATGATATAATTGGCCATTATCGATTGAGTTAAATATATATATGATATAATTTTATCATTAAAAAAATTGAGGTGTTATTTATGATAGAAACTAAAAAAACAAAATCTTATGCTACTAAAATTAATTGGATAAAACAATTTTTTAAAAAAAATGATTTATTTCTTGAAATAAATTTAGAAAATTATGAGTCGTATCATATTTATATAAGAATAGATTATATTAAAAAGTCAAAATCATATAAATTAAGTTGGTTTGATTTAGATTTAATTGAATCTAATAATATTAATAAGTTTATAAGTAGTCAATATCTTAGTAATGAGACTATTGAATATTTAAAAACAATTTTTGAAAAAATTGACGCTACTAAAACAGATTTTTTTGATAAATTGACTTTGGAAGGAAAAGTTTCAATTTATGCTAATACTCAAACTAAAAACACCAATGACTTTAGTGCTACCTTTTATAAATTTATTCCCAAGTCACTTGCTCAATTATCAGAAGTTTTCATAACCATTTTTAATAACCTTCCTAGAAAACTCGAAAACTTTTTATTTGAATTACATGCCGAACTTACCGATTCTAAAATGAAATATGAATATAAAAATAAATTTAATTTTGATTTATTTAATGATGATCTTGAAAAAATATTTAATTATTCAATTGCCGCTAGAGGTAAAGATTATTATGAAAATGATATGATTCAATTTTTAGAAAAAATTGATGATAGATATTTTGCAATAGTAGAAGGTAGCGAAAAATATTTAGTAATAATTAAATATGATGAAGAAAATAAAGAAGTACAATTTTACTGTTCATGCCCTTGTGAATTTTATTGTAAACATATTTATGCTGTAATATTAAGTATAAGAAATAATGAATTTAACAGATTTTATAAAGTTATTTATAAAAATCCCAAAAAATCGTTAATAGAAATATTCATCGATTTCGACTATTATTTATGCTTGGGAACTGTTGAAGAAAATTTAGAAATTGTTAATAATTATGGTAAGGTCGAATTAGTCCCTATATTTGATATAAATGGTAAAAATAATTGGACCGTATTAGAAGATACAGAAGATCAAAAACTAGCTAGGGAAATTCAAAATGTAGTAAGAGGTAATTCTAAATATTATTGAGGTGAATTATGATTGATGAAAAAGATTATTGGGATAAATCACATCTTCAATTTTTTGATGGTAAAGTAAAATATGATAATTGGTTAGGTAATTATTTAACTATTATTTTAAATTCTAAAAAAAAAGTAATGGATTTAGGTTGTGGTACCGGTAATAATTCACTATATTTATTAGAAAAAGGTAAAAATGTAATTGCTTGTGATTTTTCAAGTGAGGCCCTTAAAATAGTTGAAGAAAAGTTAAAAAAAGTAAAAACTGTTAACTTTGATATAAATAACAAATTTCCTTTTAAAAATAACTCTTTTGATTTAATAATCGCTGATTTGTGTTTGCACTATTTCAGCGAAGAAGATACTAAAAAGATATTATTAGAAATTAATCGGGTTTTAAGTAAAGGTGGTTATTTATTACTTAGGGTTAATTCCATAAACGATTTTAATTCAATACAAGGTATAGAGATTGATAAGCACTATTATATTGTTGATGGTATTAAAAAGAGATTTTTTAATAAAGATGATTTAATATTCTTTTTTAAAGATTGGAAAATTATTGATATGGTTGAAGAGAACATGACAAGATACAGTAAAGATAAAATTGTTTGGAGAATGGCATTAAAAAAGACTGATTAATTCAGTTTTTTTAGTTTAATAAAAATATAGCTAAATTTAGAACAGTTGCAAATATAATCCATATTAAATAGGGAAATTGTAAGTAAGCTGCTAATTTACTAATTTTATAAAATTGATAAATCATAATAATTACTAAAATAATTAAAAATAAGATCCAAATAAATGCTAAAAATCTTAGCTTGAATATAAAAAATAAAACACTCCAAAATAAATTAATTATAAGTTGTATCAAATAAATTGTTAAATCTTTAATATTTTTGGTTTGATTATAAATTATATAAGCACTTACTCCCATTAAAATATATAAAATAGTCCATATAATAGGAAAAAGAATACCGGGTGGTGCAAAAAATGGTTTTATCAAATTGTTATAATCATTATAATCTTTAATAATTAATCCTATTATCAAACTTAAAAAAACAGGAATCAATATTGAAATTAATAACTTTTTATAATTAATTTTTTTCATATAATCACCTGTTACTATTATATATTTTTCAAAAATTAATATTCTAATAAAATGATTTTATTTATGATATAATTAAATAGGTGATTGATAGATGAATAAAAAAAATAATAATAATTATAGCATATATACAGTAGGATCATTAATTATTGGGCTTATATTACTTATATTTATAGGTTATTTAATTTCCAATTTTGTTTCCAAAATAACAACAAAATTGATATACGATGATACATTTGTTCAATTTATTATTAAGTAATTACTATATAAAGGAGTAATAAAATGAAATGTACTAATAAAATTATTATATTATTAGTTTATATAATTATTTCTGTTTTCATACTAATATTTGTAAATAATAATAGTTTTTTATATAAAGATACCATTATGAAAATTACTAATATAAAGGTCATCGAAATTGATGTTTACTATAATCCTTTAGGTATAAAAGAAAAACATTATAATGATTTAATTACTGGTATTATCTTAAATGGTCCTCAAAAAGGTGAGACCGTTTCTATTGAATATGAAAGAACCTCATCTTCAGTTGTAACTGAAAAATATCTTATTAATAATAAAGTTTTTATTAAAGACAATACAATTGAAGGGTTTAAACGTGATACTTTTGTTATCGGAATAATATTAGTATTTATTGGGGTTATAATTATAGTTGGAAAAGTTAAAGGATTTTTAACAATAATTACAATAATAATTAATTTTATAATTTTTAATTTTATTCTTAACCATTTTTATAAAAAGTTTTTGATTTTGGGCACCATTGTTACAATAATATTATCGACAATTATTACATTAATAATAACAAATGGTTATAATAAAAAATCTATATCGAGTATTATATCAACTATTATATCAATTAGTATTATTGGAATGTTAATATTAATAATAAAAATATTTGGTTTATTCGAAATAAATTATAATGGAATGAGTTTTTTAACAATTTCCCCAGAAGAAATCTTTATCGCTGAATTATTAATAGGTGGTTTAGGTGCTATTATGGATGTTTCAATTACAATGTCCTCTTCTTTTTATGAATTAATTGTTAAAAACGATAATATCACACAACAAAATTTAGTTAAATCGGGGTATGAGATAGGTAAAGATATTATGAGTACAATGATTAATGTATTGTTTTTCACCTATCTTAGTAGTGGTTTACCTTTGTTTGTATTAGCGATTAGAAATGGAGTTGCATTGCATAATTATGTTGCTAGTAATTATACCTTAGAATTAATTAGATTTTTAATTGGTGGATTAGGTATTATTATTGCTATTCCTATATCCATATATGTTTCATCTTATATATATAAGGAGGTAAACAATGGTTAAATTATTATTTTGTTTATTTCTTATATTAATGTTAATTATCGGTAAAAAAAGAGGATTAAGAACTTTTATTGGACTAATATTTAATTTTCTAGTTTTAATGACTACTTTTTATTTAGTAGCATTAGGTTTTAATCCAGTTATAGTGGCTCTTTTCGGTTGTTTAATCATAAGTAGGATTATACTATTTTATATTAATGGCCGAAGTATTAAAACTGAAATCGCATTTATTTCAGTTTGTATAGTATTGATTATTTTATCAATTATTATATTAACATTGTCTAACAAAGCTTTATTGGGTGGATTTGGATATGAAGAGTTTGAAGAAATAAATATGTTTTCTTATGATATAAATTTAAATATGAATAATGTTTTATCAGCAGTAATGTTAATTGGTTTAATTGGTGCAACTGTTGATACAGCTGTTGCGGTTACATCGTCTTTATATGAGGTATATGATAATAATCCAAATTTGCCGGTTAAAAGTTTATTTATATCCGGTATGAATGTAGGAAAAGATATTTTAGCAACAACAGCAAATACATTATTGTTTGCTTATTTAGGTGAGTTTGCAGCTTTAATTATTTGGTTTATAAGTATGAATAATAGTATAGGTTATATTATTAATTCAAAAGTTTTTGCAGCTGAATTTATTAAAATTATGATTAGTGGATTAGGTTGTATAATAATTATACCTATCTCAGCCTTTTTGATGTCTAAGAAACTTGATTATAATAGGTGTCAAAAATAGAAAAAGGAGTAATAAAATGAAACGTGCAATATATATAGGAATTAAACCTCAATATACAAAAAGAATTGTAACAAGTGAGAAAAATTATGAGTTTAGAAATTATTATCCAAAGCAAGAAATAGATACTTTATATGTATATGAATCAAGTCCGACAAGTAGTTTAAAATACATTATTAAATTAGGTGATATAATTGAATATCCAAATAAAATAAAAGAAGATGGATATGGTAATGTTGAATTTAATAATGGTTTATATAATTATAAATATGCTTATCAGATTAAAGAAGTTTTTTTATTAGAAAAACCAATTACTTTAAAAGAATTAAGAGAAAAATATAATTTTACCGCTCCACAAGGATATGCATATGATAATAAGTATCCTGAATTAACTAAATTATTGCAAACAGCATCAATTAAAAAAATAATATAGTTTTTAAAGTTAATATCTATTGTTAAAGGTCTTATTTGATGGACAAAAGACCTTTTTTTTGTTAAAATATATAAAGGTGATCACATGTTATATACATCAATTGATAATGAAAAAATAAAA
The DNA here is from genome assembly GCA_964629735.1 of uncultured Muribaculaceae bacterium. GTDB lineage: Bacteria > Bacillota_I > Bacilli_A > RF39 > UBA660 > CAZVQX01. The sequence continues at coordinate 7,279 of CAZVQX010000010.1, forward strand.
CAATTAAGAAAACTCCGATTAAAAAAATATCGTGATGAATCTAATTTGTTTATGGTTGAAGGTAGCCATTTAGTATTAGAAGCTTATAAAACAGGCCATTTAAAAGAATTATTATTAGAACAAGATACAGTTTTTCCATTATCGGTTGAAACCCATTATATAAACAAGGAAATTGTAAATTATTTAACAACATTGCAATCACCTTCAAATATATTTGGTGTTAGTGAAAAAAAGAAAACAGTTGAAAAAATTGGTAATCGGGTCTTAATTGTTGATAATATACAAGATCCTGGTAATTTAGGAACGATTATTAGAAGTGCGGTAGCTTTTTCAGTGGATACTATTATTTTAAGCAATAATACTGTTGATATATATAATCCTAAAGTAGTAAGAGCAACACAAGGTTTGTTTTTTCATATTGATATTATATATGCTGATTTAAAAAAAGAAATTCCAAAATTAAAAGAAGATGGTTATAAAATAGTTGCTACTAAAGTAACTCATGGTAAAAACATAAAAAGTATTGAAAAAAAAGAAAAACTTGCTATAATAGTGGGGAATGAAGGCAGTGGTGTTAGCGAGGAATTAATTGATTTAAGTGATGAATATGTTTTTATTGAAATGAGTTCGGTTTGTGAAAGCTTAAATGTTGGGGTTGCGACTAGTATAATATTATATGAATTAGATAAGTAGGTGGATTATGGAATATATTTACGTTGGTGAAATTGTTAATACCCACGGAGTTCGTGGAGAACTTAGAATTATATCAGATTTTAAATACAAGGAGGAAATCTTTAAACCAGATTTTACTGTCTATGTCGGCCGCTTTAAAGATCAATTAGTTATAAGTCGTGCTCGAAAGCATAAAAATTATGACTTAATTACTTTTGAAGGACTTGATAATATAAATGAGGTTATAATGTATAAAGGTGATCAAGTTTTTATTAATGCCGAAGATTTAGCTATTGATGGTTTTTTCAATGAACAGCTAATAGGATTAGAAGTTTTATATGATAAAAAATCAATTGGAACAGTTGAAACAATTATTAATAACAATGCTCATGATATACTAGTTATTAATGATGATAAAAGTCTTAAAAAACATCTAGTTCCTTATTTAGATGAGTTCATTGAAAAAATAGATATTGATAACCAAAAAATAAATATTAAAAACATTGAGGGTTTAATTGATGAAAATTGATATTCTTACCTTATTTCCAGAAATGTTTACGGGATTTGTTAATACTTCAATTGTAAAACGAGCGATTGATGATAATAAAGTAGAAATTAGTATTATAAATATTCGTGATTTTTCTACCGATAAACATAAAAAGGTAGACGATTATGGTTTTGGTGGTGGCCAAGGTATGGTTTTAATGCCTGAACCAATATTTTTAGCTGTTGAATCAGTCAAAACAGAAGATAGTATAGTTATTTTAATGACACCGCAAGGAGCGGTCTATAATCAAAAAGAAGCATATTCACTAGTTGAAAAAACCCATTTAATAATTATATGTGGGCATTATGAAGGTTTTGATGAACGAATTAGAACAATTGTTGATTTAGAATTAAGTATTGGTGACTATATTTTAACTGGTGGTGAAATACCAGCAATGGTAATAACTGATAGTGTTGTTCGTTTAATTGATGGTGTTTTAAAGGAAGAATCACATTTATATGAATCATTTAATGATAATCTATTAGATTATCCAGTTTATACTAAACCGCAAGATTTTAGAGGAATGAAGGTTCCGGAAGTATTATTATCTGGTCATCATGAAAATATAAAAAAATGGCGACATGAAGAAGCTCTAAAACGAACCCAAACTCGCCGTCCTGATTTATTAGAAAAGAGATGATTACATGAAAAAAAATAATTATGTTTTAATTAAAAAAAGTAACAATAATGAAATCGTCTACATTGATTATGATAAACTTGATGGTTATAAATTAACACCTAAAAATAGAGTAAAATATGATGGTGTTGTTGTTAATCAATTAATTTTAATAAAACCAAGTTTTATTGAGAAAATATTAATTAAAAAGACTAGGCGCAAATTGGAGGAATACCTACAATATATTATTAATATGATTGATAATGATGATAGTGAAGATGGCGATAGAATAGATCATGTTTTAGACGAGGTGGAGCGCTATCGAAGAACAGTTAAAAATAATTATCGTGTTTATTTAGATCAAAAATATTATCATTTATTACTGAAAAAAATAGATTTAATTGAGCAAGAATTAGCTAAAAAAGCGTTTGTAATTAATCATAAAATAAATAAACAAGAAGAAATAAAAGAAAAGCGTGGAAGAAGTCGTTAAATGGTTGCAATATATAATTAATTATGTTAAAATTATGAAGTATTTGATCCGCTGGTATTATATTATGATCAATGTTAAAAAAAGGAGAGTGACATTGTGAATTTAGTTGAAAAAATAACTGAAGGCCAAATTAAACCAAATGTCCCTGAATTTAGAGTAGGGGATACTGTTAAAGTTGGTGTCAAAATCGTTGAAGGTAAACGTGAAAGAATTCAATATTTTGAGGGTATTACCATTGCGATTAAAGGTAGTGGCGTTAGTAAAAACTTTACTGTACGTAGTATTTCATCTGGTGTGGGAGTAGAAAGAACTTTCCCAATTAATTCACCAAAAGTTGAAACTATTGAAGTTATACGTAAAGGTAGAGTAAGACGTGCTAAATTAAATTACTTAAGAACTTTAGTTAAACAAGTAAAAATCAAAGAAAGAAACTAGGCCACCCAAGTGGCTTATTTTTCTATTAGAAAAGGGGTTTTTATGAATTTTTTAAAAGATATATCGGGTTATGTAATAATATTAATTATTGTTTTATTAATAAGAATTTATATAATAACACCAGTAAAAGTTAATGGAAGTTCAATGGAGCCAACTTTACATCATAAGGAAATATTATTATTAAATAAAGTTAATAATAATATTAAACGTTTTGACATTATTGTATTATCAGATAATAAGACCAGATTGGTTAAAAGAGTAATAGGATTACCTGGTGAACACCTAAAGTATGAAGACGGTATTTTATATATTAATAACAAAGAAACAGAAGAACAATTTAGTTATATAACTAATAATTTTGACATTAATGAAATCGGTTTTGATGTAATTCCTGATAATTATTATTTTGTTCTGGGAGATAATCGCAATAATTCAACAGATAGTCGGATTATCGGTATGATATCAGATAAAAACATTATTGGTAAAACTAGTTTTCGTCTTTACCCTTTTACTAAAATGGGAAAAATTAGTTATAAGGACTAATTTTTTTATTTTAAAATAACCAACTTTTGTGCTATACTAATTTTAGAGGAGTGTTATAATGGCGAATATTAATTGGTATCCTGGTCATATGGCAAAGGCGAGACGCAAAATAAATGAAAATTTAAAATTAGTTGATGTTGTTTATGAAGTAATTGATGCTCGAATGCCGTTATCATCAAGAATTAAAGATATTGATGATATTGTTAAAAATAAACCAAGAATTATTGTTATGACAAAATATGATTTATGTGACTCAGTCGAAACTAATAAATGGATTAAGTATTATAATGGTTTTGGTTATGAAATAGTATATTTAAATTTAAATGATAATGTTAATATAGAACCATTAATTGTAAAAACCAATAAAATAGCTGAACGTATTAATAAAAAACGAATTAGTCAAGGATTAAAACCAAGAAAAATAAGAGTCATGGTACTTGGTATCCCTAATGTCGGTAAATCAACCTTGATTAATCGTCTATCTGGTAAAAAAGCAACACGTGTAGGTAATAAACCAGGTGTTACAACTAGTCTTGATTGGATTAGGATAAATAAAGATTTAGAGCTTATGGATACACCAGGTATATTATGGCCTAAACTAGATAATCAAATAGTTGCTTATAATTTAGCTAGTTTAACTTCAATTAAAGAAGAAATATTACCATTAGATGAAGTTGCTTTTTATATTTTAAAAAATTTATATACTTATTACCCTCAATCATTAAAAGAACGATATGATCTTGAAGAAATTGATTTTGACAATATAATTACAACTTATGATAAAATAGGTGAAAAATTTGGTTGTTTAATAAAAGGAGGGGAAATCGATTATGATAAAGTAATTAGTATCATTATTAATGATTTAAAAAATGGTATTATTAAAAATATTACTTTTGATCGATTTGAAAATTATGAAAATAAATGAAATGAATGTTTTAGTACTTGCTTATTTAGGAGATGCTGTTTATGAACAATATATTCGTGAATATTTAGTAAATAAAGGAATTGTTAAAGTTAAAGAATTGCAAAAAGAAGCAATTAATTATGTAAGTGCTCGTGCTCAGTCTAAATACTTATTAGATATGATTGATTTAAATTTTTTTAATGAAGATGAAACAAATATTATAATGAGGGCTAGAAACAACAAGGGCAAAAGTCATCCTAAAAACACAAGTATTATTAGTTATAAATATGCTACGGCATTAGAAGCATTAATTGGTTATTTATATTTAGAAAATAAAAAAGAAAGAATTGATGAAATTGTCAATTTTATAATAGGTGATTAATATGTATGTGTCTGGTAAAAATGTTGCGTTAGAATTATTAAAAAATAATAAAAAAATAATAAAAGCTTATATTTATAAAAAATTTAGCGATAAAACAATTATTTCCGAATTACAAAAAAAGAATATTGATATTGAATACTTAGAGAAATATGAGTTAGATAAACTTGTAAATAATAATCACCAAGGTATAATACTAAATATTCCTGATTATAAATATTCAACAGTAGATGAGATAACTAAAAAAGATAATGCTTTTTTAGTTATTCTCGACCATTTAGAAGATCCGCATAATTTAGGCGCTATTATTAGAACCTGTGAAGCTTTTGATGTTGATGGTATTATTATTCCAAAAGATCGCAGCGTTAGTGTTAATTCAACTGTTATGAAAGTTAGTTCTGGAGCTCTTGATTATGTTAAAATATCAATGGTAACAAACTTAAGCCGTACGATTAATGATTTGAAAAAAGATGGTTTTTGGATTGTTGGGACTGATTTAGAAGGGACTAATTATAATGAAATAGATTATAACGGAAAGATTGCTATTGTTATTGGTAATGAAGGAAAAGGAATGAGTCGTTTAATAAAAGAACAATGTGATTTTATAGCCACCATTCCAATGAGTGGCTCGATAAATAGTTTAAATGCTTCGGTTGCTGCTGGAGTTATTATTTCTTATTCTGATTTAGCGAGGAGGTAGAAATGAAATACAAAAACTTTAATGACCAAGAATTGATATCTTATGTTTCAGAAAATATAGAAGAAGCCAATGAGATTTTATTTGAAAAATATCGTCCTCTAATTACTTCGCTAGCCCATAAAATATATAAAAGTAATAAATATAGTGGTTTAGAAATTAGTGATTTCATGCAAGAAGGTTTTTTAGGGCTTAACATTGCTTTAAAAAATTATGATTCAAAAAAAGATGCTAGCTTCTATACATTTGCTAAAACAGTAATTGAAAGAAGAATGATTAGTTTAGCAATCTCTACAAATCGCTTAAAACATAAAATTTTAAATGAATCTATATCATTTGATATTAGTGATAATGTAAATAGTGATAGTATTAATTTAGAAAATATTATTGGTGATAATTCAACTGATCCTGAAACCTTAGTTATTAATGCTTTTGAAGCCAAAGCTTTTTTAGAAAAAATAAACAATCAATTAACAAATTTTGAAAGACAAGTGTTTTTCTTTCGAATTGATAATTTTGATTATATTGAAATTGCTAAAATATTAGGTAAAACTCCAAAATCAATTGATAATGCATTACAGAGAATTAAAAATAAAGTAAGAAAGATAATGAATGAAAAAAAATAACAACTTTTTAGTTGTTTTTTTAAAATGTTAATCGCTTGACTTATAGTGCGTATTTTGATATTCTTTATAAGAATAAGTTATTTGTAGGAGGTAGTAAGATTGATAAAAAGAGGATTTACGATAGCAGAATTATTAGCAGTAATAATAGTATTGGCAATTATAATGTTAATTGTAACCCCAGTTTTAATATCGACACTTGATACTTTTAGAAAAAATACTCTTCAAAACAGTGCACATGGGTTAATAACTGCTGGTAAACAAGAAAAAGAATTAAATAAAATTGATGGTGTTCATGAAGAATTAATTTTTAAATATGAAAATGGAGAATTAATTTCCAATAAAAAATTGAATTATAAAGGTAAATCACCACAAAGTGGTTTGTTAGTTTTAAATGAGGATGATGAAATTGGATTAGCAATTTGGGATGGAAAATATTGTGCTGTGAAAAAGGGGGATAGTTCTCTTGTTACTGTAAGTAAAAAAGTGAAAATGATTGTTTATTCGAGATAAATTCAATTAATTATACACTTCCTAGTTGCTTTACGTTTAATAAAAATACTAATACGATTACTGGTTATCGGGATGATTGTCCAAAAGATGTAGTAATACCAAAAAAAATTGATGGTGAAATAGTTTTAATTATAGGTGAAAATGCTTTTAGATCTAAACAACTGACAAGTGTAATTATTCCTAATACTGTCACCAGAATAAGTGATTTTGCATTTTATTCAAATAGATTAATAGATTTAGAACTTCCGGATAGTGTAACCGTTTTATCATATTACTCATTTGGTTGGAACCAACTTAAGAATGTAAAATTTTCCCAAAATCTTCAATATATCAATTCAAATGCTTTTTATTCAAATAAATTAAAAAATATAACTCTTCCTAAAAGTCTATTATTAATTGGAGATAGCGCTTTTGGTCGAAATGAACTTACAGAAATAATAATACCCGATAATGTAACTAAAATAGGTTATGATGCTTTTAGTCATAATTACATTTTATCTGCATTTATTGGAAAATCAGTTAATCAAATTTCAAGTGGAGCAGGTGGATATTCATATGGCAATATATTTTCAAAAAATCCAATTGAAAATATAAGTGTTAGCGATCTTAATCCAAATTACAAATCCATAAATGGTGCTTTGTATTCAAAGGATGGGACAACATTAGTTTTAGGTAACATTAAAATGAGTAACAACATATCGAAAGATTGTAAAATAATAGGAGAAATGGCCTTTAATGGTTATGATTTAACCTCTGTTACAATACCCGATAAAGTAGAAATTATTGATTCTTCGGCTTTTTCTAAAAATAAATTAAAAGATGTTATTATTCCTGCAAGTGTTTCCACTATTAAATATGGTGCGTTTTCAAATAATCAAATAGAAAGTTTAACCCTTTCAAATGGATTAACAACAATTTATTCAGCTGCCTTTGCAAATAACAACTTAACAAATTTAGAGATACCTGATAGTGTAGTAAGTATTTATACAGAAGCATTTTCTGATAATCATAATTTAAAAACTGTAACTATTGGTAAATCATTAAGAAGAATATTGGTAACGGGTAGTATTAATAATTATGGTAGTAATATCTTTGGTAAGAATATAAATAGTTTAACAGTTAGCAAAGATAATCCATATTTTACTAGTATCAATAATGCTATTTATACTAAAGATTTAAAAACATTAGTTCTTGGAACAATAGGAATGATAGATAATATTGAACCGTCAACTCTAACAATAGGTAATTGGGCTTTTGCCGGACTCGATTTAGAATATATTAATATTCCAGACAACGTGTTATATTTGAATGAGAGATCCTTTGCCTATAACCAATTAAAAAATATAACTTTATCTAATTCACTTATAAAAATTGGCGAAAGGGCTTTTGATAGAAATAATTTGACTGATATATTAATTCCCAATAGTGTTACCAATATAAGTCATTATGCATTTTCATATAATTATATAACTCAAGGTAATGCTAAAGTAGATAATAAAGGTGAGAATGTAACAATTGGTTCAACTGCTTTTGATAATAATGGTAGTAATCAAAAAATAACTATTACCCCAACCTTTTTAAGATAATTATTTTAAATTTTATATTATATGAAAAAGATGCATATTATTATATTGCATCTTTTTTGATATGTTCTGTATTTTTAAAATTTAATTTCGCTACTTCTTCTAGTTTTTTTTCACCAAATTTTTCAATAATTTCTTGTCCTATTTCGGTAATTTGAGCACCGGCACCATATGGTAGAATGATGTTTAATTCCTTACTTAATTTATCCATTTCTTGAATAAAATAAAATCTACTAATTAATGAACCACAAGCAACACTTAAGTGAATGTCCTCGGCCTTAGTATAAAATGTAATATCACGGACTACAGATGGAGCATTAATTAAATACTTAAAATATGAGTTGGGTGTTGTAAATTGATCTACTATAATATAATCATAATTTTGAACTTGTTTTTTCAAAATCAATAATGCTCGATTATGCAAAACAGCTTTAATTTTATTTAAATTAAAATCATCACTGTAGTATTTATTATAATCTTTATTATTTAAAATAATAGTTGAATGCTTAATTTTATTAATAAATAAAGGTACTATTTCTAAAATTTTGTTATCAGTTAATTTTTTAGAATCAGCAACGCCAATATTTTCTAAAAATTCAATATCTTTAATATCAACATAAGCGGCTGTTACAACAACCGGCCCAAAATAATCACCAGTACCAACCTCGTCTGAACCAATCGCACTTGTATAATAAACATTTTTAATTACTTTATTATTTTTCTTTTTTTCTGTATCTTTAGTTTTCATTTCTAAATTTTTACTAGGATTTAAGTGCTTTTCCATTTCTCTCCACATTGCTGCATCTATATCAGCGCTCATTCCTTGAAATAAGACTTTTCCTGATTCATAAAGAGTAACGACGGTATCTTCTTCATCGGCTTGAAAAATCGCGTAGGGTGGAGTTTTTAATCTTTTTTTATCTTTAAAATATTCAATCATTTTTTCTTTTGTTTTATCACTGATTTTAAATGAAATGTTCATAAAATCACCTCTTAAAACATTATAGCACAAAATACTTTATTTTTTTCAAAAAATATAATATAATTATATTAGGAGGCTAAATTATGAATATAATAGATATTGGTATTGTCATTTTTATTTTATTTGGTGCAGTAATTGGTTTTAAAAGAGGTTTTACTAAACAACTTATTAAAACAGTCGGTTCAATATTAGTAATTATAATTGCCTTTAAACTTAAGAATCCGGTTTCAAAAATATTATATCAAACTTTACCTTTTTTTAAGTTTGCAGGTGTTTTTAAAGGAGTTACTACATTAAATATATTATTGTACGAATTTATTGCATTTTTATTAGTTGTATCAGTATTAGGAATTTTATTACGAGTTTTATTACTGGCATCATCAATTTTTGAAACTATATTAAATGTAACAATTGTATTAGGTATACCTTCAAAAATATTAGGTATGATTGTCGGAATGATTCAGCATTATGCAATTGCGTTTATTGTACTATATTTGCTATCAATTCCAACCTTTGATTTTGAACCACTTAATACTTCTAAATATAAAGGGCCAATTTTAAATAACACTCCAGTTTTATCAAAAGTTACAGATAAAAGTTTAGATGTTGTTAAAGATTTTAAGGATTTGAAAACCAAATATAAAAATACAACCGATTCTAATCAATTTAATTTAGATTCCTTAAAGCTTTTGTTAGATTATAAAATTGTTGATGTTTCTTCAATAGATAAATTAGTAGAGAAGGGTAAATTACAAATAAACAATATTGAATCTGTACTTAAGCATTATCGATAAGAGAAAGGATGTTATGTTATGTTAATTAATGGTAACAATGATAACTTTAATGATTTAATTAATAATGATCTTGTTTTAGTTGATTTTTTTGCACCTTGGTGTGGACCTTGCCGTATGTTAGGCCCAATTTTAGACGAAATAGTTGAAGACAGAGTTGATTTTGAAGTTGTAAAGATCAATGTTGATGAAAATGGTGAACTAGCACAAAAATTTAACGTGATGAGTGTTCCAACTTTGATGGTTTTTAAAAAAGGTGAACTAATTGCAACAAAATCAGGCTTTATGCCAAAAGAATTATTAATTGAATGGGTTAATAGTTATAAATAATATTAAACGGATAAAAATTGTCCGTTTTTTATTTTCCAGTGATGATAGTTTTAGTATTTATAGTTACAATCAATTGTAACTATAATATTATATACATATAATAATCTTCTGTTTTTTTCAAAATTATTTCAACAAAAGTTTTTATATAATTACTATTTAGGTAATTCACTCAGGGTTTAAAAGTGGTTATTAAAAAAATGTTATTAATAGAAAAACACTCATAAAATTTAGATGTTAAAAAACAATTAACAGAGCAATAACTATAAAACCACTTTAAAAAAATCAGTCTTAAAATGTTTATAATATATTTGTCAAATATGTTATAATTAAATGGGTGATTAAATGCAAAGATATTTTAGTGATAAATTAGATAACAATCATTTAGTATTAAAAAAAGATGATCTACATCATATTAAAAATGTTATGCGAATGCGATCAGGTGATTTAATTGAAGTAGTCTTTAATAAAGAGGTATATCTTTGTACTTTTGAGGCGAATAATATGGCTAATATTAAATCAAAAATAGAGAATAATAAGAATAATAACTTAGAAATAACTTTAATTGTTCCATTATTACAAGAACAAAAAATGAGTCTTATACTACAAAAAGCGACCGAATTAGGAGTATCTAAAATTATTCCTGTTATAATGTCGCGTAGTATTATAAAATTTAATAATGAAAAATTTTTACAAAAGCAAATAAGATGGCAACGTATTTGTAAAGAGGCGAGTGAGCAATCAAAAAGGAATGATATTCCAATCGTAACTGATTTAAAAAAACTAACTGATTTAAAATTAGAAGGTTTAAACATTGTTTGTAGCACTCAACCTGACACAACTAATATCACAAAATGTTTGAAAAATAATATTAAGTGTGATAAAATAAACATAGTTATAGGGCCTGAAGGTGGAATAGCACCTGATGAAGAACAGAAACTCGTAGAAAATGGTTTTAAGCCTGTATCTTTAGGTAAAAGGATTTTACGAGTTGAAACTGTGCCGATGGTAATTTTGAGTATGATTAATTATGAATATATGGAGTGATTTTATGGTTGGTTTTTTTGTTAAATATGCTGATATATTTTTAATTGTATTAATTACAATGTTTTTTATAGCCGCTATTTCATTTGTTATTATATTTTTCATTAAAAGAGAAAAAAAGAATAAACAAAAGCTTGCTGACACTATTATAAAAGAAACAAAATCTTTTGAAGAAGCAAAAGAAAGCGAGATTGAAAATGTTTTGAGTCGTATGCAAAAGGAAATAGAGGCTCAAAGTGAAGAAGTTGTAAAATCTTTTGAAGAAGAACAAGAAGAAAAATCAATTATTAGTTATAAAGAATTGCTCGAAGCAACTAAAAAAACAATTGAAGAAGAAGAACAACAAAAATTTAAAAATACTGAATTCATTTCACCAATATATGGTCGTGTTAATAATAATACCGAATATCCTGTAATAAAAAAATTTGAAAGAGAAGAAGAATCAACGGAGGAAGTAACAACTGATGATATTAAATTTGACTTTAAGCCTCGAAATGAAGAAATTACAGTCAATGAGTTACTAGACTTAGAAAAAACAATTAATACTCATAATTTAAAACATGAAATGTTAAAAAATGAAAAATTTTTAAATGCATTGAAAGAATTTAGAAAAAATTTAGAATAAACCCAACGGTTTATTTTTTTGGAGGAAATATGAAGTTTATAATAGAAACCTTAGGGTGTAAAGTTAATAGTTATGAATCAAATGTTATGATTGATTTATTAATAAATAATGGTTTTATAGAGGCAAAAGAAGGTGAAATTGCCGATATTTATATAATTAATACTTGTACAGTTACTAATAATGCTGATCATAAATCAGTAAAAGTGATTAAACAAGCAATTAAAAAAAATAGTGATGCAATTATAATTGTCACCGGTTGTCTTTCACAAACTAATGAAGCCAAAATAAATGAGATTGATGGCGTTGATATAATTATTGGAAATGTTAACAAATCAAAAATTGTTGATTATATTAATAACTATATTGAAGAAAAAGAACAAATAAGAGATGTTGTTGATATATGTAATGTTGAATTTGAACAAATGAATCTAAATAATTTTAATAAAACAAGAGCATTTGTTAAAATTCAAGATGGTTGTAATAATTATTGCTCTTATTGTATTATTCCTTATGCTCGTGGAAATATTCGCAGTCGTCAGCCAGAAGATATTTTAAAAGAAATTCATCATTTAGTCGAAAACGGACATAAAGAAATAGTTTTAACAGGAATTCATACTGGTAGTTATGGTATTGAATTTAAAAATTATGATTTATCCAATTTATTGCTAAATATTATAAAAATTAAAGGGATTGAAAGAATTAGAATTTCTTCAATTGAAATCACTGAGTTAAATGAAGATTTTATGGAAGTATTAAAAAACAATCCAATTATTGTTGATCATATGCATATACCATTACAATCTGGTAGCGATTCTATTTTAAAATTAATGAATCGCAAATATAATGTTCAATATTTTATTGATAAAATTAATAAAATAAGAGAAATTCGTCCAAATATATTAATAACTACTGATGTCATTGTAGGTTTTCCAGGTGAGACTGATGAATATTTTTTAGAGACTATTGATACGATTAATAAAATCGGATTTTCAAAATTACATGTTTTTCCGTATTCTAAACGAAATGGAACCGTTGCTGCTTTAATGAAAAATCAGGTTGATAATAGTATTAAAAAAGCAAGGGTGCATGAGTTGTTAAAGTTATCAAAAGAATTAGAATTAAAAACAATGGAAAGTTATATTGGTAAACAATTAAGCTTTTTACCAGAAATAGAAAAAAATGGTTATATAATAGGACATGCCGGTAATTATTTATCAATTAAAGTGAAAAATAAAAAGCATAAACTAAATGAAAGTTTAAATGTTATTATTAAAAAAATAGAATACCCTCACTGTATTGGTGAAGAGTATACAACTGATTAACGTTTTTACTTGACATTATTAATATAAAATAGTATATTTATGCAAAGGAGATGTGAATATGGATAATAAAATGAATTATCAAAAGGCATTAAAAAAGAGTACTAATAAAAAAATAATTAAAATTGGTGATAAAAATTATGTTTTAAATAAAGAGCGCTTTCGTCAATTTAAATTAAAAATGGTAGCTATTACAGCTTCAGTAGTTATGACTATTACTGCTTTTAATTTAGTGAAAGATGATGTTAAATTTGCATTTATGAAAGATAATATTTCTTTAGAAGTTGCTGGTCAAATGATTGAAAATAATTATCAATCTTTTCCAGGAATTGACGATGGTAAATGGGATTATAGATATGAGCGACTAGACTCAATTGATCCTTTTAGCCTGTTAGTTTATATGGGAGCACCAGATGCTGAATCAGTTATTCAATACCGCGGTTTTGAAAATTGGGATGATTATGCCAAAAGTGAAGGATACGAGAATAAAGATGAATGGTATCAAGCCCAAAAAAAATTAGTTGTTAATCAAAAGAATAAATCAAGGAGTAAATAATGAAAAAATTAAATGTTGGTGAAATTTTAAAATTAGATGATGGTATTGATTATGTTATAATGAGTAAAATTAATTATAATAATAAAGAATATGTTTTATTTACTAATTTAGATAATTCAGAAGATATAATGATAAAAACTGAAATCATTAAAGATGATGAAATATATTTAGATGGATTAGATAATGCTGAAGAATTTGATTTAGCATTAAAGTTATTTGGAGAAAGTTTAAGCATTTCCTAGTGAAATGTTTTTTTTTATGCTAAAATGTTAATGGTGGTTAGATGAAAAATTATATAAAAGGGACGTTTACTAAAACAATTTTTCGAAGTGACAACGGCTTTATTGTTGGTTTATTTCGTGTTAGAGAAACTGATGATGAAGAATTAAAACATTTAATAAATCGAACAATAACCTTTACCGGTTATTTTTATGAATTAAATGAAAATGAACGCTATCTTTTTAATGGATATGAAACGCATCACCCTAAATACGGTGATCAGTTTGTGGTTAATAAATATGAAATTGTTAAACCAGAAGGTAAAGATGGTTTAGTTGAATTTTTATCAAGTGATTTATTCCCAGGGGTAGGAGAAAAAACGGCACTTAAAATAATTGATAAACTAGGACTAGATGCAATTGATAACATTATTGAAAATCCTAATGTTTTACATGATATTAAAGGTGTTTCAAAGCAACTAGCCACAAAAATTGTCAAAACAATTATAGATTATGAAGAAAATCACAAAACTATTGTAGCATTAAGTAATATGGGTTTTTCTATGAGAGATGCTATTAATATTTACAATGTTTATGGTAGTGAAACTTTAAGATATATTGAACATAACATTTATTCATTAATTGAAGATGTCGATGGTATATCATTTCCTTTAGTTGATCGAGTCGCTCGAAACTCTAACATTGAGGCTAATAATGAATATCGTATTAAATCAGCTATTACATATATTATTTCAGCAATATGTTTTAGTAATGGTGATTCCTATTTAGAATATGATTTAATTAAAAATGAATTAGAGCGTTTTCTAAATTTATATATTGATGATGAAACATTTAATAATTATTTACAAGAATTAGAATATCAACTTAAAATAGTTAATTTTGAAAATAAATATTATTTGTATGAAGTTTTTGCGGCAGAAGAAAACATTGTTGAGAAAACAAAATACTTAGTTAATAAAAAAATTGATTCTTATCCTAGATTAGATGTAATAATTGAAAAAATTGAACAAAAAGAAGATATAGTATATAATGAAAGTCAAAAACAAGCGATAAAAATGGCGTTAGAAAATCATATTTCAATTATAACAGGTGGCCCTGGAACTGGTAAAACAACCATTATACGTGCGATTATAGAGGCTTACCGAATTATAAACAAATATAATAATGAAGAATTAATTACTAACGTCGCCCTATTAGCACCAACAGGTCGTGCAAGTAAAAGACTAAGTTTAGCAACAAAAATTCCGGCTATGACGATTCATCGTTTTTTAAAATGGAATAAAGATTTAGATCAATTTGCTGTTAATGAATATAATAAAGATAATAGCCATTTAATTATTGTTGATGAAGCAAGTATGATTGATGTTTTACTTTTAGATAATTTGTTTAAAGGTTTAAATAATCGGATAAAATTTGTTTTAGTTGGTGATTATCATCAATTACCAAGTATTTTACCAGGTCAGGTATTACGAGATTTTGTTCAATCACAAAAAATACAAACAACATATTTAGATGAATTATATCGTCAAAGCGAAGATTCATATATACCTACTTTAGCAAATGAAATAAGAAAAGGTAATATAGGTGATGAACTTTTTGAAAGTCATTTTGATTATGATTTTTTAGAATGCGATTCAACTTTAATAGTCCCTCATATTTTAAATTTGTGCCAACAATTTGTAGAAGAAGGGTTAGGCTATAATGATTATCAAATTATGGCACCAATGTATCGTGGTATTAACGGGATTGACAATTTAAATCGTCAATTACAAAAAATATTAAATCAAAAAGATAATAATAAATCCGAAATAAAATATGGTGATGTGACATATCGAGTTTTTGACAAAGTGATTCAATTAGTAAATCTACCCGATGATAATGTTTATAATGGTGACATTGGAATAATTATCGATGTTTTAAGTGCAAGTGAAAGTACTAGCAAAAAAAATGAGATTATAGTTGATTTTGATGGTAATATTGTTACTTATCATTCAAAAGATTTTAATCAAATAAAGCATGCTTATGCAATTTCTATTCATAAATCGCAAGGAAGTGAAGTGGACATTGCTATCATTCCGATGTGTTTAAGCTATAATCGAATGCTATATCGAAAGCTTATTTATACTGGAATAACAAGGGCTAAAAAAAAGTTATATATTGTTGGTAATAAAAATGCTTTTCGTATGTCAATCAATAATGCTAATGAACAAATGAGAAAAAGTGATTTATTAACTAAATTAATACATAATATTTAAAAATTGATTAATATTAATAACGTATGGAAACATACAAATACATATTTTTTAGCTAAGAGGTGATATAATGAAGTTTGCAAGGCAAGTGGCATTGATGTCAATCGGTGCAGGAGCGGTTTTAATGTATCAAAAATATAATAAACCGTTAATGAAACAAATAGAAAAAGTAGTCGATAAAACCATGAAAAAAGGCGATTACGAGCTAGAAAATATGATGTAGAAAATCCTCCGCAAGGAGGATTTTTATTGAACTTTATTTAACAACCATGTATAATATATTTTGAGGTGTAGTATGAAATATCATTATAGATTTTATTTTTTGGTTATAATAATTTTTACTACTATTGTTATAGCAATCAGTGAAATATCATCAGCCAAGGTAAATAAAAATATTAATAAAATTGATTTAAATAATATTAATAAATTAATGATTGTTGCTCACCCTGATGATGAGACAATATGGGGTGGTGCTCATTTACTTCGTGATGATTATTTAGTTGTTTGTGTCACCTGTGGAGATAAAAAAAATAGAGTTCGTGAATTTAAAAAAACAATGAAAATGAGTAATAATAAATATTTAATGTTAGGTTATCCTGATAAAAAAAGAGGTATTCGCAATGATTGGGTTCAACATTTTAAAGATATAGAAAAAGATTTACAATATATAATTAATTATAAAGATTGGGAATTAATTGTAACCCATAATCCTCATGGTGAATATGGTCATAAACATCATCAAATGATTAGTCGAATTGTTACTAATAATTTTTTCAAAACACAACGATTATATTATTTTGGTAACTATTATAAAGTGCGAGATATAAAAAAATATGAAAATGATTTAATTAAAATTGATGATAAACAGATCTTACAAAAAAAATATAAAATGATTAATAAATATAAAACACAACGTTTTATTAAAGTTCGTTTTAATCATATGTTTGATTATGAAAATTGGATTCCATCTAATGAATGGTATACATATATTGCAAGAGTAGGGTGATAGATTGAAAATATTAGTTAGTGATTTTGATAAAACATTATTTACTGATGATTATTTACAAAACATACAAAAAATTAATGAATTTGTTGACCATGGTAATATGTTTATAATAGCTACTGGTCGTAATGTTAATCAATTAAAACGTGATATTGTCGGATATAATATAAATTATAGTTATTTAATATGTAATGATGGTGGTATTATACTTGATCAAGATGATAATATTATATACCGTTTGGATATACCTAAAGAAGAAGCTATTTCATTGTATGAATTTTTAAAAATAAAGCAAAATATTAGTTCCGTTTTTATTGATGATGGTTTTGTTCACGAAACAGAATATAAAACAAACGCTAATGCTGTTTTAGGAAGATTTAAAGAACGAAACCAAACTGAATATATAATTGAACAAATTAAAAAATTATATCCTGATGTTTATGCCTATATTAGTTTAGTTTGGATTAATATTGTTAATAAAGAGGTAAGTAAGGGTAATGCTATTAAATATTTGCAAGAAACATTAAATTTAAATAAACACAATATTTATACAGTTGGTGACGGTATAAATGATATATCGATGATTTCTATGTTTAATGGATATTACATGGAAGAAGATAGTTATGAAAAGTTAAAACAAATAAGTGTTGGTTCTGTTAAACGGGTTATGGATCTAGTTGATATAATAAACAAAAAAACTGATAATTAATTATCAGTTTTTTTCATTACTTTTTGATAACCTTTTTCTTCAGAAAATTGATTATCTCTTTCATAGTCAATTAAATACGATTGAAGTTTTTTTAAATCTTCGATTTTTTCTTGATTTAATGTTTTATTGGTAATTGATTTTTTTTCGTTGAATTTTATATCATTAATATCTTTTTCTTGATTTAATGTTTTATTATTAATATCTTTTTCTTTTTCGTTTGTTTTAGCCAATTTATCATCTCTATCAAAACTTTTAAAAATTTTATTCATATCATCACGCTTTTTTTGTTGTTTATAACTATTATAATATTCACTAGCTGCATATGTTTGTAATAAAACAGTTGGTAATAATAAGCCTTTTGAAATATAATTAAATAATTTATATTCAGTAAAAAAACTTGAGACAATAAGTGAATCTAAAAATACGGTTTTAGCTTTACCCGCACTGTTAGTTTTAGATTCATAACCTTGAATATGTGAATATCCATTAATTCCTGCTATAATTAGATCAAGTGTAAATGGAAGCACTAAACTAGGATTATGAAAAAACAAAGGAATTGATACGCTTGTAATAAAAATTTTGTCAATTAATGCGTCTAAATTCGCACCGAATTCAGAAGTTGCATCTAATCTGCGCGCGATTTTACCATCAACTAAATCAGTAGCTGAAGCGGCAATTGTTAAAGCCCCAGCTAAAATCATATTTCCTGATAAAATATTACCAATAATAAAAGGTATTAAAAAAAGTCTAGATACCGTAAAAACATTAGGTATTTGTTTAACTAAATCTTTTGGTGATTTAATTTTTTTTAATTCTTGTTTACCATCATCAAGAAATTCCTTAAATTTACTATGAAATTTGTCAGCAATTTCTGCCATTAAATTGATACCCCCTCAATAATTGCATATATGATATCATGTTTTATAGATAAGTCAAGTAAAAAGACATATTTTGCTATAATATTTAATATAATGTAGTGT
>CAZVQX010000011.1:0-25886 GCA_964629735.1 uncultured Muribaculaceae bacterium
AAACAATTCCTCCTTTAGCTGGATATTATATACATTTTTATTAAAATGTCAAATATAAAATATTTAATTATAAAAAAATAGTGTTTTTCTTAAAAGAATAATTTTAAAATGATATAATTTATAGTATATAATATTTTACTTTAAATAAAGTTTAATAATAAAAAAATAGGAGGTGTATGTGGCTAAAAAAGATGTTGAAAATTTAATGAAAACATTAAATAATTATAACAACAAAGATATTACAATTGCTCTAATGGCTATTGAAAATAATAATGTTAAAATAATGTTAGATCAAAAATTGTATAATTGCTATGAATTAGTTTATAATTATTATTTCGAAAAAAGAGATGATCTTACTGGATTATTAAATGAAGTTTTGCAAAATCCAAATAAAATATATAATGAATATATAAAAAAATCAAAAAGCCCACATTAAATGTGAGCTTTTTTCTTAGAATAATATAATAGCTAATAATATAAATAGAACAAGTATAATGCAACCGTTACATCTCGCACCTTGATATGCCATAATATCAACCCCCTACTATAGAATATTGGAAAATCAAACTTTTGAACATAACAGTTGTTTATATTTTAATAATTGTATAAAAAAAGAAAACGTTTATTTTGTTTTCTTTATATTCATTATAACAGGTAAAATAATTGGTTTTCTTCCTGTTTTGTTGTATATATGCGGTAACAATTGATTAATTATTTCTTGCTTTAATTCAGTATAGTTGACCCGGTCTTTTAATTTACTGTTAATAGCTGTTTTTGCTATTTCTTCTAATTCTTTCAATAATTCAAAGTTATCATTAACTAAAACGAATCCTCTAGTTGTAATGTTCGGATTGCTAAGTAATTTATTATTAATTGTATCAACGTTAGCTATAACAATTACAATTCCATCACTTGACATTGTTTGACGGTCCCGCATAACAGCATTACTAACATCGCCAATACGGCTACCATCAACAAAAACATCATTAACTTGAATAATTCCACCATTAGTTATTTTTCCTTTATACAATGAAAGAACATCACCGTTTCCTAAAACAAATGTATTTTCTCTAGGAATACCACATTCAACACCTAAATCAGCGTGAGCCTTTAACATACGATATTCACCGTGAACAGGCATAAAGTATTTAGGATTTATTAATTTAATCATTAATTTTAAATCTTCTTGATTACCATGACCTGATGTATGAATGTCACTTAAGGATGTATTGGTATAAACAGTTACACCTTTTAAATATAATTTGTTAATAGTTCTTGATATACTCAAAGCATTACCAGGTATTGGTGATGAAGAGAATATTACGACATCATCTTTTTGAAGTTTAATTTGTTTATGATTCCCATTGGCAATTCTACTTAAAGCAGCCAGTGGTTCACCTTGACTTCCAGTACATAGTAAACATACTTTATGTGGTGGTAATTTATTAGCTTCAGCAGGAGTAACAAACATATCTTTTCCTTTAATATATCCACCTTGAATTGAATTTTCAATATTGTTTTCCATACTACGCCCGAAAATAGCTATTTTTCGTCCAGTTCTTCGACAAGTATCTACAATATGCTTTAATCGATAAATGTTTGAAGCAAATGTTGCTACAATAATTCGACTTTTATGTTGTCTAAATATTTCACCTAAAGCCTCATCCACACGCGATTCACTCATTGAAATACCTTCATTTAAAGCGTTGGTACTATCACTCAATAATAATGATACACCCCGTTTCCCAATTTGTGCCATCTTATGTAGATTAGCAACTGGGCCAATTGGTGTGAAATCAAATTTAAAGTCACCGGTTGTTACAATAACTCCGTTAGGGGTTTTAATTGCCATACCATGTGAATCTGGAATTGAGTGAGTCGTTCTAAAAAATTCAACTTCCATATTTTTAAACTTTATCTTATCTTTTTCCGTATAAATAAAAATATTTTTATAATTAATATTACGTTCTTTTAATTTATTTTTTATTAAATTGTTAGCTTGACTTGGAACATATATAGCAGGAATATTAACCGTTTGTAATAAAAATGGTATTGCGCCAATATGATCCTCATGCCCGTGTGTTATAAATAAAGCTTTAATTTTATTTTCATTTTTTTTCAAAAATGTAAAATCCGGAATAACATAATCAATTCCAATTAGATCCCCTTGAGGGAATACTACGCCCGCATCAATAATAATTAATTCATTGTTATGCATTATACAATACATATTTTTTCCGACTTCACCTAATCCGCCAAGTGCAAAAATTTTGGTGTCGTCAGCATTAAAAAATTTCATATAAACTCCTTTCTTTTCGTTTTAAAATTTTAACTATACAATTATAACCTTTATTTATAGTTTTGTCTAGTATTTTTGATATATATAGTGTAGAATGTTATTAGGTGATGGTATGAATTTTTGGGGAAGTTTTAAAAAAATATTAAATATTGAATCAAAATCTCCGGAAGTAAAAGTTTATGAGAAAGGATTAGAAAAGACAAGAATAGACTTTACTAATCAATTAAATAACCTGTCAAAAAAATATAAAAAAATAGATCATGCTTATTTTGAAGAGTTAGAAGAAATTTTAATAGGTGCTGATATTGGTGTTAACACTGTCGTTAATTTTATTGATCATCTAACATCACGAGTAAAAAAAGAAAATATAACCGATGTTGAAGATTTGAAAGAAATAATTGTTGATGAAATGTTTATAATTTATGTTAATAATGAAATTATTGTCAATAAAATAAATTATAACGCAGAAGGACCAACAGTAATTATGTTTGTTGGTGTTAACGGTGTGGGTAAAACAACAACCATTGGCAAATTTGCTCATAAACTAATTAATGAGGGTAAAAAAGTTTTATTAGTTGCGGGGGATACTTTTCGTGCTGGTGCGATTCCACAATTAATAGAGTGGGGTGAAAAAGTAGGTTCAAGGGTTGTATCTAAAGAAGGGGATCCAGCTAGCGTTATATATGAAGGACTTGAAATCGCGCTTGAAGAACAATATGATGTTGTTTTAATTGATACCGCCGGGCGTCTACAAACCAAAACTAATTTAATGAATGAATTAGAGAAAATGAATCGGGTAATTGGTAAATTAATACCAAATGCTCCTCATGAAACATTATTAGTTATTGATGCAACAACAGGTCAGAATGGTATAAGTCAGGCCAAAAGTTTTAATGAAATAACTAATATAACAGGAATTGTTTTAACAAAATTAGATGGAACTGCTAAAGGTGGTATTGTTTTAGCGATAAAAGAAAATGTTGGAATACCTGTTAAATATATTGGACTTGGTGAAGGGATGCAGGATTTACAAGTTTTTGATGTAGAAAAATATATATATGGTTTATTTAAGGATTTAGTAAAATAGGAGGATTTTATGAAAAAAGATTTTGATAATTTAAATCAATTTGAACGTGTTTGTATTTTAGTTCAGGCAATATTAAGTTTTTTTGTTATTGCCTTTGGAATAATTACATTAAATATTGACTGGGTTTTAATAATTACCCAAATATTATTAGTGTTATTGTTATTAACTTTGGCTTTTAATAATAATAAAATATATAAAAGAAAAGGATTTACTATTCTATATATTGTAGGTGCTATTTTTGTTATAATAAGTATGGTTTGGGTTAGATGATGGAAAATATTGTTTATATAAATTCACTTTATGATTATTATGGAAGTTTATTAACAAAAAAACAGCAACTTTATTTTGAAGATTATTATTTTAATAATTTAAGTTTAGCTGAAATAAGTGAAAATAATGATGTTAGTCGTAATGCAATTCATAAACAAGTAAAAGATATTGAAAAAAAATTAATTAATTATGAAAAGAAACTACAATTATATGAAAAAGGTAAAAGGATAAAAGAATTAATTGAAAATATTGATTTAGAATTAAAAAAAGAAATAATAAAATTAATATAAAGGGTGAGTTGAATGTTTGGTACGATTGTTTATATAAGTGATAATATTGCACATGTTCGTATTAAAGATGGTATGCCGTTGGCTACTAATTTAATGAATTTACATGTTATATTTGATGATGATAACAAGAAAATATTAGGCGAAATAGAGGATATAAGTTCTGAAATAATAAAAATCCGTTTTTTAGGCGAAATTGTTAATAATAAATTTATTGGTGGGGTTATTAGAAAGCCAACCTTATCTGCAAAAATTAGAATTGTTAATAAAGAAGAAGTAGGACTTATTTTTGGTCAAAATACACCTAGCAGTTTTTTATTAGGTATGTCACCACTATATGATAACTTTCCTATTTATGTTGATATCAATGATTTATTTAGTAATCATATGGCTGTGTTTGGTAATAGTGGAAGTGGTAAATCATATGGTGTAGCACGACTTTTACAAAGTGTTTTTTGGAATAAAAACGTTATCCCTTTTAAATCTAACTTTTTTATTTTTGATGCATATGGAGAATATCATAATGCATTTTCTGTTATAAATAAAATTAATCCTAATTTTAATTTTAAAATATATTCTACTAATAAAAATCAAAAAAATGCATATCAATTACAAATACCTTTATGGTTACTTGGTGTTGATGAGATGGCATTACTTTTATCCGCTGAAGAACATGGTCAGTTGCCAATAATTGAGAGAATGTTAAAATTAGTTAGAGTATTTGCTGAAAAAAGTGAAATGGCTGAAAAATATAAAAATCATTTAATTGCTAAAGCAATTATGACAATTCTTTATACTAATCAAACTTCTTCTAGCAAACGTAATGATATTTTCTCAATTATCGCCAGTACTAGTACTGAAAAGTTTAATTTAGAAGCACCAATTCACGGTGTCGGTTATGTTCGAAAATTTCGTGAATGTTTCACAATTGATACCGCAGGTAACTTTACTGAAAGTATTTTAATTACTGATTATATTACTTCTTTTATGGATGATGAAATAGAAAAATATATTCCAAGTAATAACAATCCATATTCTTTAGAGGATTTAGAAAAAGCTTTAGAATTTACTTTAATATCAGAGGGTTTACTACGTAATGAAAAAACATTTAATAATGCAATTACTTTAAAAGTTCGTTTACATTCTATAACTGTAGGCGAATACGCTAGATTCTTTGATGTTAAAAATTTTGTAACGAAAGAAAGTTTTATTGCTAGTTTAGTTTCTGTTGATGGTAAAAAAGCTCAAATAGTTAACTTTAATCTTGAAGATGTTGATGATTGGTTTGCTAAGTTTGTTACTAAAATATTTGCTAAATTATTGTTTGATTTTACCAAAAACTTAAAAGTAAGAGCTTCTATTCCGATGCATATATTTTTAGAAGAAGCCCATCGTTATGTTCAAAATGATATTGATAATTATTTATTAGGTTATAATATATTTGAAAGGGTGGCAAAAGAAGGGAGAAAGTACGGCATGATATTAAATTTAATATCACAAAGACCGGTAGAAATATCAGAAACTGTTATTTCACAATGTAGTAATTTCTTAATTTTTAAAATGAGTCATCCTCGTGATTTAGAATATATTAGACAAATGTTGCCAAATATAAGTATTGAAATAGTAGAAAAACAAAAGAGTTTACAACCAGGTACATGTGTTGCCTTTGGTAAAGCTTTTAAAGTTCCGATGATTGTAAAAATGCAATTACCAAATCCGGAACCTTATAGTAGTAATAGTGATGTTGTTGATAGATGGACGGTGAAAAATGAAAAATAAAGTAGTTATAATTGGTTGTGGAAATGTAGGAATGAGTTATGCTTATGCCTTACTTAATCAAAAAACAAGTGTAACTGATTTAGTATTGATTGATATTGATATACAAAGACTAGAGGGCGAAGTTATGGATTTAAATCATGGTCTCCCTTTCGCGCCAAGTAAAATAAATATAAAAGTAGGAGACTACAATGATTGTCTTGATGCAGCTATTGTTTGTATATGTGCTGGTGCAAATCAAAGAAAAGGTGAAACCAGATTAGAGCTTATTAAGAAAAATGAACGAGTTATTAATAGTATTATTGATAATGTATTAAAAACTAGTTTTGACGGTGTTTTTCTAATTGCAACTAATCCTGTTGACATAATGACATATATTGTACAAAAAACATCTAAATTTCCTAAGGGAAAAGTTATAGGTAGTGGTACCATATTAGATACTGCTCGCCTACGATATTTGATGGGGGAAAGATTAAACATAAATCCCAAAAATGTTCACGCTTATGTTTTGGGTGAACATGGTGATAGTGAATTTGTACCTTGGTCAAATGCATTTATAGGTAGTAGTAGTGTTTATGAATATTTTACATTGGATGAATTAAATGAGTTTAGTTTAAATGTTAAAAATGCTGCTTATGATATTATAGAGCGCAAAGGGGCAACCTATTATGGCATTGGTATGGTTTTAGTTAGAATTACTAATGCAATTTTAAATAATGAAAGTACTATTCTAACAATATCAGCCTATAATAAAGATTATGATATATATATAGGAATGCCTAGTATTGTTAATAAAAAAGGTGTTGTTGGTTTGTCACCGTTAAAATTAACAGAAGAAGAACAATTATTATTTAAAGAATCAGCAAATATTATAAAAAATGAAATAAATAAGTTATAAAAGATGGTTTCATCTTTTTTATATCATTTAATAAATGTTATAATAGGGAAAGGTGATAAAAATGTTTGAAAGCTTAGGAGATAGATTACAAAACGCAATTCATAAGATAAAAGGTTATGGAAAAATAACTGAAGATAATATTAATGAAATTACTAGAGAAATTAGATTAGCGCTATTAGAGGCTGATGTTAATTATAAAGTAGTAAAAGAATTTGTTAATAATGTTAAAGAAAAATCTTTAGGCGAAGAAGTTCAAAAAAGCTTGAAACCAAGTGAATTGTTTGTTTCAATTGTTAAAGATGAATTAGTTAGATTATTAGGAGAAGAACAAGAGGAATTAAATTTAAAAGGCAAGCCTGCCATTTTAATGGTTGTTGGGCTACAAGGTAGTGGTAAAACAACAACTATTGGTAAACTAGCACTTTTTCTTCGTAAAAAGCACAAAAAAAATCCACTGTTAATTGCTTGTGATGTTTATCGACCAGCGGCTATTGATCAATTAAAACAAATTGGAAAAGAATTAAATATTACGGTTTATGAAGAAGGAAATGGTGATCCAGTTCTTATTGCACAAAATGGAATAAAATATGCCATTGAAAATAATTATGACTATGTATTAATTGATACAGCTGGTCGTCTACATATTGATGATGTTTTAATGACTGAATTAAATAATATTAATAATACAGTTAGTCCACATGAAATTTTATTAGTGGTTGATAGTATGACTGGTCAAGATGCTATTAACGTAATTGAAGGATTTAATAATCAATTACCACTAACTGGAACAGTTTTAACTAAGTTAGACGGCGATACTAAAGGTGGGGCTGCTTTATCAATTCGTCATTTAACTAATTTACCAATTAAATTTGTTGGTGTTAGTGAAAAAATGGATGGACTTGATGAATTTCATCCGGACCGAATGGCTAATCGTATTTTAGGTATGGGTGACCTTTTAAGTATGGTCGAAAAAGTTGAGGCTGTAATTGATAAAGAAGAAGCTGAAGAATTAGCTAAAAAAATGAAACGTGGTAAATTTGATTTAGAAGATTTTTTAAGTCAATTAAATCAAATTAAAAAACTGGGACCATTAGAAAATATAATAAAAATGATACCTGGTGCCTCAAAAATGGGACTTAACAACGTTAATATTGATCCAAAGGATCTTGCTCACGTTGAGGCTATTATTTTATCGATGACACCTCAAGAAAGAAAAAATCCAGAAATTTTAAAGGCAAGCCGTAAAAAAAGAATTGCCAATGGTTCTGGACGTAGCGTTGAAGAAATTAATCGATTGTTAAAACAATTTGAACAAATGAAAAAAATGATGAAACAAATTAATAATGGTAATTTTAAAATGCCATTTTAAGGCATTTAACATATTCAACTATTTGCCCCTGTCATATTATAGAAATAGATAAGGGGGATTGTAATATGTTAAATCAAAGACAATGTTGCATGCCTAGGCAACCAATAATGGGTGGTGGAATGGGGCCACAAATGGGTCAACCAATGGGGCAACCAATGTGTCCGATTGTTGAACCTACCAAAACTAACTGTGTTCAAAGAGAGTTTTTTCACGAAGTGCCTCATGTGTGTCCAGTTCACACTCATGTAGTAAATAGACATATTTATCGTCACACATATACACCACAATATACTTGTTCAGAAGAAAATCAAGCTGTAGATGTTAGTTGTGGCAGTTGTAATCAATTTTAAAAACAGATTTAATTCTGTTTTTTTACTTGAAAAATAAAAAATATTCTTCTAAAGTTATTCTTTTTTCATAAATAATTTTAGCAACCTCTTTTCCAACATAACGATAATGCCATGGCTCATATTTAAAACCTGTTATTATTTCTTTATCTTCAGGATATCTTAAAATAAAACCATATTTATAGGCATTATTAATCATCCATTCAAATTCTTTACTTTCATTAAATAAGTTATAATCATCATTACTGCCCATAACATCAATTGCTAAGCCGGTTTGGTGTTCAGAGTGTCCTGGTTTTGCAGATACCCGCCTAGCGTATTTTTTTCCGTTTTTTTTAATATAATAATTATATAATTTTTTTTGATAATTATAATCACGATATGCAGAAACTACAATAATATTAAGTCCCATTTTTTTTGCATCAAAACCTAATTTTTCAAAATTTATTTTAGCAACCTCTCTTAATTGTTTGTTTTGATAAGCATATTTAATATTAATAGTTTTTAAATCATTTGGAATATAATTATTAGAAAGTTTATTTTTTTTATTAACGAGTACTAGTAAATCATTGGGATTTTTAATTGTTTTTATATAAAATATTTTATAATATGAATATATAAATAATATAAAAATAATTAATGATGTATAAATTAATAAATATTTATTCATTTTATCACCTATTATAATTTTATGATTTAAAAAAAACTTAAGAAATAAATCATAAGTTATTTTATATATAATTCATAATATTCATCAAATGTAATATCTAATTCATATATTTTGTTGGCAATATCTTTTCCAACATAGCGATAATGCCATGGTTCAAACATGTATCCAGTTATGTGCTCTTTACCTTTAGGATATCTAATGATAAAACCATATTTATGGGCATTCTTTTTCATCCATTCATATTCTTTAGTTTTAGAAAAATCTTCATTTAAACCTGAACCATAGGTAACGATGTCAAGAGCTAGTCCTGTTTGATGTTCAGAGTGTCCTGGTCTTGCTGAAAAAGTATCGGCTTCTTCTTCACCATGAACATTTTTGTAATTATTGTATAAATAATCTTGTAATTCATAATCACGATATGAAGAGGTAACAATTAAAGTGTGACCTTCTTTTTTTGCGGCATGCCACATACTAATGTATTGATCATGTACTTTTTTTCTAGCGCTGTGATCAGCGTATGCATACTGATTGCTAATTGGAACAATATCATCAAATTTAAAATTTTCTTCTAAATGATAAAATTTATTAACTAACATTAAATTTCCTTTTGATGTGTCTGTTTTAGTAATTTCTGTATAAAAATCTTTGTCCGCTCCAGCATTTACAATGCTTATTATTTCGTCAATATTTAAATCTTTATTATTTTCTTGATAAGTAATATACTTATTTAGTTTATCTTTAATAAAATATTTATGATTAGTAATTGAAATTAGTTTATCATTATATTCTTTATCAATAATTAATTCAACTTGATTTTCGTCGAATTTATCAACAATTATCTTTACTTCATCTTTATTATAACCTTTTTCTTTTAATTTAAATTGATAACTATTTTTATAATTTTTATATTTAATAAATCCACTACCACCTATAATAACTAATATAATTAATAAAATTAAAAAATTTTGTTTTTTCTTCATATTATCACCTAATAAAATTATACTACGAGCAAGATCTTTAATCAAGGAATTAATAAATATCATTAATTAAATATTAATAACATAACTTTAAGTAGAGGTGAATTATGAAAAAAACAATTTTAATTTTATTAATATTATTAATGTTCTCTATTGTTCCAATAAGGGCGGAGGAGTTAGGCTTAGCTAAAAATGCTAAAAGTGCCATATTAATTGAGGCGAGTACTGGTGAAATAATTTTCGAAAAAAATTCACATGAAAAATACCCGCCAGCATCAATGACTAAAATAATGACAATGTTGTTAATCATTGAAAATATCGAAAAAGGTGTTATTAAATGGGATGAAATGGTAACTGTTAGTGAAAATGCTTCAGGTATGGGGGGAAGCCAAATTTTGTTAGAAACAGGCGAAGAAATGAGTGTTAAAGATTTATTTAAAGGCATAGCTGTTGCCAGTGGTAATGATGCATCAGTTGCGCTTGCAGAAAAAATATATGGGACTGAGGCAAATTTTGTTGTAATGATGAATAAGCGCGCGAAGGAACTAGGATTAAAAAATACTAATTTTAAAAATTCGCATGGATTAGATACGGCTAATCATTACTCTAGTGCTTATGATATGTCAATTATGGCTAGAGAATTAGTTAAACATGAAAAAGTTTTAGAATATACTTCAATTTATGAAGATTATTTAAGGATTAACAGTCCGAGAAAGGTTTGGTTAGTTAATACTAATAAACTAGTACGATTTTATGACGGAGTTGATGGCTTAAAAACAGGTTATACAACAGAGGCTGGTTATTGTTTAACAGCAACAGCCCAAAAAAATAAAATGCGAGTAATTGCTATTGTAATGGGTGAATCAGATAGTAAAGTTAGAAATAATGAAATATCCGAAATGTTAAATTATGCTTTCGCACAATATAGTGTTGAATATTTACTTTCTAAGAATAGCCCAATCGGTAAAGTTGAAGTAGAAAAAGGAAAACGAAAAACTGTAAGTGTAGTACCAATGCAAGATATAACTATTTTAAATAAAAAAACAGATAACAAAAAAACACCAACTTATGAAATTAAACTCAATTCAATAAAAGCACCAGTAAAAAAAGGTGATTCGATCGGGACTTTAATTATTAAAGAAGGAGACAAAATAACAAGAGAAACCGATGTAACCGTTAGTGAAGATGTGAATAAAGCTAGTATTTTTCAATTGTATTTTAGATATTTAAGAGAAACATTAATTGGTGATTTATAAAAAAAGAAGGTTCAACCTATTATATATGAACCTTCTTTTTGTTGCAAAAATGAATAATTACATTAAAGTTTTATAAATTAATTATTATAAATCGAATAAAAATAGTGGTTTCTATTTAATTTAATTATATCTAAATGCTCTAATTCTTCAAATGAAACAAAGGCATAATTTTCTTCACTTAATTTATCAATTGCTTTTAATGCTGCATCAACAGAAGTTTCATATAAATCGTGAAGTAAAATAATTCCGCCATCTTTAGCATCATTTAATATTTTATTATAGACATAATTTTCGTTTTTATATTTCCAATCCATAGTATCTATATTCCATAATATATAAGTCATATTAGTTAGATTGATAATATGTTCATTAAAATTTCCATATGGTGGTCTTATAACTTTAGGTTTAACCCCAGTTACACTTTCAATTTGATCATTAGCATAATTAATTTCTTTTAATATTTCTTCATCCTCTAAGTTAAATAAATTTTTGTGACTATAGGTATGACTACCGATTGTATGACCTTCTTCATAAGCACGTTTTACTATATTAGGAAGTTGTTTTACTCTATTACCAAGTACAAAAAAGGTTACTTTAGCGTTCCGGCTTTTAAGACCATCTAGTAATTTAGATGTTGTATTGTATGAAGGACCATCATCAAATGTTAGCGCTATTAATTTCTTTCCTTTAAGCTTATTTACATCTCTAAGATTTCTATTAACTGCATCCTTATTTTGCTCCTTAACAATTTGGACATTTTTTCTAAATTTATTATTTAATAAATTATTGATTTCATTATAATTCAAGATAATATTTAAAGCTCCAGAACTCCAAGGTGCTACTTGATATGGTGGAAATATTATAGTTACATCCTCATCTCCAATTAATATTAGTTCAAAGTTATCTTTAATAGAATCTAATCCATTATTTAATGCCTCATCAGAAAACAATTCATTTAAATAAATATTCTTTAACTTTTCTTTTGATAAGTTTGATAATAATTTTAAAGCTTGTTGTTCATCAATAAATAAATCTTCCCATCTTATTTCTTCGTTTTTTTTATAATCATAATAATAAATAAAATCTTCTCGATTATAGTGTGCCCCACCTAAAAATTCATAAACAGTAAAATGAAAAGTAAATAAATTATTCATGTTATCGTAAATGTCAAAACTAATATTTAACTCATATGTTCTATTTTTTTTTAAGTTTTTGGCTTCCGCTTTAAATAATTTAATTTTCTGTGTTATTAAATTATTTAATTTATTAGAAAACTTTTTATTTTGAACAATAGGATATGAAACTTTAATATTATAATTATCTTTTTGTTCTAATATATTTTCACTTTTAAAAGTTTTTATTGTTTTAACTTCTCTTTTTAATAAAAAACAGAATATAGATGATAATATTACAACAAAAACCAATAAAATTAATTTAATTTCTTTTTTAAATTTTCTTTTTTTCATACTAATATTACCACCAATCACTACATTATTATATTATTTAAATTCTTGACATAAAATATTATACACCAAATCACTAAAAATACCAGTAAAATTAAATTAATAAAATGATGTATTATAATAATTTAATTTTTGTTGTATTATTATATTTTATTTTAAAATTAATTCTTAATTTATTTTTATATGATATAATTAAAAAAGGTGATTATATGATAAATATTGGTTTTGCATGCAAAATAGAGGGTGATAAAAAATATCAGTTAAAAGGTATAAAATTAAATAACGTAACTGAAGAGAAAATTAGAAATATAGTTAAACACAATTTAAGTGCGTTAGATTTAATGATAGATTATTTAATTGATAATAATATAAAGTTATTTCGTATTAGTTCAGATATTATTCCTTTTGCTTCTCATAAAATAAATAATATAAAATGGTGGGAAGAAGAAAAAGAAACTTTATTAAAAATTGGCGATAAAATAAAGAAAAATAATATAAGGGTTTCTATGCACCCAGGACAGTATACAGTATTAAACTCCCCAAAAGAAGAGGTAGTTGATAATGCTATCAATGATTTAATATATCATAAAAGATTTTTAGATGCGCTAAAACTAGATAATTCTCATAAAATTGTTTTACACATTGGCGGAAAATATGATGATAAAGAAAAATCGATTGAGCGTTTTATCGTACGGGCAACAAAATTACCAAACAATATACTGGATAGATTAATAGTTGAAAATGATGATAAAAATTTTGATTTAGACGATGTTTTATATGTGTCAAATGAGTTACATATTCCTGTTGTTTTAGATATCTATCATTTTAAATTGAATAACAAAAGCAATAAAACTTTCTTTGAATATTTTGAAGAGGTAAAAAAAACTTGGAAAGAAAAAGATGGCAGGCCAAAAATTCATTATTCACAAGCTTTAATCCCTGGAAAAACGAGTCATTCTAAAACAATCAATCTAAATGATTTTGTTGAAGATATTAAAAGTTTTAAAGATGTAGATATTATGCTTGAAGTAAAAGATAAAAATATATCAGTCTTAAAGACTATAAATTTTTTCAAAAATAATAATTATTGAAAAAACAATTAGTAAAGTTACCGCAAAAATTGGTGATAAAGATATATAATGTAATGAAACTATTATTAATGTATGTTATAATAAATTGATAAGAGGGATGATAAAATGATAAAAAAGGTAGATAATTACATTAATAACAAAAACACCTATGTAGTTAAACCAATAGCCAAAATAAATAAAATCCAAATGTTAAAAGACGAAAAAAAATCATTTGAAGAAATGTTAGAAAAAGAAAAAAATAAAACCAAAAAAGGGAGGAAAAGATAAATTATGAAGTTATTTGAAGAATTAAAATGGCGCGGTCTAATAGATAATGTTACAAGCCTGGATGTAGAAGAAAAAATTAATAATGGTGGTTTAACATTTTATATTGGTACTGATCCAACTGGCGATAGTTTACATATTGGTCATTTTTCATCCCTACTAGTTGCCAAAAGATTAAAAGATGGTGGTCACAATCCTATTATTTTAGTAGGTGGCGCTACTGGATTAATTGGTGACCCAAAACCAAATACTGAAAGACCAATGATTACAAAAGAAGAATTGGAACATAATTATAATAAGTTATCAAAACAAATTAAAGAATTGTTTGGTTTTAAGATTGTTAATAATTATGATTGGTCTAAGGATATCAACTTTATTGATTATTTAAGAGATTATGGTAAATTTTTTAATATTAATTATATGCTGAGTAAAGATACAGTAAAAAGAAGATTAGAAATAGGGATTACTTATACTGAATTTTCATACATGATTATGCAAGCGTTAGATTTCTTACATTTATATGAGGTAGAAAACTGTACTTTACAAATTGGTGGCCAAGACCAATGGGGAAATATTACTTCTGGAATCGAATTAATTAGGAAGAAAACAGGTCAAGAAGTTTATGGTTTTACAATGCCTTTAATTACTAAATCTGATGGAACCAAATTTGGTAAAAGTGAAGGTGGAGCGGTTTGGTTAGATAAAACAAAAACTTCATCTTACGAAATGTATCAATTTTTACTTAATTCAGAAGATGATAAAGTAATAGAATATTTAAAAAAATTAACTTTTTTATCTAAAGAAGAAATTGAAAAATTAGAAAAAAGTGTTTTAGAAGAACCACATCTCCGATTAGCACAAAAGTCTTTAGCCAAAGAGGTTATTACCTTTTTACATGGTAACGAAGAATATGAAAACGCAGTTAATATCAGTGAAGCATTATTTAGTGGCGATTTTAAACAATTAGATGTTAATAGTATTAAAGAGGCTTTAAAAGAAGTGCCTAGTTTTAAAATAACTAAAGAATTAAACATTGTTGACTTTTTAGTTGAATACAATGTTTGTTCAAGTAAACGTGAAGCACGTGAATTTATTAATAGCGGTTCAATTATAATTAACAATGAAAAGATTTTAGAAGAAGATTTTGTTGTTAGTAAAAATGTAGCTATAGATAATGAATTAATAATTATTCGCAGGGGAAAGAAAAAATATTTTTTAGGGTATTTTTAAGGTGAAATATGGGGAGAACAAAATATTTATTTTATGCTGTAAAAAACCTAGATAAAAAAAATATGTTTAAAACAATAAAAAAAATCAGTGAAAAATCAAATAAAAATACTATTATTATATTTTTAGATGTAGTTTGGTGTGGGATAAGATATCAAGCTGGTTATTATGATTATTTGGAATTTGAGTTTTATAATTTAAATTCCAAACAAAGAAAAACTTATGTGACGAGAGGTATTAATAATCAAATTGTAAAAAAATATAATGATAAAAGTAAATGGTATATTTTTGATGATAAGGTCCAGTTTCATAAATTATTTAAAGATTTTACTAAAAGAAAATATTTGAAATTAGATAACAATATTGAAGAGTTTGAAAAATTTTTAAAAGAACACCAAAAAATAATTGCCAAACCAATTGCTGGTACTGGTGGAAATGGGATTTTAAAAATTGAATATGATGCCAATGTAAATTTTGAACAAATATATGAGCAACTAGTTAAAAATAATCAACTATTGATTGAGGAATATATTAGTCAACATTCCAAATTAAATGAATTGTATGCTGATTCGGTTAATTCACTTAGAATGTTCACTTTTATTGAAAATGGTAATAGCCATTTCTTACAAGCTGTTTTAAAATTAGGAAATGGATCAATTGTTGATAATTTTAATGGTGGTGGTATGTATACTATTTTAAGTGATGATGGAATAGTCGTTAATCCGGCTATTGATAAAAATGATAATATTTTTACAATTCATCCTATAACCAATCAGTCGATTATTGGCTTTAAGGTTCCTATGTTTGAGGAAGCGGTTAATCTTGTTAAAGAAGCGGCTAAAATGGTTCCAGAGGTTGGCTATATAGGTTGGGATGTTGCGATTACAAATGATGGTCCTATTATAATTGAGGGCAATTGTTACCCTGGAGTCTTTCAATTAAAGCCTAGTTTATCAAAAAATAAACAAGGTGTCTTAACAAAATATAAAAAACATATGAAAATATAAAAAAAATTCCAAAATGGAATTTTTTTTATTTGTTATAAAATTCAACAACTAATGCTTCATCAATTTCTTGATTTAATTCACTACGTTCTGGATATCTTACATAAACAGCTTCAAGTTTATTTTCATCAAAAGTAATGAATTCAACACGTTTAGAAATCGCTTCTAATGAAGATAAAATAACAGGATGATTTTTAGATTTCTCACGAACCGAAATAACATCACCGGGCTTCACTTGGTATGATGGAATATCAACTTTTTTTCCGTTAACCGTAATATGACCATGGTTTACCAATTGTCTTGCTGCTTGTCTAGTATTTGCAAAACCAATGCGATAAACAATATTATCTAAACGACTCTCAAGTAATTTTAAGAAATCTTCACCAAGAACACCTTTTAACTTTTTTGCTTGTTCAAATGTCTTTTTAAATTGTTTTTCATTTAAACCATACATAAAGCGAACTTTTTGTTTTTCTTGTAATTGTTGTCCATAGTTAGATAGTTTTCTAGCCCTTTTTTGCCCATGTTGTCCTGGAGCATAAGGTCTCTTAGCTAGTTCTTTTCCTGTTTCTAATACTGAAAATCCTAATCTTCTTGATTTTTTGTATATTGGTCCAGTATATCTTGCCATAATTTCCCTCCTTCGATATTTGCACAAAACATCGAGGTTAACCGCAAAACATTAGGGTGTCTATTTTAATACTTTCACTTGCAGCCTAAGTTACTCATAACACAAAAGGTAACAAACACATTAATATTTCCGATATAACGCTGCATAGATGTAATTGCAGTTATAATTATAATATGATTTCCTTTTTAAGTCAACACTAAAATCACGTTTTAATTAATAATATGTTGAAAAATAAATATATTTATAATAAGTGAACTTTTAAGATAAATTTTCGTGCAAAAAAAGTCGAGATATGATAAAATTAAAGTAGGTGATTATTATGAATGAAATATCTTTAATAATTATAACTATATTTATTATTACCGTAATTGTAATAATTGGTGTTTTAAACCTCATTCAAAATCATAAGAATAAAAAACTAAAAAATAAAATAGATAGATTAGAGTATGAGAAAAACGTAATAGAAAGTGCACCTATTACTCCAGAATTGAGTAAAATAGAAGCTTTTTTAAAAAATGAAAAATTAGAAATAATGTATAACGATTGGAAAAAGAGATTAGAAGAAATAAAGAACAATCAAATTCCAAAAATTACTGATATGCTTATCGAAACTGAATATTGCTTATCGAGGATGGACTATAAGGGCACAACATATAAACTAGCTAAACTAGAAATTGAAATTTATAAAGTTCGTACTAATTCAGAATTTTTATTAGAAGAAATAAAAGAAATAACAACTAGTGAAGAAAGAAATCGTGCAATTATTACTAAGTTAAAAGCTAAATATAGAGAACTTTATCAAAAATTTGTTGATCATAAATTAGAATATGGTTCAGTTGCTAATACTGTTTCTTTACAATTCGAAAATATAGCACATCGTTTTGAAAAGTTTGAAGAATTTATGGAAAATAATGAATATACCGAAGTTACTCAGATTATTAAAGCAATTGATGAAATGTTAAAACATATGGAAAATGTCGTTGAAGAGGCTCCTGTAATTGTTATGATGGCAACTAATATTTTACCTAAAAAAATTAGTGAGGTTCAAAAAACATA
Source organism: uncultured Muribaculaceae bacterium (assembly GCA_964629735.1). Lineage (GTDB taxonomy): Bacteria > Bacillota_I > Bacilli_A > RF39 > UBA660 > CAZVQX01. The sequence goes on from CAZVQX010000011.1 coordinate 17,973, forward strand.
TGATTTAATGACACAAAATGGTTATCCATTAGGTTATTTAAATGTTGAATATAATATAGAAGAAGCTAATAAAAAAATTGATGATATATTTGACCGCTTAAAAGTTTTAAATTTAGAAGATAGTTTATTTGAATTAAAAGTTTTATTAGATTATTTTGATTCTTTATTTAATGATTTTGAAAAAGAAAAAATAAATCGTTCAACCTATGAAGAGACAAAAGAAAAATTTAAAAATAAACTTGATCGCATCAATCAATTAGTAAATGATATATTTACTCAAATAGAAGATGTTAAAAAAATTTATAATTTATCAACTGATGATATAAAATTATTAAATGTAGTTCGTAAAGAAATAAAAAATTTAAATAAGGATTATAAAACGTTAATATCACATACTAGTAATAATACTTTTGCTTATTCTAAATTAGTATCAGAAATAGAAGGTTTAAATTTAAAATTAGTTCAAATTGAAGAACGACTTGATACCTCTTTAGATGCTATTGGTAGCATGAAAGAGGATGAAATGAGAGCGCGTCAACAGTTAGATGAGGTTAAGTTAATTCTAAAGGAATCAAAACGTAAAATGAGAGAATACAAACTTCCAGTCATACCAAATTCATATTATGTTCAATTAAATGAAGCAAGTGCCGCTATTCGTGAAATTGTTGTTGAATTAGGTAAAACTCCTATAACAATTAGTGTTTTAAATACAAGGGTTGATACTGCTCGTGATTTAGTTTTAAAATTATACAACACAACTAAAGAAATGTTGAAAACAGCAATGTTTGCTGAAATGGCAATTGTTTATGGTAATAGATATCGTAGTTCGATTAATGATTTAGATAAAAGTTTGTTATATTCTGAAGTTTTATTTTACAAAGGCGAATATCACAGGTCTCTGGAACTATCAATTAATTCATTAAATAAAATAGAGCCAGGTATATATGAAAAATTAATTAATTTATATGATAAAAAGTAATAGTTTTATTACTTTTTTAAATAGGAGGGATTTATGGAAAAATTAATCTTAATAAAATATGGTGAATTATCAACGAAAAAAGGTAATCGTAATATGTTTATTCGTTTGTTAGAAAAAAATATATATAATTTATTAAAAGAATATGATTTGACAATAAAAAAAGATCATTCACGAATGTATATTATGGTTGATAATAAATATATAGATGAAGTAGTTAATCATTTGACATTAATTTTTGGTATTCATGGTATAGTAATTGCCTATAAAGTTAATAATAATATAGAAAATATTAAAAATAAAGTTGTAGAAATTATTGATAATCAAGAATTAACAACTTTTAAAACTTTTAAAATTTATACAAAGCGAGCTGATAAAAAATTTCCAATATCTAGTATGGAAGTAAACAATATAATCGGTGGTACAGTTTTAAAAAACACTTCACTTAAAGTTGATGTTCATAATCCGGAACTTTTAATTAATATTGAAATTAGAAATGATGGAACATTTATTTATTCAAATGAAATTCGGGGGATCGGTGGATATCCTGTTGGCGTTCAAGGAAAAGGATTACTAATGCTAAGTGGTGGAATTGATAGCCCAGTAGCTGGTTATTTAGCTTTAAAACGTGGAATTGATTTAGAATGTCTATATTTTGAATCACCACCCCACACTAGTCAACAAGCAAAAGAAAAAGTAATTGAGTTAGCTAATATAATAAATAAATATTCCGGAAATATAAAACTACATGTGGTACCATTTACAAAATTACAAGAGGAAATATATAAAAATGTTCCTCATAGTTATAATATAACCATAATGCGTAGAATGATGTATCGAATAGCGACTGAGGTTGCTAAAAATAATAATTGTAAAGCCATTATTAACGGCGAAAGTATTGGACAAGTTGCTAGTCAAACCTTAGATAGTATACTTGTTATTAATAATGTTACTAATTTTCCTATTATTCGCCCAGTATCATGTATGGATAAAATCGAAATAATAGATTTATCAAGAAAAATTCATACTTATGAAACAAGTATTTTACCATACGAAGACTGTTGTACAATATTTGTGCCTAAGCATCCTGTTATAAATCCTGTTTTATCAAAATGTCTTGAATATGAAAAAAATTTCAATTATGAAAAATTAGTTGAAGAATGTGTTCAAAATATTGAAACCATTAGTAATTTAAATCCTGAAAAGTTTAACGATTTATTATAAGTAAAAATTACCAATATTAAAAAGGTATTAAAAATTTCTCTGTACACAAACTAATAATGTACGGAGGTGATATATATATGAATAACGCTAATCAAAATATGCAAAATAAAAATAAATTAGTTGTACCAAACGCAAAACAAGCAATTGATCAAATGAAATATGAAATTGCTAGTCAATTTGGTGTAACAATGGGGCCTGATACACCGTCGAGATTAAATGGAACTGTTGGTGGTGAAATAACTCGTCGTTTAGTCCAAATGGGTCAACAAAACATAAGTAATCAATCACAATTTCAATCAAAATAATAGACAGGAAACTGTCTTTTATTATGCCAAAACTTACCGCTTATTATTTTTATAGTTTTGTTAATTATATTAATAAAGGTGGTGAGATATATGAACAACAGTACAAATCAAAATTATAACAAACTAGTTGTACCAGGTGCAAAACAAGCAATTGATCAAATGAAATATGAAATTGCAAAAGAATTTGGCGTTACTTTAGGCCCAGATACAGCATCACGATTAAATGGTTCGGTTGGTGGCGAAATCACTAAGAGATTAGTACAATTAGGACAACAACAAATAGCTGGTCAATCGAATATGCAAAATATGCAAATGAAATAAATAATAAAACTGATTCCCGATTAGAATGGAATCAGTTTTAATTTTAATAAAATATATTGTTATCCAGTTGTTTTGTGTTATAATTAATTTATGGAGTGATAGAATGGATAAAATTGAAAATCAATTATTAAATTCAAAAAAAGAATTATGCAATATTGAAGAACGATTAAATTCAATAGAAAAAGAAAGAGTTATTAAAGAATATAATAATTTAAAAAAGGAAGCAGAAATTTTAAAATTTAAAATTTTAAAATTGATCAAAGAAAAACAAGAAAGTTGTAAACATCCTTTATGGTATTTTTTAAAATCAGAAAATGACTCATATGAAGGCCGTCTTTATTGGACTTGTAAATGTGTTGAGTGTAACAAAATATTAGAAGATCGTAATAAAGAATTTTTTGATAAAAAAGTAGTAATGAGTGATGTGCTTTTTGGTGAGGCAAAAAGGAGTGAATACTCTTTTGAAGAAGTTCAAAAGGCATATAACAATCAAAAAAAACAAGATTTCAACGTGCTTCGAGATATTAAAATTTTAATAAAATCTAATAAGTAAAATATTTATTAATTTAAAAATAAAGGTTTTAATATGCAAAGTAATAAAAATAAAGAAGCACTCTTAATTTATAAAAAAAACATTTTGTTCTATTCACCAATTTTAATAATTATAGGAGTATTATTAATAAGGCCTGGAATTGTGTTATATAAAGATAATTATAGTGTTATTAAAAGTGTTGAATTATTAGCCGTTCTGCCAATTATATTAATAATTTTGGTTAATAAAAATAAAGCTGATTATTTTTTAATTTTTACTATTATAAGTGGTTATATCTTTTTTGGATTAACAATATCATTATTTCGTTATTCATTTTATCACCATAATATAATAACTTTTATGTCTGCACTATTTATTACATTAGGGCATATACTATCACTAGTATTTTATTATAATATAGTAGCTAAAGTCTCATCAAAATCAAAAATTAGTTTAATAACTGAATTAAAAACCGAAGAGTTAAATAATAAAGAAAGTTTGGTATGTGTCCATTTATTTGGTTTGGATGATGTTCCTAAAAATTATCCGGTTATTTTAACAATTGAAGATCATTATATAAAATTTTTAATTATTAATGATAATAATGAAATCGATGAGATTATTTTTGATGAAAAGATTACTGATCTTAGTTATCGATATTCCAATACTTTAAAAAGCAGTCTAGGACTATCTTTAGTACCAAATAAATTGTATGTTGCTGATCTTTTTTTTAAAAATAGTAACTTAAGTGTTAATAGTCGATACGATCATAAAGCAGTGCCCAAAACTAATATTGATTTTAATTGGGAGATTAAAATAACTTATAATAAAGATGATAAAGAAAAGATTATTTTATTAAATATGAAAAAAAATCCGAAAGAAATTATAAAAAAAATAAAGTTTTAGTTTTAAACTTTATTTTTTTATTGTTTTAATATTTCATCTATTAAACCATACTCTAAGGCTTCTTTTGCTTCCATAAAATTATCACGTTCAGTATCTCTTTCAATTTTCTTTAATTCTTGACCGGTTTTATTAGCTAATATAATATTTAATTTGTCTTTAATTTTTAATATTCTTTCAGCGGCAATCTTAATTTCAGTAGCTTGACCTTGAACACCACCAAGCGGCTGATGAATCATTACTTCTGAATTCGGTAGTCCGTATCTCTTTCCTTTTGTCCCGCTTGCTAATAATAAAGCTGCCATACTTGCCGCCATGCCAATGCATATGGTTGAAACGTCACTTTTAATAAAATTCATAGTATCATAAATAGCCATTCCACCTGTGACACTACCACCAGGTGAATTAATATATAAACTAATATCATTATTATTTAATGAATCTAAATAAAGTAACTGAGCAACAATTGTATTGGAATTTAAATCATTGATTTCTCCACATAAAATAATAATTCGTTCTTTTAATAATCGCGAATAAATATCATATGCTCTTTCACCGTTATTTGTTTTTTCGATTACTGTTGGTATTAAACTCAAATTATCATCCCCTAACATTATAATAAGTGTAAAATATAAAAATTATTCATTGAAAAATGTGACAAAAAATTATTTTTTTGATAAAATGTAATTGACTAGATAGAATAGAGGGGATATTATGGATAAAATGGTTACTGTTACTTTTCGTAATACAGTTACTAAAGAATTTCCGATAAATACAACTTTGTTGGAAGTAAGCAAAAGTTTTCAAAAATATTTTAATTTTCCTATTCTTATAGCTAAAGTTGATAATGATATTGTAGGACTTAGTGATAAGATAACCAAAAAATGTAATATTGATTTTTTTGATCGTAGTAGCACTGTTGGTCATAGTGTATATGCAAATAGTTTATACTATATGCTTGTTTTAGCAACTAAACGTATTTTAAATAAAGGTCAATTAGTTATTGAACACTCAATAGACAATGGTGTTTATTGTGAAATAATGGGTGTTGATATTGATAAACCAGTGGTCGAAAAAATCGAGGAAGAGATGAATCAAATAGTAAAAGAAGGTTATTTATTTACCAAAGTTAATGTTTCAAGATACGATACCATAAAATATTTTAAAAAGAATAATAGACTTGATAAAGTAAAAGCGTTAAAATATATTAGTAATAGTTATATCACATTATATCGTTTAGACGATTTATATGATTATTTTTATAGTGAGATGGTTTATAGTACTAAAGAGTTAGATAATTTTAAATTAACTTATATTAGCGATAATGGTTTTGTATTAAGTTATCCTAATGTAGATAATCCTGAATTGACTTTGGATTATGTTCACCACGAAATGTTGTATAAATCATTCTTAGATTACACAAAATGGGGTAGAGTATTAAATATCGCAAATGCTGCCGATTTAAATAAAGTTGTATCAACAGGAAAATATGATGATTTAATTAGATTAGCAGAAGCATATTATAACGGTCAACTATCAAGAATTGCTGATAGGATTGCCGAAAACAAAAATGATATAAAGATTGTTTTAATGGCCGGGCCTTCTTCTAGTGGAAAAACGACTTCATCAAAAAAATTAGAAGTTTATTTGCAAAGCCACGGATTAAAAACACATCAAATATCATTAGATGATTACTTTTTAAATAGAGAAGATACACCAAAAGATGAATTTGGTAATTATGATTTTGAATCTATTAGGGCTATTGATGTTGATTTGTTTAATCGTGATTTAACAGCCTTATTAAATGGTGAGGATGTTTTATTGCCGGAATTTAATTTTCTAACAGGTCAACGCGAGTATCGAAACAAGCGACTTTTATTAGGTAATAATGATATTATTATTATTGAGGGTTTACATGGCCTTAATGAAGAATTAACGATGTCAATTGAAAGAAAAAATAAATTTAAAATATATATAAGCCCATTAACCCAATTAAATATTGATAACCATAATCGTATTCATACGAGTGATACAAGAAAACTTAGAAGAATTGTTCGTGATAATAAGCATCGTGGTTATAATGCAGCGGATACTTTAAGAATGTGGGATCAAATTAGAAAAGGAGAAAAAGAATATATTTTCCCATATCAAGACGATGCTGATGTTATATTGAATTCAGCATTAATATATGAATTATGTATTTTAAAAACATATGCTGAGCCGTTATTATTTTCAGTAGATGAGAATGACCCAGTATACCCTGAAGCTTTACGTTTAATTAATTTTTTAAGAAATTTTTTACCAATGCCAAGTGACGCTGTACCGAATGATTCAATTTTAAGAGAATTTATTGGTGGTAGTTGCTTTGAATAATAGAAAGAGGGATAAAATGAAAAAAGTAGCAATTAATGGATTTGGAAGAATAGGACGATTAATTTTTAGAATAATGGAGGATGACCCTGATTTTGAAATTGTAGCAATTAATGATTTAACAGATGCTGAACAATTAGCATATTTATTAAAATATGATACAAGTCACCGTCGTTATCTAACAGATGAAATAAGTTATACAGATGATAGCATTATTGTTAAAGGTAAAGAAATAAAAATATATGCAGAAAAAGATCCATCCGATTTGCCATGGAAAGAATTAGATATTGATTTTGTATTTGAATGTACAGGTATTTTTACAAGTAAAGAAAAATCAATGGCACATATAGAAGCTGGTGCTAAAAAAGTTATTATTTCAGCTCCCGCTAAAGGAGATTTAAAAACTATTGTTTATAACGTTAATGATGATATTTTAGATGGTAGCGAGCAAATTGTAAGTGCAGCAAGCTGTACAACCAATTGTCTAGCGCCTGTAGTTAAATTATTAGAAGAACACTATGGTATTAAAAAAGGTTATATGACAACAGTTCACGCTTATACAAATGATCAAACTGTATTAGATATATCACATAAAAAAGGTGCTAATTCAAGAAGAGGACGTGCAGCGGCAGCTAATATTATTCCATCGACAACTGGTGCAGCTAGTGCGATTGGTTTGGTATTACCAAATTTAAAAGGTAAACTAGATGGAAGTGCATTGAGAGTGCCGACGACCACTGGTTCAGTCGTTGATTTATCATTACAATTAAGTAAAAAAACATCTGTTGAAGAAATTAATAAAATGTTTGCAAATAACCAAAATGAAACAATTGCATTTACTTTAGACCCAATCGTTTCATCTGATATAATCGGATCCCATTTAGGGGCTTTAATTGATGGTCAATTAACTAATGTATTAGAAGTAGATGGTGAACAATTAGTAAAGGTAATAGCCTGGTATGATAATGAGATGGGCTATAGTGCACAAATGGTAAGGGTTGCAAAGAAATTATCTGAGTTAAATTAAAATATAAAAAGCTAAGATTAAAATAATCTTGGTTTTTATATTTTAATTAATTTAATTCAGTATTATATATTTAATTTAAAGCATGATATTAATATAATGCTTTTTTAACTCGAAAAAGATTAAATTTAGATTTTAGTAATTTACAGTGTTAATATATATATATGACATGTTTAAAATAATGGGGCGATATTATGAATAAACAAGGTTTTACAATATTAGAATTATTAGCAACAATTATAATATTAACTGTTATATT
>CAZVQX010000012.1:0-24066 GCA_964629735.1 uncultured Muribaculaceae bacterium
AATAAATTTCAAAGGGGCAGATCAAATAATCTGGACATTTTTTTCTTGCCACCGGTATTGGTAAGACCGTAACAACGGCAATTAATGTTAAGAATATTGAAAAAACAAATTAATCAAAAGAGTCATTCTTGACTCTTTTGATTAATTTAAATTATAAAATATGATATAATTAATTTATAATTAAATAGGTGATAAAATGAATGAACAAGAATTAATTAAAAATTTTCAATATAATGGTTTTGATATATCAAACTATAATAATCAAATTGAAGTTGTTAATACTGATAGTAGTAGTATGATAGATAATCAAAAACAAGCAATTGCAACAACTAATACATTTAGTTGTACAAATATACTTGCATTTAATAAAAAATTCGCTTATTTAGTGCATATGATGCCAAATGAAACAATAGGAATGAATAATAAATTTTTAAAAAGAATTGAAGAATTAAAACAAATAGTTATTGATAAAAAAATCAATGAATTAAATATTATTATTTCGTTAGGAGAATCTATCACTAAAAACCCAGAGAAAGATTTTCATAATTTAGACTTTATAAATAATGAATTAAATAATTTTGTTGTTTTTTGTAATGAAAATAATATTAATTTATATCAATATCCAACTTTAAAAAGTAAATTTTTATTATTTGATCTAAAAAACCAATTATTAATAGTTAATAACCAATATAAAAAAGTAATTAATATTGATAAACTTAATAAATTAAAAAAGCCATTAACAGTGTCAACCAATGTAAAAATAAGGTAAAATGTTGACATTTATGTTATAATGTTTACATTAATACTTAGGGGGGATATTAATGAATGTAATTGTTGATGCAGATGCCTGTCCTAGTATTAAATTAATTGCTGAAGTTTGTCAGAAATATAAAGTTAATTTAATAATATATTCAGACGTAAATCATTTAATTCAAAGTGATTATGGTACTGTTTATATTGTTGATCAAGGTTACCAAAATGTTGATACTCATATTATTAATAAAATTCAAATAAATGATATTGTTGTAACACAAGATTATGGACTAGCTGCCCTAGTGCTTATGAAAAATGCATTTGCTATTCATCCAAAGGGTTTAATATATACAAACGGTAATATTGATTATTTACTTTTGCAAAGACATATTGCAATTGAAAATCGACGACAAGGTAATCGTGAACGAGGACCTAAAAAAAGAACAAAACAAGATAATTATAAATTAATTAAAAATATTACAAAATTAATATTAGAAAAGGAAAGTGACGTCTTATGAAGGGAAAACTAATTTTAATAATAAAAGGAGCATTAATTGGGGTAGCTAATATTATACCTGGTGTAAGTGGCGGCACATTAGCAATTACCTTAGGAATATATGAAGACCTAATTAGTGCAATAACAACTTTTTTTAGTAATTTCAAAAAAAATAATATTTTTTTAATAACTATTGGTATAGGTGCTGGTTTAGGAATCGTTTTAGTTAGTAAGTTTATTACAATATCTTTAGATAAATATCCAATACAAACTAATATATTCTTTATTGGTCTGATTATGGGGGGCATGCCAACTTTAATAAAAAAAGCTAAAACTACACAATCAGGTAAAATAAGTAAATTAATTTTTTTATTTGTCTTTTTAGCTTTAATGGCAACATCGTTTTTAAATCCAAGTAAGCAGGTTAATTTTGATAATTTAAATTATTTTGGATATTTCAAATTATTTTTGATAGGAATTATTGGTGCCGGAACAATGGTAATACCTGGTATTAGTGGTTCATTCGTGCTAATGATACTAGGATATTATCGTCCTATTTTAGATACAATTAACGATTTTGTAAGCGCTTTAAAAGGAACTGGTGATTTGCTTAATAATTTTTTAATTTTATTACCTTTTGGTCTTGGTATTTTAATAGGTATTATTATAATTGCTAAAATAATAGAATATTTTTTGAAAAAGTTTGAAACTCAAACATATTATGCTATTATCGGTTTTGTTCTTGGTTCAGTCTTTTTAATTTTAAAACCATTAACTATAATAAATTTAACTTTTCCAATAATTTTATTTAGTTTAATATTTGGTGTAATTGGTTTTACAATTGCATATAAATTAGGGAGTGGTGATTAAATGTTAGGAATTATCATATTAGGAATAGTACAAGGTATAGCTGAATTTTTACCAATTTCCAGTTCAGCCCATTTAATAATTTTTAGAGATGTTTTTAAAATTGGAACGGCAGTTAATGAAAACGTAGCCATTGCTTTTGATGTCGCCCTTCATTTAGGGACATTATTAGCTATTTTAGTATATTTCTTTAAAGACTTTTTAAATATTTTTATCAAAGGAATTACTAAGGGATATAAAGATAGAGAAGGAAAGGTGTTTTATTTTATTATAGTGGCAACAATTCCTGCCGCTATTGCTGGTGTATTATTTGAAGATATTATTGAAAATGTAATAAGAGGTAATCTTTTAGTAATATCATCCGCTCTTATTATTATGGGAATTATTATTTATTTAGCTGATAAGCATTTTAAAATGGAAAAAGATATAAATGATTTAACAATAATTGATGCTTTGCTTATTGGTACCTCTCAAGTCTTCGCCCTTATTCCAGGTTTTTCAAGATCCGGGACAACTATTGCTGCAGGCCGTAGTTTAAAATTAAGACGCGAAGAAAGCGCAAAATTTTCATTCTTTTTATCAGCGCCAGTTGTCTTAGGTGCCGTAGTACTAACTTTCTTAAAGGATAATACATTAACAATCATTTCAGCTAATGCAAGTATCTTTATTGTTGGTATTTTAGTTTCTTTTATAATTGGACTTATATGTATTGAATTTTTATTAAAGTATATTAGAAAAAATGACTTTGAAATATTTATGTGGTATCGAATTGCGCTTGCCATAATTGTTATAATTTCTTTATTATTTTAAAACAACACTTCTCTGAATAATTTGAATATATTATTTAGGGAGGTACTATGAATTTTTTATCAATCCTTATATTTTCAATAGCAATTAGTATTGATAATATAAGTTTAGGACTTATATGTGGTATTAAAAAACTAAAATTAAGCCTTCAATATCAAATTTTAATTATTTTTATAACATCAATAACTACTTTATTGTCAATAATATTAGGGGATTATATTCATCACTTTTTATCTAATCGTATCGCCAATATAATTGGGTTTATTATTCTTTTTATAATCGGAATTTTAACTATTATTAGTCATTTTAAAAGTAAACAAAGTGAAATAAAAATAAATGATTTAGATTACAAAAAAATAGTCCTAATTAGTCTTGTTTTAAGTTTGAATAATTTAGGTATTGGAATTGGTTTTAGTGTCCAAGGATTTAATGTCTTTTATACTATAATTACAAATATTATCATTGGATATTTACTTCTTGTTACAGGTTTTTATATTGGTAATAAAAGTAAATCAATTTTTATCCAAAAATATGAATTGTTAATTTCAGGGGGGTTAATTATAATACTTGCATTTCTTCAATTTCTAATTTAAGAGTTCAAAACTCTTTTTTTTATTCCTTAAAAATATGTTATAATTAATTTAGGAGTGATATCATGAAAAAATATATAATTTTATTAATAACATTTTTTATAATTACAGGCTGTTCTAAAGCACCACGAACATTAGACGAAAAATTTCTAAAAAATGGTTATCAAAATTTTGAAGGCAATTATTCTAAAAAACTAAACGAAGTAGATTATTTTTTATTTGATTTAACCTCACCAATAAAATCTTTTACATATGAAGAAAATGGCATAAATATGAATTACTTTTTTCAAAATGAGTGGGCCTGGGTTAATAATTGTAGTTTTGATTTTAAAGAAAACAAAGCTAAAGAAGGTAGTGAATGCTCAAAAGATGATATTGAACAATTAACAAAATTAAGAGGCCTATTTGAAGCGGAACTTAAAAATGTGAAAATTACGGTTAAAGATTTAATTGGTGAAATGAGAGTAATTAAACAAGAAGGGACCAAAGAAGGAGAATAGAGAATGGTTAATTTTATTGTTAACAAAATAGGAAATAATAACTTAGAGCATATTTTAAAAAATATAAATAATAAAACCATTATTATAACTAGTAATAATAATATAACCAATTATAAAAAAGAAATAATCAAAAACCAAATAAAAGAAGAAGTTTTTGTTTTTGATTTGAAAACCTTTATTTACAACATATATCGCCAACACCTAAATCATTATCCAATTTTAACTAAAGATGAACAACGAATTTTCTTTTTAAAAGCGATTAATAAAACTGATTTAAAATATTTAAATCAGTATCCAGTTGAGATTATTGATTATTTAATAAAAATATATAATAAAGAACAACATTTTAAATTAGTAAAAAATAATTATAAAACAGATATCATTGCTGAAATAAATTTAGTAATTAAATCATATAAAAATTTAATAAAAGATAACTATATTGATGAAGAAGAAGTTTTAAATGAGGTTATAATTTATTTAAAGAATAATGATATTTATAAAGATGTTAATATTTTTATAAGTGATATTTATTATTTTACAGAACTAGAAAAAGAATTTATAAATATAATATTAACCAAACCAAAAAACACTTTTATTTACTTTTTAAGTGACAAATTAATCGATGGACTGGAACTACATTATGAAAATTTTAAAACTTTATATCGTCCTGAGTATAATTTAGAAATATTAAATAATAATATCACTTTAGAAAAAGAACATTTAATTAATAATTTATATAATTTAGAGTATCAACAATATCAAAATACACCTAAAAATATTATGATGTTTGGAAGTCGTAATTTATATGATGAAGTTATTTTTGTTGCTAATCAAATTCAAAAAAACATTAGAGAAAAAAATCTTCGGTATAATGAATTTGCAATTGTTTCAAACTGTATTGATGAATATAAAAATTATTTTGAGCTTGTTTTTACTAGTGCTAATATACCATATCATAAAGAGGAAAATATTAATTATCATTTTTTTAATTATATTTTAACTTTATTAGATATTATGGAAAATGGATATAACCAAGACAATATAAAAGAATTATTAAGTTTTAAATTATATAATTATAGTGATTTTGAATTAAATAATATTTTCAAATCACTTGATAAATTCAACAAAGAAAATTTAGATACAAATTTAAAAGAAATATTAACTAGTTTAAAAACAAATAAACAAACAGTTCTTAACTACTTATACATAATTTATAATCATTTAGAAAACTATAATATAATTGAAAAAATAAATGAATCAAATCCTGAAACATGGAATCAGTTTATTAAATATTTAAACAATATAAATAAAATATTAGGCGAAGAATTACTTTCAATCACTTATTTAAAAAAGTTATTTAAGTATTTATTTGAACGAACTATAATTAAAAATAATTATGTTGATTGTGTAATGGTAGGGGATCCAAGTGTTATCAATCCCTTCCATAAAATTGTATTTTTTATTGGTATGAATGAAGGAATTGTTCCTAAATCACCAATTAATAACTTATTATTAAATAATTTTGAAACTGACAAATATTATGAAAATTATCCAAAATATCAAGAAATTTTAATTGATAAATTAAATACTCATTTAGCAATCGCTAAACCAAATAATATATATATAACTTATTATAAAATTAATAAGACTGGTATGCGTGCTAATCCGGCACCATTAATTAATAAAATTAAACAAATGTATCCTAATATAATCCAATATAATAAAAATAATTTATATGAATTTTTAAATATTCCCAATATTATATATAATCATTTTAGAACAAGTGATAACGAAGTTTTGGTTAATAAATTAAATGATTATTTTAATCAAATTGACTACTATAAAACTTATAATCAAAAAATATCTAAGGTTATAAATTTTTATAATCCTACTAATTTAAAGTTTAATAATTTATATGAAAAATTATATTTAAGTAATAGTTCACTTGATACTTATAATCATTGTCAATTCAAATATTTTTGTGACTATACATTAAAATTAAGGAAAACAGAAATTGAAAAATATGATAATCGTATAGTTGGTACTTATATTCATTATTTGTTAGAAAAATTAATTGCTACTAAGTCTCCACGAAATAACATTAAAGGAATGTTAAATTTTTTAAAGCAAGAATTTATAAAAAGCAACAATTTAAAATTAAGTAATGTTGAACAATATTTTTTTAATAAATTAAATGAAAATGTTGAAGTTTTATGGCCAATTATATATGATGAATTGAGTGTAGCTTTATTTAAACCAGAATTTTTAGAGTATAAATTATCAGGTTTAAACGAATCAAAACCATTATTAAATATTAATGATATTCCAATTTATTTAACAGGAATTGTTGATAGGGTAGATGTATATAATGATTATTTTAGAGTAATTGATTATAAGACAGGTGATAAAAAGTTCACTTTAAATGATATCGCTAATGGTATAAATTTACAGCTCTTAATTTATTTGTTAAGCATTTCTCAAAACAATCAATTAAAGCCAGCTGGTTTTTTCTATATGCCATCATTTATAACTTTTGAAAAAGATGATAATCCACGTCAATATCGCCTTACAGGTATGTTTTTAAATGAAGATGAGATAATTAATGGTTTAGGCGGCGATAACATTGACACTTATGTAAAAGCATATAGTAGAGGAAAATTAGATAAAAACGTTTTATTAAGTTTTAATGAGTTAGAAATTCTTTTAAAATATACAAAATATATAATATCAAAAACAGCTACTAATATAATAGAAGGAAATATTAATATTAATCCTTTTAAAGATAAAAATATATGTAATTATTGTCAATATAAATCAATATGTGGTATTGAAAAAGACAGTCCCCATTATCGAACCTACCAAAAATATAAAGGTGATCAAATATGGGAGCTTATAGGAGGTGTTGCTGATGAAATGGACCAATGATCAGTTAATGGCTATAAATACCCGGGGTGGCAAAGTAATCGTCAGTGCCGCCGCCGGAAGTGGTAAAACCGCTGTTTTATCAGCCCGCATCCTTGAATATATTTTAAATGGTGGTTCAATTGATAAATTATTAACCGTTACTTTTACAACATTGGCTGCTGGTGAAATGAAAGAGCGAATTAGAAAAAATATTAATGATGAACTTATTAAAAACCCTACAAATAAACATTTACAAGAACAGGTATTATTAATAGAACAAGCATTAATAATGACAATGGATGCTTTTTACAATAAATTACTAAAAGAAAATTTTTTAACATTAAATATTAATCCAAACTTTAAAATTATTGATGAAATAGAATATAAAATTGTTAAGAGAAAGGTTTTAGATAGAATTATTGAAAATAATATTTCTAATTCTAATTTTGAGCCTTTGTTTGATAATTTTAGCAATTTTAAAACTGGAACAACTATTGAAGAATTACTAATTACTTTTAATAATCATATTAATAAAATACCATTCCCCGATAAATGGTTGGAAGCCTTTAAAAAGGTTTATGATGTAAACTTTTTTAATGAAAGTATTTGGAGTAAAGTTTTATATGAAGAAATAATAGAACAATTTCAAAATTATGAAAAATTATATTTAGATTTATTTGAAGAAATAAAATTAGATGATGTTTTATTAGAAAAATTAGAACCTTTTTTATTCTATGAGTTAAGTAAAATTCAAAAAATTGTCGAAATCGCCCAAAGGTATAATTATAATGAATTAAAATTAAAAATTAATTCATTTAAAGTCGATAGATATCCATCAATAAAAGGTTATAGTAATCATCCTATATCATTAAAGTTTAAAACTATTAGAGAAAATATTAAAAAAAATATTAAGAATTATAATAGTAATATATTTATGAAAGATGAGAATGATTTTTTAGAGGATTTAAGTAATATTAAAAATTTAATTAATATTTTAGTTGAGATTACTAAAGAATTTAGAAAAGAATTAAAAAATGAACAAGTTAAAAACAATTTTTTAAGTTTTGAAGATGTTCCACATTTAGTTTTACAACTATTAGTTAAAGATTATAATTATAATACTCACGAAGCAATTCTTAATCCGATTGCTGAGGTAATAGCAAATCAGTTTGATGAAATATTAATTGATGAATTTCAAGACACTAATTTACTTCAAGATTTAATATTTAAATCAATTTCTAAAAATAATACTAATTTATTTATCGTTGGTGATGCTAAACAAAGTATATATGGCTTTCGTAGTGCTCGACCTGATATATTAATTAACGAAAAAGAAAGTGCGACTTTAAATGATTTTCCAAGAATAATTAATCTATCAAAAAACTTTAGGAGCAGAAATGATGTTTTATTGTTTACTAATTATTTATTTTCCAAAACAATGAAAAAAGATTTTGGTGATATTATTTATGATGAATCTGAGCTTTTAAATTTAGGAGCAAGCTATCCTATTAATGTAGAATCATATCCAGAAATATATTTATTAACTAGTGATGATAACGAGAATGATGAAGCATTAGAAGAGTTAAATAAAAATGAAAAAGAGGCAATTTTTGTATCCAATAAAATAAAACAATTAATTGATAATAAATATCCAATATATGATTTTAAAAGCAATCAAAATCGTCCAATTCAACCAAATGATATTGCAGTTTTATTAAGGTCACCAGGTGAATTTGCTAATAATCTCCGCGATTGTTTAATTAAACAAGGAATTGATGTTTATACTGATCGCACACCTATTTATTTTGATAATTATGAAGTAAAATTAATAATTGCTATTTTAAAAATACTTAATAATCCTTATGATAACATCGCACTTACTTCTGTTTTAAGAAGCCCATTGTTTGGGTTAAGTGAAGATTTATTGCTAGAAATAAGGTTAATTAATCGTGATAATTATTTATATAATAATTTATTTAAAATTAATAATAATGAAGTAATTAATTTTTTAAAAACTTATAATGATCTTAAACAGCAATCAAAAATAATGAGTATTGATAATTTAATAAATTATATTTACATAAAGACAAAAATGATTGCTATTATTAGTAGTTTGAAAAATGGAAGTGATCGTGTTGAAAATTTATTAGAAATGGTTAATCATGCTAGTAATTATAACCATAACAATTTATCAAGCTTTATTGATTATATCGACGACTTAATCGAGCAAGAATATAGTTTAGCTGGAAATAATCCTGCCCCTGAGAAGGACAGTGTATTAATTACCACTATTCATCAGTCAAAAGGATTAGAGTTCCCGGTCGTCTTTTTACCCCAATTAGAAAAAGAATTTAATTTTAAAGATTTAAATAATAATATTTTAATAGATAACGACTATTATTTGAGTTTTAAATTGAGATCTTTAAGAGAATTCACTATTAATTCTAATTTACCTTTTGAATTAATAAAAATTGAAAAAAGAAATAAACAATTAGCTGAAGAATTAAGAGTTTTATATGTTGCACTAACTCGGGCGAAAGAAAAATTGATTTTATCAGGAACGGTTAAAAATCCTTCATCTACCATTTTAAAAATTGGTAGCTTAATTGGAAATGATGAAACAATTCCAACCCCTTATTTAAAAAGTTCTAAATCATTTATGGATTGGATTTTACCTGTAATAATTAAGCATTCAAAAGGAAAAGAATTAAGAGAACTTGCTAATATTGATACATTATTATATAACGATCACATTGATTTTAAATTATCAATTATTGATACTAATAATTTAACTATTATTGAAGAAAATAATTTTATAAAGAATTACGAGATTGATGATAATAAACTTGAAGAAATTTTCCATTATCAATATCCATATTCAATTATCAAACAAAAATCACGTTTATCAGTTAGTGAATTAAACGATTATTTTAAGAGTTATTTGAAACCAAATTTTATAGAAGATGATACTGCTTTTTTAGTAGGTACAACTTATCATAAAATATTAGAACATATTCCATTTATTAATTATGACAATACCTCTTTTGAAATAGCTGTAAATCAATTGTTAAATCAAAACATTATTAATAATGATGAATTAAGTATAATTAATCAAACTAAAATATATAATTTCTTTGAAAATGAATTATATGAAAAGGTTATTGTTAAAGGCGATTGTTATAAAGAATATCCAATTTCATTTATTCAAGAAACAAACGGTAATGAAGTTGTCATAGATGGAATAATTGATTTATTATGTATATATAATAATAATTATTATTTAATCGATTATAAAAGCGACATCGTAACAGATGAAAATGATTTAATTGAGAGATATCAAAACCAACTTGATTTATATGAAAACGCTTTAAAACAAAGGGGTATTACTAATATATATAAGTATATTTACTCATTTAATTTTAAAAAGTTTATAAAATTGAAATAAATATGTATAATTATTTTTATTAAGTATATAATAGTAATGTCATTAGAAATAATGGCATATACCCAGTCTAGAATTTAGGCTGGGTATTTTTATTGTTTTATAATAAATTGTGTGTTAAAATTAATTAAACATAGAGGTGATGATATGATTGGAAATAATAATAAAGGGACCTTAATAGTTATATCTGGCCCAAGTGGTGCTGGTAAAGATACAATTTGTCAACAATTATTAAAAGAAATACCTAATTTATGGTTATCTATTTCCGTTACAACCCGAGAAATGAGAATAGGAGAAGTTGATGGAATTCACTATTTTTTTAAAAATAAAGATGAATTTGAAAAAATGATTACCAATAATGAATTTATAGAATATGCTACTGTTCATAGTAATCAATATTATGGAACGCCTAAAAAAGAAATATCAGAAAAATTAAACAACGGTATAGATGTTATTTTAGAAATTGATATTAATGGTGCTCTACAAATAAAAGAAAACTTTGAAGAAGCTGTATTTATATTTATTTTACCGCCAAGCATGGAAGAATTAAAAAACAGATTAATTAAAAGAGGAACTGAATCAAAAGAAAAAATAATGGAACGTTTCCAAACTGCATATAAAGAATTAAACTATATTAGTAAATATAATTATGTTGTTATTAACGATCAAGTGGAAGATGCTACAAATAAAATTAAGTCGATTATTATGGCTGAAAAATGTCGAGTTGATCGTATAAAAGATGTGTTTTTAAACAATTTAGAAGAAAACATCCATGAAACAATTATTGGTCCTGAAAAATTTATAAACGAAGAAATAAAATTTTAATAATATTACTAATTTTGTCAAAAAAATGTTATAATGTTTATAGTTATTGATAGGGGTGAATATATGGCAAAAGATAAAAAAACAAAAGAACAAAAAGAGCCAATAAATAAGAAAGTAAAAGTTACTGATATTAAAACGGAAGAAAAAATCAATATAAAAGATAATGATCGAAAAAGCATAACTTTTGGAAGTGTTATTTTATTTATTCTTATTATGATAACAATTGGTTTTTATGGGCGTGAGTACTATCATCGACTAAAAGCCCATAATCGAATAATTAAACAAAATTTAGAAGCTTACGAAGAAGGGCTGCATTTTGATGCAATGGCTATGAGTCTGCATAAAGATGAACCGTTTACTTCAAATTATTATTTTAAAGGTGGTAATGTCAATAACTATTTAATTTATTCAGATATTTGTTGGCAAATCGTTAATATTGCCAATAATGATGCCATTAAATTAATTTATTTGGGACCTGCCAATGATAAAACTTGTAATAATGTAAAAATACCAACCGAAATGATGAAATGGGATAACCATCAAAATAATGAGTGGTCAAATTCTAGTTTACAAAAAACATTTGATAAATGGGTAAATGACAATAAAATATTTGATCATAATATCGATTTTACTAGTGCAAATTCTAAAATCATTGATGCGACTTGGTATATTGGTGGGGTTGAATTTCCAAATCGGGATACAAGAGAGGCTGTAAAAAGAGAACATTACGATTTTGAAACCGGAGAAAAAACCGAATATAAAGGTAAAATCGGCCTTATTAATTTAACTGATTATTTAAAAGCAACAACTAGTTGTAATTATAGTGGAGCCTACTTTTTTGATAGTTCTTGTGGTGAAAAAAATTATTTATACCAAAATAATAATTATTGGCTGTTAAATAAAACATTGGGTGATAATGTCCATGTTTGGACAGTTGATAAAGGCGGAGTTGAGTCTAAAAAAGCTGATAATGATAAATATCTTGTTCTACCTTCCGTTTATTTAAAACCAAATACATTATTAAAAGGAAAGGGAACCATTAATAAACCCTATATTGTAATGGATTCGATTTATGATTTATTTAATATATGGGGCTGAACAATTTTTAATTGATGAACAATTAAAAAAAATTACCGCTAATGATAATGAACTAAATATAAATAATTATGATTTAGATATTAATTCAATCGAGGAAATAATTGACGATGCCGAAACACTTTCACTCTTTGCTTCATCAAAAGTTATTATTGTTAAAAACAGCAATATTTTTACAAGTAAAAAAAATATAATTTCTCATAATACAGAGTTGTTAGAAAATTATTTAAATAATCCTAATCCTTCTACTAAATTGATTTTCATAGTAGAAACAGATAAATTAGACTCAAGAAAAAAAATCAATAAGATTATTAAAAAATGTGGTAATATTATTGAGTGTCAACCTCCAACTAATTTAAATAAATTTGTTATTGATTTATTAGGCGATTATAATATTGACACAAATTTAACAAAATTATTAATTGAACGGGTAGGAAATAATTTAAGTATTTTAAATCAAGAAATTATTAAATTGAAATTATATAAACAAGAAGATAAAAACATTACTAAGAAGGATATTTTAAATGTAACTAGCAAAAATATTCAACCTGATTTATTTTTATTCATTGAGACCCTTATTAATAAGGATATTGATAAAGCATTAAGCTTGTATAAAGAACTATTAATTTTTAATGAAGAACCAATAAAAATAATTTTAATGTTAGCTAATCAATTTAGAATCATGTATCAATCAATAACTCTCACTCAAAAAGGGTATACACAAAAAAACATTGCTGAATTATTAGATATTCACCCATACAGAGTTAAATTAGCAATTGAAAAAGGATGGCAATATCATCCTGATGATTTATTAATATATCTTGAAAAACTAGCAGATTTAGATTATCAAATAAAATCAGGAAAAATTGATAAAGAGATTGGATTAGAATTATTTATTTTAAATTTATAAAAAATATGATATAATACTTTAGATTTAATGAGCAAAAATGAAAATTTTTGTTTCTTTTTTGTTTCAATAGAGAATTAGAAAAAGATTATGATGTATTATATAAAGAGGAGTGGTATTGATGATTAATAATATTTTAAAAGAATTTGGTGATATGTTTCAATTAAAAAGTTCAAATGAATATCTAAATTTAATATTTTTATCAATTTTAATTTTTTTCATTATATCTTTAATGAAAAAATTATTAGAAAATTTTTATAAAACTTTTTATCCAGATACAATGAAAAGATTTAAATATAATTATAAAGGTCAACTTGTTTTAAGTATCATTATGGTAGTCGCACTTTTTATTATTTGGGAAGAACACATTAGTAGTCTTATTACTATTATTAGTTTTATATCAGCTGGTGCTACTATTGCATTAAGAGAAATTATATTTAATTTTTTTGCTGGTATATATATTCGTGTGAAAAAACCATTTATTATTGGTGACAGAATTGAATTAAATAATATTAAAGGTGATGTTGTTAGTCTTGACACATTAAACTTTGCGGTTCTAGAAATAGGTGATCGTATTAATGGTGAACAAAGTAGTGGGATTATTGTTAATTTTCCTAATTCTCTTGTTCTTACTAGTTATGTTAAAAACTATGTTAAAGAGTTTAAATATATATGGAATGAAATAACAATTAAAGTACCAATGAATGCTGATATTGAAAATATAAAGCAAGAAATATATAATATTATAAATAACAATGAAATACTTAAAAAAGTACCCAAAAAGATGCAAAATCAAATTAGTGATATTAGCTTAAATTATCGTATTTATTTTAATAAATTAGAACCAATTATATATACCAAAATCGTTGGTAACCATATTGAATTATATGCTAGGTATTTAGTTAATCCTAGAAAAGCTAGATATGTTGAAGATGAACTATGGAATCAAATAATTATGGCTTATAAGGAAGAAAAAATTGAATTGTTTTTAGATATATAAAAAAAGTAGATGATCTACTTTTTTAAATTCTCATAAATTTGTTTTAACTGAGCTTCATAACTGCTATTAGTTTTTGGAAAATAATATTCTTTATTTTTTAAAACATCAGGCAAATATTGTTGCTTTACAAAACCAAAAGGGTAGTTATGGGGATATAAATAATCAGGTGAATGATTTTTTATATGGCTTGGTATATTTAAAGCCATCCCTAATTTAATATCATTAGTAGCAAGATTTAAAGCTTGGTATGCACTGTTGGATTTAGGAGAAAGTGCTAGTTCAATAACTATAACAGTTAACGGAATTCTTGCTTCAGGTAAACCAACTCGTTCACAAGCATTAATAGCAGCATCAACCTTAAACCCCATCATTGGATTAGCTAGTCCTATATCCTCATAGGCTATAACTGTTAACCTTCTATAAATACTATCTAAATCCTCAGCTTCTAAAAGACGTGCTAAGTAGTGAAGTGAAGCATTGACATCACTGCCGCGAATTGATTTTTGAAAAGCACTCAATATATCATAGTGTCCATCACCATCTTTATCATGAAAAAATACCGGTTTATGATTAACATTTTTTATAATATCTAAATCAATTTTACCATCACTGGTAGAATAATAAGCTATTTCTAAAATGTTGTAAGCACTTCTTAAATCCCCTGATGAGACTTTTGCAATATATTCAATACTCTCATCATCAATTGAAATATTATCTAAAATCCCGCTATTAATAGCACGATTAAGTCCAATTTTAATATCATCTACGGTTAATTCGTGTAATTCAAAAATTTGACAACGACTTCTTATTGCCGGGTTAATTTTATGATAAGGATTTGAAGTTGTCATCCCAATTAAAATAATTCGACCACTTTCTAAGTGGGGGAGTAATAAATCCTGTTTATCTTTGTTTAAACGATGAATTTCATCCATTATAACAACCATTCCATTATACATTTTGGCCTCTTCTACAACAATATCAAAATCCTTTTTGTTATTTATAACAGCATTAAGTAATCGATATCGTAAATTTAATTCCTCAACGATAGCCATTGCAATTGTTGTTTTTCCAATTCCAGGCTTACCATATAAAATCATTGAAAAAATTCTATTATTTTTAACCATATTACTAATTATTTTATTTTTTCCAATTAAATGTTTTTGACCAATAATATCTTCTGTTTTTTTAGGTCGTAACTTAATTGCTAAAGGTTCTATCATTTACATCACCTATTATATTTTAACAAATATAATAGTAAATTCATAGTATTTTTGTTATAATTATATTAGGGTGGTACGATGATAAAAGATAAAAATACATTATTAAATACCATAGATAAGTTTGAACAATATTTAATTGTTGATCGTAATTATAGTCAAAACACTCGTCAAACATATGTTAATGCCTTAATGACGTTTCATGAATTTTCTATAAATAATGATATTGATCTCCATGATATGAATCATGAAAATATACAGAAATATTTGCAACAACTTCAAAAGAAAGGATTAAGTAGTCGCAGTATTAATCATAATATAAGCGTTTTAAGAAGCTTTTATAAATTTTTATTATTAGAAAAAATTGTAAATATCAACCCAATGGAACATATTAAAACTCCAAAAACACCAAAAACAATACCTAACTCTTTAACTTACGAAGAAGTAAATCAATTATTAGATATTGATTTAGTTGACAAATATAGTTATCGTAATCGTGCAATGATTGAATTAATGTATGCTACTGGGTTACGTGTTAGTGAATTAATTAATTTAAAAATAAATGATATTAATTTATATGAAAATTCAATTAAAGTATTAGGCAAAGGTAGTAAAGAGAGAATTGTTCCCATCGGTGATTATACAAAAATAATATTAATTGATTACATATATAATTATCGGCCATTATTTAAAAATAAGAAAGAGAGTGATTATTTATTTTTAAATAATCGTGGTGATAAACTATCGCGTGAACAATTTTATAAAATAATTAAAAAAATCGCTAAAACCGCAAATATTAAAACAAATTTTTCCCCACACACTTTAAGACACTCTTTTGCTACTCATTTATTAAATAATGGTGCTGATTTAAGAAGTATTCAAGAACTGTTGGGACACGCAAATATATCAACTACACAAATATATACACACGTCTCAACTAAATCATTAAATAAAAATTATATGGATTATCATCCGCATGCTAGAAAGTAGGGTATAATATGGAAGAAATTAACTACAAACAAGGTGAGTTAGAGAAATTAGGAATTTTTGATAAGGGTGGTTTTGAGGCTAAAATATTAATTTATAATGATGAATTACTTATCAAAGCCTTTGAACCATATTTAAAAGGAATTATTGATTTTGATTTTAAAAAAATGAAATTAATTAGATTACATGATAAATTAATTGACGATAATATTATGGTAAAACCATTAAAATTAGTTAATTATAACGATGAATTTGCTGGCTATATTATGAAAAAAGAAACAAATGCTATAACTTTAGATAATATTCACGATTTTAATAAACTAGTTAAAATCTATAAAAATTTATTTTTAAATTTAGAAAAATTACATAATAATGATATTATTGTTGGTGATTTGAAACACAGTAATATTTTAATTAAAGATAATGATAAACCAATATTTATCGATGTTGACAGTATGGGGGTTGATGAATATGTAGCTGACCATAACGATTATAGATCAATAACTACTCGCTCAATCCCTAATTTTGAAGAAAAAGCCAAATATAATAATCAAAAAGAATTAGACAAATTAAAACTAATATCTTGTTTCTTATCATCAATTAATAAAAATGAAAAAACAATTACTCAAAGATTGTTTAAATCTGATTTATCAGATAATTTTAAAAGAGAGATTTATAAAATATTAAAAACAGATAAAAATTTAAATATTAGTAATAATATTCACGAATTATTTTATGAAGAAGAAAAAAATATTAACAAAAGGAGATAACACATGAAATTTAAAAGAATATTTTTAATTGTATTAGATTCGGTTGGTATTGGTGGTGCTAAAGATGCTGATAGTTATGGTGATAGTGGCGCTAATACATTATTAAACACAATTAGAGCAACTAATGTTAAATTACCTAATTTAGAAAAAATGGGATTACTTAATCTAATTGGGTTAACAAATAATAAAACTATTTCTTATTATGCAAAAGCAGAATCGATAAGTAATGGAAAAGATACTTTAACCGGACACCTTGAAATGATGGGAATTAAAACAGAAAATCCAGCGGTAACATTTACTGAAACGGGATTTCCAAGAGATTTAATCCAAGAATTAGAAAAATTAACAGGGAGAAAAGTTATTGGTAATATAAGCGCGAGCGGAACCGAAATAATCAAAGAGTTAGGCGAAGAACATATAAAAACCGGTAATATAATTGTTTATACATCGGCAGATAGTGTTCTACAAATAGCTGCCCACGAAGAAGTCGTTCCATTAGAGGAATTATACCAAATATGTAAAATCGCTCGTCAATTAACTTTAAAAGAACAATGGAAGGTAGGTCGTATAATTGCACGCCCTTTTATTGGTGAACCTAATAATTTTGTTAGGACATCTAATCGAAAAGATTATGCATTAAATCCACCCGCTAAAACAGTTTTAGATTATTTATATGAAAAAAAACATGAAACAATTGGTATTGGTAAAATAAGTGATATTTTTAATGGGGTAGGTATATCTAAAAGTAAAAAAACAGAAGATAATTTAGATGGTATTAGTAAAATAATTGATACGATTAAAAACGATCAATTTACAGGCTTTTGTTTTGTCAATTTAAACGATTTTGACTCGAAATATGGTCATCGAAGAAACCCAATAGGATATGCAGAAGAATTAAAAAAATTTGATAATTATATACCAGAAATAATTGAAAATTTAAACAATGATGATTTATTAATAATAACTGCTGATCACGGTAATGATCCAACTTTCAGCGGAAGTGATCATACAAGGGAAAATGTTCCAGTTATTATTTACTCAAAAATATTTAACAATCCTAAACAGTTAGATAACTTAAAAACTTTCGCGGATTTAGGTGCAACAATCGCTGATAATTTTAACGTTGAACAACCAAATATCGGCCAGAGTTTTTTAAATAAACTATTATGAAATTTAATTTAAACAAATGGGGTAGGAAAGAGTATGATAAATTTTTATTATTTTTAGAAAAAAATAAAGATTCCAGTTATCAAAAATTTCAAACTCGTTTAATCCCGACTAAATATCCATTACTTGGAGTGAGAATGCCAGTTCTAAGAACCATTGCTAAACAAATAGTAGAAGGCAATTATAATGAATTTATAAAATATAATAATCATAAATATTTTGAAGAAGTAATGATTCATGGATTAGCTATTAGTTATTTAAATAATATAGAAGAAATTGAACTCTTACTGAATGAGTTTTTACCAATTATTGATAATTGGAGTATAACGGATAGTGTCTGTTCTAGTTTGAAAATATTTAAAAAAGAACCGCAATATGGTTTCAAACTAATAAATAATTATATATTAAGTGAAGATCCTTTTACTGTTCGATTTGGCCTTGTTCTTTTATTAAATTATTATATAAATGATGATTATATTAATGATGTTATTAGGATAATGAAAAAAATTAATAATAACAGCTATTATGTAATGATGGCAAATGCTTGGTTAATATCAATGTGTTATATCAAATATCCAAAATTAATTATTTCATTGTTAAATGACAATATTGATTTAACAACTAAAAAAAAGGCCATTTCTAAAATTAAAGATTCATATCAAGTAAGTAAAGCTGAAAAAGAAAAACTAAGTAATTTTTTAAGTTAAAAGCATATAATTTACTGAGGGGGATTATATGCAAAATAATTATAATAAAGTTGGGCATATTGAAATTCTAAATGAATATTTGTCCAATTTAAAAGTATTAAACAATAATTTATATAATTTACATTTTAATGTAATTGGCGAACACTTTTTTGTTTTACATAAAAAATTAGAAGAATATTATAATAAAATAGCTTCTATGTATGATGAAATAGCTGAAAGAATTAAAATGTTAGATCAATATCCGATTACCTCATTAACTAAATACGAAGAGGTATCAACTATTAAATCAATGCGTAGTCAAGACTTTACAACCAAACAAGTATATAATGTACTAATAAATGATTTTTCATTTATGCACGGTTTTAGTAAAGAGTTACATCAATATGCTGGTGAAATCAATGATGAGGTAACCTCTGATTTAATGGGTAAAAACATAAGTTTTTTTGAAAAAGAATTATGGATGTTAAAAGCAAGTAATAAGTAAAAAAGGAATAAAATTTATTCCTTTTTTGATTGGGCTGATTTACAATCTCTTAATTCAAAAGAATGTTCTGAATCTTCGTCAAGCTCAAACGACCCATCGGCACTGGGTTCAAACCCGACATCCCGATATTGAGTACTGTTTTGATTTGTGCTTTTAGTTCTCGTATTAGAAGTATTGTTTGTGTTGCCTCTTTGATTAACATTCATATTACTTCGAGCATTACGAGCATTATTAGATTGTAATTTCTTATTTTTTTTCATCTTAATCACCCGTTAATATTATAACCATATTTTATATAATTATTATTTATTACATAATAATTTTCGACAATTTATGATATAATATAGTTGTATTGCTCATAAGGCACTAAAAAGGAGATAATTATGGAAAAAAAATATGGAATTGGACTCGATATTGGAATTGGGTCAGTCGGCTGGGCTGTTGTTAAACTTGATGATGACAATAATGCCGAGAAAATAATTGATTTAGGGGTTAGAACTTTCGATTCTGGTGAAGTTGCGAAAACAGGTGAAAGTAAAAATAAGATAAGAAGGGATAGCCGAGGTGTTCGAAGATTAATTCGGCGTAAACGTCATCGCTTAGAGCGAATTCGTCAATTATTAGATGAACACAATATAATCAATATTGATTTTAAAGGTGATAATTTCTCAGATTATGCTAATTATTCAAAAAAATTTACAGATAATATTATTAATGAATATTATAGAAAAAATAAAACCAATCCATTTTTATTAAAAGTTAAAGCTCTTGATAAACCATTAACAAATGAAGAAATTTTAATTATTACTTTACATTATGCCAAATACCGTGGCTATAAATCAAATCGTGAGGATAAAAACGAGAGTAAAACATCTGAAACTGGAAGAGTTTTAAGTGCAATAAAAGAAAATGAAGAAATTTTAAAAAATTATCGCACTGTTAGTGAAATGTTAGTAAAAGATTCAAAATTTAAAAAACGAATTCATAATGAACCAGGGGATTATAAAACAAGTATCTCAAGGGAAAAAATAGAAGAAGAAATAAACATTATTTTAGATAAACAAATTGAGTTTGGTACAATTTCACCTAAATTTAAAGAAGAATATATTGAAATTTGGGGAACACAAAGAAGTTATGCTAAAGGACCTGGAAAAGGATCAATATATGGTGTTCCAGAAGGTGAAGAATTAATTGATAAAATGATTGGCACATGTAAATTTACAGGTGAAAAAAGAGCGCCCAAAAATGCACCGAGCGTTGAAAAATTTATAGCACTTCAAAATTTAGCCAATTTTCGCTATTCAACCGATGAATCTTTAAATTACAAAAGTTTAACAACAGAAGAAAAATTATTAATAATCAATGTCTTAGAACAACAGAATAGTATAACTTATAAAAAAATTGCATCTATTATTGGTGTTGGTAAGATGAATGTTAAAGGTAATAAAGCATCTAAAAATGATTTTAAAAAAATTATTAATGAAATGAAAAAACTGTTAAACAAAGATAAAATTCAGACTAAAGATTTTACAGAAGATGAACGTAAATTATTCAATAAAATTAGACATAATTTACTATTAAATAAAACATTTTTAAAAATGCCTACTTATTCTTATTTTAGAAAAGAAATAACAAAACAATTTGGTAAAGAAGAGTGGGAACAACTAAAAGATAATTATGAATTTATGGATGAAGTTATTAGATTGTTAACAATTTATAAAACAGAAGAAATATTACAAAAACAATTAGAAACAAGTGTTCTCATCGATAAAAAATATTACGACTTCATTAATAATATGCCAAATTATAAGGAACATATTCGTTTATCTTTAAGCCTAATTAAAAATTTAAATCCTTTATTATTAGAAGGTATGCGATATGACGAAGCTATGATTAAATTAGGTCATAATCCATATGATGTTACTACTAATAAAGAAAAAAGAAATTTTTTACCAGGTATAATAATTGATAATAATATTACAAATCAAAGAGTAATGAGGTCATTATCACAATCGCGAAAAATTATTAATGCTATTATTAAAGAACATGGAACACCAACGATGATTAACGTTGAGGTTGCTCGTGAACTAGCTAAAACTAAAGAAGAGAGAAATAAAATTGATAGTCTTAATAAAGATAGGAAAGAAGACAACATTAAAGATAAAAAGTTTTTAGTTTCTAATTTTAATAATTATTTTAAAAAAGTGGAAGATGTTAAAAGTTATGATTTATTAAAATATCGATTATGGGTTGAACAAGATGAACATTGCCCATATACATCAAATAAGATTACAGTTGATGAATTATTTGCCAATAATATTGTTCAAGTTGATCACATTTTACCTTATTCAAGAACTGGTAATGATAACTATGTAAATAAAACATTAGTAAAAACGAGCGCTAATCAAGATAAAGGTAATAGAACACCTTATGAATGGTTAAAAGGGACAGATAAATTAGATAAATATGAAACCTTTATCAAAAATGCAACTAAAATTCATCCTGATAAAAAAGCAAATTATTTATTACAAAATTTAACACCAGAGATGGAAAACGAATTTAAAGCTAGGAACTTAAATGATACTAAATATATTTCTAAATATTTAGCAAGTTTTATTAAGGCATATTTAAATGTTGATGAAGTAAATATGATTAAAGGTGGTATAACAGCTAAATTAAGAGCTGTTTGGGGATTAAATGGTCTAACACATTCGATACAATCAAAAACTTATTATTTGCCTGAAAGCGACAAAAATTTTGATAAGAAAGTAAGGGAAAATCATTTACATCACGCTCTAGACGCGGCAATCGTTGCTGTAACAACTCAAACTCTAGTTAAAAGAGTAACTGAATACGAAAAATATAAACGTTTTTTTAAAAATCAAAAATTTGCACAAATTAAAAATAAAAGTGAGTTAAAAGAAGAGATTATTAATTTTGAAAAAGAAACAGGAGAGGTATATAATGAACAAGAGCTTGAAGATTTTTTAAATGATGCCATTCAAAAACACTATTTAAAAACTAATAAAGATTTAAACAGATTAAATTATCCTGTTCCTTACAAATATTTTACTAAAGAATTAAAACTAAGATTATTTGAAAGAGATCTGAATACTTTACATAATGAAATTTTACAATTGCCAAATTATACTACAACAAATGATGTTAATTTGGTTATTCCAACAATTGCTAAAAGTAAAATAAACGGTCCTCTTCATAAAGAAACATACTATGGATTAAAAGAAATTGATGAAGAATTATATCTGACATCACGTGTTAGCATAAATAGTAAAAATTTCAAAGAAGATACTATTCAAAAAATAGTTAATATAGATAATAGTTCGAAAGAAGTTATGAAAACTTTAAAAAAATGGATTAGAGGATATAAAACAGGTGAGGAGGCTTTTAAAGCCCAAGGGTATCCTGTAAATTCTAAAAGCGGTAATATGATTAAAAAAGTAAAAATAAAAAAATCTACTTTTAAAAATAAAGGACACATTATAGGACATAAAAAAGTAGTTGAAATTAGTAATATTCATAAAATAGGTGTATACAAAAGAGAAAATAGTGATAATCTGTTCTTTGTTGGATATGATTTATTAACTATTCAAAAAATTAAAAACAAAAAAACTGATGATTTAAACATAAATGTATGGTGGGGTCAAGGCCAAAATAACGAAACGTTATCATATAATGAATTTACTCAAAAATATAAAATTTATGTTGAGTTATTTAAAGATGATTTAATTATGGTTGAATTAAAGAACGGCAATAAAGGTTTAGCTTATGTAGTTGGATTTACAAGTGGCAAATTAAAAGTCAAAGATATACTTGGGGATGGGCATACATTAGTGAATAGTGGTTTATTTAATTCTATTCTTGATTCAGCATACGAAATTACAATATCACAAATAAAATCAATTAAAAAAGTAGGAATCTCTCTATTAGGAAAAATTGAAAAGCAGTATCAAATTTTATAATACTGCTTTTTTTATAATGATAACATGAGTTATAGACAAGTATATATTAAAAGCGCAAAAAAATTAAGTTATAAAGATAATCAATTACTAATTACGAGAGATGAAGAAATAAATAAAGTACCACTTGAGGATATTAACTTTATTATATTAGAAGATTATAAGACTATAATTACATCAAAGTTATTAGCAGAATTAAGTAAAAATTATATATCTTTAATAGTTTGTGATGAAAAACATGATCCAGCAACAATTACCTATTCATATAACCAACATTATAAACAACTTGAAATATTAGAATATCAATTATACTTAACCAACGAATTAAAAAATGAACTTTGGAAAAACATTATTGAATATAAAATTCAAAATCAGCTATCGCTTGTTTTTAAATATGAATATGATGAAAGAATAGTTAGTATATTAGAAGAATATTTAAACGATGTAAATCTAGGTGATATAACTAATAGGGAAGGACTAGCTGCTAAAATATACTTTAGAAGTATATTTGGTAGCCAATTTATAAGATTTTATGATGATGGGATTAATTGTGCTTTGAACTATGGTTATT
>CAZVQX010000013.1:0-21889 GCA_964629735.1 uncultured Muribaculaceae bacterium
AATCCTTGGTTTAATCGAGGCGGTGGTTATAGTGGTAGTACCTATACAGGTATTTTCTATTATTCTTATTATTATGGTGGTGTAGGAGCAGATAATACTTTTCGTCCAGTTGTAACACCTATATCTTAATATAAAATATTGGCTTAAGGAGAAATATAATGAAATTAATAAACGAAAATAAAAGTGGTTTCACATTAGTGGAGTTGTTATCAGTGCTATTTTTATTAGGATTGATTGCTTTAATTACAATTTCAACGATAGATTTACAAAAAAAATATGCTAATCAGGAAATGTATAAGACACAAATAAAAAATATTGAATTAAGTGCGAAAAGCTGGGGAATTGAGAATCCAAATCTTCTCCCTAAAGATGAAAGTGAAATAATAATAATAACGTTAGGTCAATTGAAAGAAGCCGGTATTGTAGATGAAAAGATAAAAAATCCCTTAACAAAAAAAATATTTTCTAATGATTTGAAAATAAAAATAATAAAAACAGGCAAAATATATAAATATGAGGTAATTGAAGAATAATTATATATTTTTTCAATTATAATGTTGACAATCATATAATAATATTGTATAATGATTAAGAAAGAAAAGGAAAGAAGAAGTATCCACTTCTCACCCGATTACTAAAAGTTTTGGGTAAATGCCATTTTTATGCGTATTTTTAAGTGGATAATTCTTATTATCCATTTTTTTATGGAGGTGTCAAATATCGCGAGTAAAGAAAAAGATTTGTTCATTAATGAACAGATTCGGGCAAAGGAAGTAATGGTCATTGGACCAAATGGTGAACAATTAGGAGTTAAACCTATTCATGATGCTTTAGTTTTAGCTGAATATGCTGGTTTTGATCTTGTTTTAATAAGTCCAAAATCAAACCCAAAAGTGTGTAAGATTATGGATTATAATAAATTTAAATATGAAACCAAGAAAAAGCAAAAGGAAAATATTAAAAAGCAACGTGCTACTAACCTAGAAATGAAAGAATATCGTTTATCGGTTTCAATTGATAAGCATGATTTTGATACAAGAGTTAGAAATGCAAGTAAGTATCTTGAAAAAGGTCACAAAATTAAAGCTTCAATTAGATTTAGAGGAAGAGAAATGGCTCACCCTGAATTAGGAAAAGAAGTATTACTTCGATTTGCTGCAACTTTGTCGAATATTAGTGAGATTGAACAAAAACCGGTATTAGAGGGGCGTTTCATGTCATTAGTTCTAGTACCAAAAAAAGAAAAATAGGAGGAATGTATATGCCAAAAATGAAAACTCATAAAGGTTTAGCTAAGGTTACAAAAGTAAGACCTGGCGGAACTGTTAAAATTGGAAAAGCCGGTGGAAGACATAAAACTGGTAAGCAAAATGCTGATTTTAATCGTAAA
Source organism: uncultured Muribaculaceae bacterium (assembly GCA_964629735.1). Taxonomy (GTDB): domain Bacteria; phylum Bacillota_I; class Bacilli_A; order RF39; family UBA660; genus CAZVQX01. Next base: position 1,391 of record CAZVQX010000013.1, read on the forward strand.
ATCAGAAAAGGTTCATTATTAAGCAAAAGTGATATGAAGAGAGTAAAGGAAATACTACAAAAATAATTAAGGAGGTATAGTATGGCAAGAGCAAAAAATGGATTAAATCAAAGATCACGACGTAAGAAAGTGTTAAAACAAGCAAAAGGGTATTTTGGTAGCAAACACCGTTTATATCGTACAGCAAGAGAACAAGTTATGAACTCGTTAAGTTATTCTTATCGTGATAGAAGACAGAAAAAACGTGATTTTAGAAAATTATGGATTACTAGAATCAATGCAGCGTGTCGTGAACACGATATGAGTTATTCTCGTTTTATAAATGGATTAAATAAAGCAGATATAGAAATTAATCGTAAAATGTTATCGGAAATTGCAATTTCAGATCCTGAATATTTTAGTAATTTGGTAACTGTTGCTAAAAATGCTTTAGAAGGAAATGCTGAAAAACCAGTAAAAAAAGAAGAAATCAAAAAAGAAATTAAGAAAGAAGTTAAATCAAAAAAACAAACTGATTTAACAAAATTAACCGTAGTTGAATTGAAAAAAATAGCTAAAGAAAAGGGCATAACCGGATATTCAACAATGAAAAAAGCAGAATTAATAGATTCGTTAAAATAACCAATTTTTTGGTTGTTTTTTTATTATGTCTTTTTATAAAAACATGTTATAATAATGAAAGGTGATGTAATGATAAATTTATATATTGATTTTGATGGTGTTGTTCTTGATACAATATCTATAACTCAAGCCGAGATGTTAAAGAGGGGTATTGATTTAAAAGACCGACCTGCTGTTAAAGATTTTTATAGTTCTCTTGATTGGAATCAACTTTTATTAACAGCTGAAGTAATAAATGATAGTATAAATAATATTCAAAAAATAATTGACACAGGATTTTTTGACGTCTCAATTTTAACACATGTTAATTCTTTACATGAAGCAGTTGAGAAAGTTCATTATATTAGACAATATTTTAAAGATATTACCGTTATTCCTGTTCCAAAAGAAATATCAAAAACTAAAATGGTTCAAACTAAAGGTTCTATTTTAATTGATGATTATGCAGGTAATTTGCGCGAATGGGAATCAGAGGGTGGTATTTCAGTTCGCTTTTCACGAAAACTTAATGGTAAAGGTTTTCATGTTATTGACCATTTAGATCAAATAATTGATTTATTTGTTAATACAATTAAATAAAAGGAGTGGTATAGTGATTGAAATTAATTATCACTTATCTGGAGTTATTAATGAAATACTTCCTGAAAGAAAGGATGTTTTTCCTAGTTTGCAATTTTCAAATATATACACAATTGAAGAATTACAACAAGTAAAAGAACTAGAATTAAATAATTTTAATTCATTAGAAGATATTAATAAATTACCTAATTTAAAAAACCTTTCAATAAAAAGTGCTGATTATAATAAATTTGCTACTTATATTGATTTGGATGCCAACACATTAATTAATCATATAACTAATTTTGAGGTGTTAGAAAATTTAGTTAATTTAGAAAAGTTAGAAATAATAAATGATATTAATATTGAAAAATTAGATTTGAAAAAACTAATTAATTTAAAATCTTTGAAGTTAATTAATAATCCTAATATGGAGTATTTAAATAATTTAGATAAATTAACCAAACTAGAAGAAGTTGTTATTTATGGCACTAATATAAAAAGTAATCTTAATTTTGAAAAATATTTTTTAAATACATATAACGCCAAAACTAATATATTGGATATAAATATGTATCACAATATAGTAGAGGGTGATATTAAAAATGCTCAAAAGATGGCAGCGCTTTCCCGTTTGGGCTATAATAAGATTACATTTGCAGAAAAAACTGGTTTTTTTGATAAATATACACTTAACGCAGTTGAGATGTTTGCAATTTATCAATATATATTAGAAATTTTTAAAAAAAATCAAATTTATAAATTAGAAGATTATGATCAAATAAAATTTGTTTATAATTACGTTGTTAATAATGTAAAATATGATGAATATAGTATAAAACAAAGAGATAAAAAATATTTAGAAGCAATTAAAAACGAAAAATTATCCAAATATAATCACAATGAGTTTACTAAATTACATAGTAGTTATAATGCTTTAATGTTAGGAAAATCTAATTGTGAAGGCTATGTCAATTTAATGAGGTTTATGTTTCAATTATTAGATATAAAAAGTCAAAACGTTTATTGTACAAAAAAAGGCGATGATAAAATCGCGTTTTATAACCATTCAATTATAAAAATAAAATATAATAATAAATGGTATTATTGTGAACCAACATGGGAGAACGTTAATGAGTATCAATATTTTATGATGGATTATGTAGATGTAATCAAGACTCATGTTTTAAACCCTTTAGAGTTAAAAAGCAACAAGGAAGTGGTAAGAGATGGAAATAATTTTAAACATAATCGATAGTAACAAACAAATGTTAATGGATAATTTTAACTTAGAAGAAGCTGATTTTCATAAAATAAAAACTATTTTATCTAATGTCAGATGGGATAAATTATATGATAGTAAAATTCATGGTAAATATCATTCAAAGAAAGTGTTTTTATTTAGTTATTTAATAGCGAAAGTAAATAACTTTAATGAGGATGATCTAACAATAATAAGTGATGCGGCTATATATCATGACATGGGACGAATTAATGATTACGAAGAGACTTTACATGGCTATGCTAGTACATTAAAAGTAGAAGAGGTTTTAACTAGTGATATATATAAAGATGGTGAAAATTTACAGCATTTAATGGCAATTATAGAAGCCCACTCAGTTAGCGATGAACGGCGTGATTTTTTCTATAACATGCATGATTTAACCGAGCATGAAAGATATATTAGATTATATAATGTTTTAAAGGATGCTGATGCTTTAGATCGTTATCGCTTTTATGAAACATGCAATGCTTTTTTAGATGAACGTTTTTTGAGGACTGAAGCCTCTAAAAAATTAATTGATTTTTCTAAACAAATTAATGAAATATATAAAAATGAAATTACAAATAATATCAATAAAAATATTGAAAATGATAGTAATGAAAAATGTAGTTGTTTTCACAGTATTGGTTTTGACTTTTTTAAAATTAATAGTATTTTAGAAAATGGAATTTTATCTAAAAAAGAAATGAAAAAAATGGGGATTGAAGGTACTAGTAATTTTCAAGGTGGTAATTTAGATGATTATATTTCGGTTGTTGATGCTAATTTAATTGATAGTAATGGTAGTGCATTTAAAACATTTATAATGAACGGAGTAAGCTTTATTTGTAATGTTAATAAATTATATAGTAGTAATAATAATCATACTAAAAGTTATTGTATAGAACACGGACTACCTTATAACCACAGTTTTCATGAAGATGAAAAATATGTTCGTGGTAAAATACCCAAAGATAATATAACGTGTGTGTATATACCTAATAGTCAGAGAAATCGTGATATTAGAGAATTAAGTTATATATATAATTCTTTATCATACGAAAATTTTTATAATCGAATTAAACATTATTATGATAATGTTCCGCAAAATGCTAGAACCAATTTAAACAAATTGGACAACTTATTAGAACAGTATAAAATAGCAATTGAAAAATATATGTTTTTAGATGGTATGGGGCGTTATCGTGAGGAAAAAAATATTACTAATAAACTAGAAAATTTAAGAAGTTCCATAAATATAATAATTCAAGAGTGGCTATATAATAATTATGCTAATGAATTAGGTATTAATGATAATTCATCAATAACAGTTGAAGATGTAGTAGTTCATGAAATTAATAAATTAGATTATGATAGTCGAATTGAGAAGAATAAATCAGGAATTGTTATTTATATTGGTGATGAGTTAGTCAAAAGTAATGGTAGAAGATGAAAAAGAATCTTTCAATAATGACTTTCTTTGATATAGATGCCACTAATTTAAATAAATTAATTTCAAAAATTTATTTATTACAACAAAGTGGTTATGATTTAGGTTATAAAATAGAAGTTATTAATGGTAATTTAATTTGTAAAAAATTAAACAAAACTTTAACCCCAATAGTTAATAAAAACTTTATATCAGTAATTAATAAAATTAATGATATAGTTGATGATAACTTTTATCAATACATCATTATGGAATTAACTGATCATAATATTGAAATTGAAAAAAAATATTTAGTTAAAGAAACACCGGAATTATCTAAAATAAAATATAAAACAATCGAACAGTTTTATATATCTTATAATCCAGAAATAAGGATTAGAAAGAGTAATGAAAAATATTTTATTACCCAAAAAGGCGAAGGAAATTTAATAAGAACAGAGCAAGAAAAATTAATAACAAGAGAAGTTTATGATAAATATCAAAAATCAAAAATATCTAATAAGATTATTAAAAAAAGATACGAAATTGCACTATCGCCTAATTATATAGCTGAGTTAGATATATATGGTGACTATTTAACGGGTTTAAGTACCGTTGAAATTGAATTTTCCAAATTACAAGATTTAGTTTATTTTGAAAAGCCATCATGGTTTGGTGATGATATTACAAATAACCAAAATTATAAAAATAAAAATTTAGCAAAACAAGAAATAAAAACTAAAAAATATATAAAGGAAGTGACATATGATTAATATAAAATCAGATTCAAGGGCGGTAAAGCCAGGAGATACATTTATTGCTTTAAGAGGAATTTCAAGTGATGGTCATGACTATATTGAAATGGCTATTAAAAATGGTGCGAGTAAAATAATTGCTGAATTTGGAGAATATAGTGTACCAACATTAATTGTTCCTGACACTCGTCTTTATTTAGAGGAATATTTAAAAAAAGAATATCAACATATTTTAGATAAAATTAATATTATTGGTGTAACAGGTACTAATGGAAAAACAACAGTCTCATATTTATTGTATCAAGCTTTTAATTTGTGTGGCTATAAAACAGCATATACAGGTACAATTGGTTTTTTTATCGATGAAAAAGTTAAAAATTTACCAAATACTACCCCTGACTTAATCGATATTTATGATATGATTATTGAGGCTTATAACAATGGTTGTAAAAACATTGTTATAGAAGTTAGTAGTCAAGGTATTGCTTATCGACGTGTTCAAGGAATTAAGTTTGATTATGCAATATTTACTAATTTGACTAAAGATCATTTAGATTATCATAAAACAATGGAAAATTATGCTTTAGCCAAACAACAATTGTTTAAAAATTTAAAGCCAAAAGGGACTGCTTTGATTAATGTAGATGATCAATATAAAAATTATTATTTACTTCATAATAAAAATATAACATTTGGTTTTAATGAAAGTGATTATCAAATAATAAATTTTGACTCAGATGGTCAGACAACCACTTTTGAATATATTCATAATAACAATAAATATAAAGTTAATAGTAATTTATTAGGTAAGCACAATGTATATAATTTAATTACAGCTATCGCGCTTTTAAATGAATATGGTATTAATCAAGACTTAATATTAAATATAATACCTAAATTAAATGCGCCCAGTGGTCGTATGGAAAACATATCTTATAACATCAATAGCATCATTATTGATTATGCCCATACCCCAGATGCTATATCTAATATAATAGCAACCGTTTCAGAAGTGGTAAAAGGTGATATATATGTTGTATTTGGATGTACAGGTGAAAGAGATCGTACTAAAAGACCAATTATGACAGAAATCGTTACAAACAATTGTAAATACGCTATTATAACAAATGATGATCCACATAATGAAGACCCTAATCAAATCGTATCTGACATGCTTGAAGGTATTACAAATGAAAATTATGAAGTAATACTAGATCGTAAGGAAGCAATTATTAGAGGAATAAATTTATTAGATAAAAATGATACATTGTTAATTTTGGGAAAAGGTCATGAAGAATTTATGATTGTTGGAACAGAAAAAATACCATTTAATGATCGTCAAGTTGTTATGGAATATTTAAAATAAAAAAATTAAACACCTTAGTTATATATAAACATAGTTTATTATAGAGGTGTTTTTATATGAAAATAAAAAGTGATTCAAGAAAAATAAAACCAGGTGACGTTTTTATTGCGCTTAAAACAATTAATAATGATGGACATAAATATATTGAAAAAGCGATTGAAAATGGGGCAAGTAAAGTTATTGCTGAATATGGTTCATATGAGGCGGAAACTTTAATTGTTGATGATACAAGAAAATATTTGGAAAAATATTTAATAAAAAATTATAGTTATTTGTTTGAAAAAATAAAATTAATAGGTATTACTGGTACTAATGGAAAAACCACAAGTGCATATTTAATTAATCAGGCCTTAAATAAATTAAGTATAAAAAGTGCTTATATTGGAACAATTGGTTTTTATATAGAACAAAAAATAAAAGATTTACCAAATACCACCCCTGATATTTTAGAAATATATGAACTCTTAGAAATGGCTTATTATAACAATTGTCAATATGTTGTCATGGAAGTTAGTAGTCAGGCTATCGATCATAATCGAATAGTTAGTTTGAATTTTGACTATACTATTTTTACTAATTTAACAGAAGATCATTTAGATTATCATCAAACTATGGAAAATTATTTAAAATGTAAACAACAATTATTTAATCTATTAAAACCTAATGGTATTGCCATTATTAATAGTGATGATCAATATTATAAAAATTTTATTTTTTCACATAATCAAAATATTACATATGGTTTCAAAAACAGTAATTATCAAATAACAAATTATAAATTTGATCAAAAAAGCTATTTTACTGTTAATGATAAAGATAATTATAATATGAAAATTTTAGGAAAATATAATATTTATAATGTTCTCATTGTTATTATTTTATTAGAACAATTAAATATTGAAAAAGCAATAATTAAAAAAGTAGTATCGGAATTAACGCCACCAGTAGGGCGAATGGATATGATTAATTATAATGATGCTACTATCATTATTGATTATGCCCATACCCCAGATGCCGTTTTAAACATTATAACAACTGTAAAAGAAATGACAAATAAAAAAATAGTTACAATTATCGGTTGTGGTGGTGATCGGGATAAAGAAAAAAGATCATTAATGGGAATAATAGCCTCTAATTTATCAAGTTATGTTATCTTCACTAGTGATAATCCCCGTAGTGAAGATCCATACAAGATAATTCAAGATATGATTGTAAATATTAGTAAAAGAAACTATGAAATTATAGTTGAACGTGATAAAGCTATAAAAAAAGGTATACAAATATTAGAAAAAAATGATATACTATTAATACTTGGTAAAGGTCATGAGACTTACCAAATAATAAAAGATGAAAAAATTTATTTTGATGATAAGGAAAAAGTAATAGACATAATTAGGAGATGATATCTTGTTAACTTTAGCAAAAGCTGTACTATCGATGATGATAGGTTTTATAACATCAATTACTTTAGGTTTAATTTTAATACCACTAATAAAAAAAATGGATGTAAAACAAAAAATAAGTGTTTTTTTACAGGAAAAGCATAACAATAAAGAGGGAACCCCAACAATGGGGGGATTAATTTTTATAATATCAACTTTATTAACAATTAACATATTATTGTTAATGGGGAAACTAGTTTATACCCAAAATTTATTTATTGTTATGTTTGTTTTTGGTGCATATAGTGTTTTAGGTTTTGTTGATGATTTTTTAATCGTTAAGCGTAAAAATAATGAGGGACTAACTGAAATCCAAAAACTTATTGGCCAATTATTTATAGCCATAGTGTTTTTCTTTATATTTATGAAAAGCGGTGGTGAACCAATTTTAAATATTTATACATTAGGAATTAAAATAAATATGGGTTGGTTTTATGGAGTATTTTTACTATTTGTATTAGTCGCAAGTAGTAATGCTGTTAACATAACTGATGGCCTTGATGGTTTAGCTGGTGGATTGGCATTAATGGCTTTCTTAGCTTTTGGTTTAATAAGTTGGGGATCAAGTTGGGTTGATGGTAATATGGAATTGGCAATCTTTTGTTTTGTTTTAGTTGGTTCATTATTTGGCTTTTTATTTTATAATACTCATCCAGCTAAAATATTTATGGGTGATACTGGTTCTTTAAGTTTAGGTGCGACATTAGCTAGTGTTGCAATTATAACAGACCATGAACTTACTTTAGTTGTAGTAGCAGGTGTTTTTGTAATAGAAACAATGGTGTCAATTATTCAAATGATTTCAGTTCGTTTTTTTGGAAAAAAAGTTTTCTTAATGTCGCCGCTTCATCATCATTTTGAAAAACTAGGGTGGGAAGAAAGAGATATTGTTAAAGTTTTTTGGGTTTTTGGATTACTATTTAGTATGGCGGCAATTGCCTTTGGCGTTTGGATTTAATAAAAAGGGGAAATTTTATATTTCCTTTTTAATTTTACATAAATATAAATAAATTATCTTTAAAATAGTATTATTTAATGATATAATAACAATAGGAGGTATAATATGAAAAAATATGATTTAACAAAATTGTTAGGTATTACTTTTTTAGTAGGAGTATTATTAACTTGGTTAATTCCAATAAGTGGTTTTCAAGAAGGTGAATTTTTATTATTATCAACATCTCCATTAGGATTTTTTGATATTATTAAAACACCACTAGCAGTTATTGCTAATTTCATTCATTATGGGATGTTTATTTTAGCAATAGGTGGACTTTATGGTGTAATGAATCAAACTGGTGCTTATGCTAAAATAATTAATTCAATAGTTTCTAAATATAAAAATAATAAAGAGCAATTATTGGCAATAATAATGATTTTCTTTATTAGCATGGCATCTTTATTTGGTATTAATGAATTGTTGATTATTTTAGTTCCTTTTGCCACAACTTTATTGTTTTTATTAAATTATGAAAAATTAACAGTATTAAGTGCAACAATAGGTTCAATTTTAATTGGTAACTTAGGATCTTTATATAGTACAAGTATTAATACACCACTTTACCAATATTTTGAGGTAAGTGTTCATAACCAAATAGTAACTAAGATAATTTTCTTAATTATTATTTCTTATTTATTTATTAGCTTTGTTATTAAAACTGCTAAGACTAGAAGTAACGAGAAAAAAGAATTATCTATTTCTTTATATGATAAAAAAATAGATAAAACCAAAAACATATGGCCATTAGTAATAATATTATCAGTATCATTTGTATTCTTACTAATAGCAATGTTTGATTGGAATTCAGCATTTGGTGTTCAATTTTTTGATAAAGTTTATACAACTTTAATGGAGGTTGAAGTAAATGGTTATCCGATTATTCGCAATATTATAGGTTCAATAAATCCATTAGGAAGATGGAATTTATATGATTTAACTATTATGTTAATGGTTATTACTTTAATAATTGGTTGGTTATATAGCTTATCATTAGAAAAAATAACTGAATCATTTACAGAAGGTTTAAAACAAGTTTTACCGGTAGCCTTTTATGTAACACTTGCTAATATATTATTTGCAATAATATATACAGGTCAGTCGGGTGCCCATTTCTTTAATACGATAGCTAATTTCTTATTAAGTATTAAAGATAAATTTACTCTTATAACAATGTCGTTAACATCAATTATTGGTAGTTTTATATTTAATGATTTTGGAAACTTTACATCTGTAATGGCTAATGCTGTTCAATCAATATATAATAATCCATTAGTTTATCCTGTTATTGCAATTATTATGCAATTTATGCATGGACTAGTAATGTTTGTTGCACCAACAAGTTTATTATTAATTATTGGTTTAACATATTTTGATGTATCGTATAAGAAATGGTTATTGCATATTTGGCAATTTCTATTGAAAATATTAGCTATTTCCATTGTTGTTAATATTATCGTAATGATGTTTGTATAGCATACCTAAGGTATGCTTTTTTTATTATCTTTTAAAATTAAAAAAAATATGATAAAATTATTATGGTGGTTTAAGGTGATATATTGGAAATAAAAATAGATGATCAATTTTATCAAGTTGTAATAAAAGTAAGAAACAATAAAAATACTTATATTCGTGTAAGTCCGGAATTAATAATTACAGTTACAACCAATCCATTAATGACAAAAAAAGAAATCGCTAATTTGTTGGAACAAAACAAACCATTTTTAAAAAAAGCTATATTTCGAAGAAAAAAGGAAATGGAACTTAGTCAATCTTTTTATTATTTAGGTAATAAGTATGACATTGTTTATTTATCAACAATAAATAATGTATCAATAGATAATAATAAAATATATACTAAAAATGATCAACAATTAAATAGATGGTATGAAAATGAGATGTATAACATTTTTAATGACCGGCTAGAATATAATTATAATTTATTTAGAGAAAAAATCCCATATCCAACTCTAAAGTTGAGGGCTATGAAAACAAGATGGGGTGTATGTAATATTAGCAAAAAAACAATAACTTTAAATAAAAATTTAATTAGATATAAAATAGATATAATTGATTATGTTATTATCCATGAACTAGCCCATTTTATTCATCCAAATCATTCTTCGGATTTTTGGAAATTAGTTAATTATTATTTACCTAATTATCAAGAGTTAAGAAAGGAGTTAAGAGGTTGATAAAGCTCGACAAATAATTTTCTTTTTTAATTATATAATAATTATGGTGATAAGATGAAAGTTAAAATATTTGATGAAGATCATGAACAAGATTTAGAAAATGCTGTAAATAAATTTTTAGAGGAATTAGACGGTCGAGTAATAGATATAAAATATCAAATAGTGATTGGTATAAGTGGTGAAGAACAAATATATTGCTTTTCAGCAATGATAATATATGAATAAATAGGAAGTGATGTATGAAAAAAAATAATTTTATTGAAGGAGCAATGATTGCAACAATTAGTATTATTGTATGTAAAGTCATTGGTCTTTTTTATGTAATACCATTTAAACATATTATTGGTGAACAAGGCGGTGCTTTATACGGTTACGCTTATTCAATATATGCCATTTTTTTAAGCTTGTCATCTAGTGGAATCCCCATTGCAATGAGTAAAATAATAAGTGAATATAATACCTTAGGATATCATCATACTAAAGAACGAGCTTATCGGGTAGGAAACACAATTATAATAGGTCTTGGCTTATTTTCATTTATAACATTAATGTTATTTGCACCACAAATAGCTAAATTGATTTTAGGTAACTTAGAAGGTGGAAACACTGTTGAAGGTGTTGCTAAAGTAATTAGAATTGTATCGACTGCCTTATTAGTAGTTCCAGTTCTTAGTGTGAAGAAGGGGTATTTACAGGGGCATCGTTTTATTACCCCATCTAGTATGTCAAATATTATTGATCAAGTTGTAAGAGTTGCTGTTATTATTTTGGGAAGCTTTTTATCTCTTAAAGTTTTTCATCAATCATTAGAAACAGCTGTTGGAGTTGCTGTATTTGGTGCAACTGCTGGAGCTATAAGTGCCTATTTTTATTTAGTTATAAAAATGAAAAAAAATAAAGAAATGTTTAAAAAAGAAGAACCTATAACAAGAGCTGAAGCAAAAATATCATATAAAGATATTACTAAAAAAATCATTTTTTATGCATTACCTTTTGTTGTTATTGATTTAATAAAATCAGCATATGCAATGGTTGATACTTTTACTGTTGTAAATACAATGGTTAAATTAGGGTATAATGAGATTGCTGAAACTACAATAGGGGTTATAACCGTATGGGCTACTAAATTAAATATGATTGTTATATCCATCGCTATTGGAATAACAATAAGTTTAATACCAAACATATCTAGTAGTTATGTTAATAACGATTTTAAAGATGTTTCTAGAAAAATTAATCAAGCTTTGCAAGTAGTTTTATTTATTAGTTTACCAATGACAATAGGGTTGAGCTTTTTAGCAGCTCCGGTATGGACTATTTTTTTTGGTTATGATGTGTTAAGTATTAAAATATTCAAAATGTTTATTTTTCAAGCTTTAACTTTTTCATTTTATTCAATTTTGATAGATACATCACAAACTTTAAATGATAGCCGTTTAGCACTAGGTACTTTAACTGGTAGTTTTTTAGGTAAATTATTACTTAATATCCCATCAATGTATTTATTTCATCATTTAGGCATTGGGGTCTATTACGGTCCAGTTGTAACATCATTAGTCGTTCAGTTAATTGCTATTATAATTATGTTGTATTTCTTACATAAAAAATATCAAGTTAATTATAATATAGCTTTTAATAATTCTATAAAGATAATATTAATTTCTTTAATTATGTTAGTATCATTAAAAATAGTAAGTTTATTTTATGTTATAGAAGCAACAACAAGAATGGCCGCTTTAGTTGAAGTATTAATTTACTCAACGATAGGGGCAATTATATATATTGTAATCTCATATAAAAGTAAAATTATCCATCAAATATTTGGTGAAAAATTTTTAAAGACAATAATTGATAAATTTAAAAAGTCATCGTAGATGGCTTTTTTTGTTGTTTAAAAAAACTAATTAAAACACATTATTATCATAGAATATAAATAAGGAGCGTGTATATATATATGTTTGCCAATTTTACAGAAGAGGCCCGTAAAATAATTGTAGAAGCAAAAAACGAAATGCTTCAGTTAAAACATCCATATGTAGGCAGTGAACATTTATTATTATCTATATTAAAAAGTAAAAATAATATATCAAAGCGGTTAAAAGATTATAATTTAAATTATCAAATATTTAAAGATGAATTAGTAAAAATTATAGGAATTGGTTCTAAAGCTAGTGAATGGTTATTATATACGCCATTATTAAAGCGAATTTTAGAAAACGCAGTAATTGATAGCAAAGAAAATAATAATAATGAAGTAACAGTTGAGCATTTGTTTGCTAGTATGTTAGAAGAAGGTGAAGGAGTAGCTATTCGTATAATGATTGGTCTTAATATTGATATAGATGAATTATATATTGAATTTGGTAACCGTCTAACTAATCATAAAAATAAAAAATTAATTTTAGAAGACTTAGGGATTGATTTTACTAAAAAAGCCCTTAATAAAGAATTTGATCCAGTAATAGGTCGTGATAATGAGGTAAAAAGAATTATTGAAATATTATGTCGTCGTACCAAAAACAATCCTCTTTTAATTGGTGAAGCTGGTGTTGGTAAAACTGCAATTGTAGAAGAATTAAGTCGGTTAATGGCTACCGGACAGGTTCCACTAGTTTTAAAAAATAAACGTTTAATATGCTTAGATATGGCGTCAACAGTAGCGGGGACTAAATACCGTGGCGAATTTGAAGAAAGAATTCAAAAAATCTTAAAGGAAATTGAAGAAAATGATGATATAATTTTATTTATTGATGAGATTCATACTTTAGTAGGTGCCGGTGGTGCAGAGGGTGCGATTGATGCTTCTAATATTTTCAAGCCAGCTTTATCCCGTGGCAAAATAAAGTGTATTGGTGCGACAACAACCCTTGAATATAAAAAATATATTGAACAAGATAAAGCTTTAGAACGTCGTTTTCAAAAAGTGACTATTGAACCACCTAATAATGAACAATTAAAAGAAATTTTAAATAATTTAAAAAACATTTATGAAAATTATCATCGAGTATCAATTAGTGATGAAATATTAAATTATATAATTAACTTATCAAATAAATATGTATATGATCGTAATCAACCAGATAAAGCAATTGATATTTTAGATGAAGTTTGTTCTAAAGTAAGTTTGAAAGAAACTAAGGAATTAAAAGAATACAAAACATTAATTAATAAATTGCAGAATATAATCAAAAATAAAAATGAAGCCATTATTAAGAATGATTTTCAATTAGCATCATCATATAAAGATGAAGAGAATTATTATATGGATAAAATCAATAATTTAGAAATAAAACTATATCAAAATAATATTAAACCGGTGACAAAAGAAGATGTGGCTGAAGTTATTAATATAAAAACAAAAATTCCTGTATACGAACTTCTTGATAATCAGGCTATTACTATCAAAAACTTAGAAAAAAATATAACATCAAAAATATTTGGCCAAGATGAGGCAATTTCAGAAATTATAAATATAACCAAGAAATTAAAAATGGGTTTTAAAGATGATAATAAGTGCTATAGTATGTTATTTAGTGGAAGTAGTGGTGTTGGAAAAACTGAGCTTGCTAAAATTTTTGGTGAATGTTTAGTAGGAATTGACAATGTTATTAAATTAGATATGAGTGAATTTCGAGAAAGTCATACTGTCAGTAAAATATTAGGGGCACCACCAGGATATGTTGGATATTCTGATCACAAAAATATTTTAGAGGAAATAAGAAATAAACCATATTCAGTTTTAATTATAGATGAAATCGAAAAAGCAAGTGAAGCCGTTCTTAATTTATTTTATCAAATATTAGATGATGGTAAAATAAAAGATTCAACAGGAAAAACAATAAGGTTTGATAATGTTATTATTATTATGACAACTAATATTGGCTTTAACAGTATTGATATTGGTTTTAATAAAAAAAATAAAACAGAAGTGTTAACTGATTTAAAAGAATCATTTAATACCGCTTTCATTAATAGAATTGATAATATTGTTATTTTTAATAAATTGAATAAGGAAGTTATAAATACAATTGTAGAACAAAAAATTAAATTATTAAAGAAAAAATATTTAAATAAAAACCAAACGATTAAGATTAGTAAAAATATTGTTGATGAAATAATTGACTTATGTAACTTTGAAGATTTTGGTGCGAGAAAAATTGATCAAATTATAAAAAATCGTCTTGAAAGTATTATTGTTGAAAATATAATTAATAATCAATCTAATAAATTAATAAAAACAGTAAAAACATAAAAAAAGATGCGATATTTCTTTTTTTATGTTATAATTTAATTGGTGATATATAATGGTTGGAAATAATATAATTTTTGAATCGATTGATAATAATCACAATTTAAGTCCTGAAGTAAAAGAAAATTTCAAAGATTTAGTTCAGACTTATATGATCTACTTTCCTAATGTTGATAAGGAAACATTAGCCAAAAACATGTTAAATTTAAAAATCGAGCAAGTAAACAAATATTTAATTGATGAACCAATTAAATATGCAAATAATACTTTAATGATAAAAAAAGATGATTTGCAAAAAGATTATGACTATCGTTATTTATTAATGAGAGAAGTTATTAAAATGCAATCTCATAAAGATAGTACTAAATTACAAAAAAACAATAGTTTTGATGCTATATATGAAGGATATTCTTCAATATGTGCTAATATGGTAGTAGGAAATCAAGGTAGCCTTAATTTATATGAGGATGAAATGATTACCGTTAATTTATTAGGTAATATTGTAGGAACTGATGCTTTTGACGATTTAATTATTAAGAATAATGATAAAACATTATTAAATAATTTACAAAAATCAGGTGTTAATATTTCTGATTTTATGGAATTGTCTCATAAAATGAATTATAATATGAAAGCTGAAAATATTGAGCGCAACCAAAGTATGTTAGGTGAAATTCAAGTAAAACTTATCAATATGTTTTTTAAAACAGATAGAACTTTAGAAGAAGTAGAACGATTTAAGAGTAATTTATTTGGAAATCATAATATATTTGACAACAAAAATAAATATCCAAATTTAAATAATGTATATATTATTTATGAGAATATAGTTAATAATATGGAGTTTGAAAAAACAAACATGAAAACAAGATAAACTGCTTAAGCAGTTTTTTTTGTTCTATCTAACCAATTAAAAACATATAATTATTTGGGTGATAATATGGAATATAAAAAAGGTGATTTAGTAACAAGAAATTCTTATAATAATGATATAGTTTTTGAAATTTATGATATCCAAGAAAATATTTATTACTTAAAAGGAATAAATGAAAGGTTATATGCTGATTGTGAAAAAGAAGACTTAAAAAAGCATGAAGAAGAGGATAATGATGATGAAGAAAATGATTTTTTAAATAGAATTAATACATTACCATTTGAAAATCGAAATGATTATTTTTATTTACCAGGTAAAGTTTTACATATAGATGGTGATTATAATTATTTGGATAGATGTTTAAAATATTATAAAGAAAATAGAATTTGGGCGGTAGGTGTTTTAGAAAATGAAAACAGCTTAGAATTTCAAATAGCAAATTTATTAGAAGAACATAATCCTGCAATTGTTGTTATAACTGGTCATGATGCTTACTATAAGCGCAAGGGCGATATCCATAATCTAGAGTCATATAAAAACAGTGCTAATTTCATTAAGGCAGTAAAAGAAGCTAGAAAATATGAAAAAAGCCATGAAAAATTAATAATAATAGCAGGTGCCTGTCAATCTAATTATGAAGAATTAATCAAAGCTGGTGCTAATTTTGCTTCAAGCCCTAAAAGAATTAATATCCATGCCTTGGATCCGGCGGTTATTGCCTCACGTATTAGTATGACTGATGTAACAAAAGAAATAGATCTTAAAAACATTTTAGAAACAACCAAATATGGAATTAGAGGAATTGGTGGAATAATAACAAAAGGAACAATGTATGTCGGTTATCCTCGAGAATAATAAGATATATACAGTAGAAGAGGCTAAAAATCAATTGAGTAAGTATATCGGGCATAAATTAATAATTAATTACAATTTAGGGAGAAATAAATTTGAAGAATATGAGGTAATGATTAAAGAATTATATGATTATATATTTATTGTTGAGTTATTAGATGTTAGTAATCCAGTCTTAAAATCTTTTTCTTATTCAGATGTAATTACTAAAACTATTAAATTTAAAAAATAATACATTTTTTGACAAAAATTACCAAAATATAGCAAATAGCATTGCAATTTAAAAATTTGTATTATATAATTAAAGTGTAGACAATACTGAAGGGAGAGATTTACTTGGAAATAACATCTGTAAGAGTTCGCAAAATCATTAAAGAAGATTCGCGAATGAAAGGTATTGCAACAGTATTATTAGACGATTGTTTTGCTATTCATGATATTAGAATAGTTGAAGGTAATAATGGCTTATTCATTGCAATGCCAAGCCGTAAAACACCAAATGGTGAGTATCGTGATATTGTACACCCAACTAATCAAGAAACGAGACAAATGTTTGAAGAAGCAATTATTAAGGCATATCATGAAGCTGAATAGAACTTTTACAAGTTCTTTTTTTTTTCATAAATAATATTTTTTATCATATGATTTAAGTAGTAGGGGAGGCATAATATGGACAAGACTAACCAAATTACTTCATTTAATCATACAATAACAATTAATGAAAGAAAAAGTATTATTATATCTGGGGTTAAGAAAATTGATAGTTTTGATGATGAAGAATTTTTATTGGAAACAACAATGGGGTATATAGCCATTAAAGGTGAAAACTTAGAAATAATAAAACTTGATACTTATCAAGGAAATGTTTCAATTAAGGGAAAATTTAATAGTTTTCATTATATGGATAGTTTAAATAAAAAAGAAAAAGAAGAAACAGTATTTGGTAAATTATTTAAATAATGATTTTAAAAATTCAAATTTTATCACTTAGTTATAGTTTTTTATATGGTATATTTTTTTCTTTTATGACAACATTAAACTATTCATTACTTTATAATGACACTAATTATATTAAAATAATATCATCAGCTTTATTTATTGTTAATAATGTATTATTATATTTTATTCTTCTCCAAAAAATTAATAATGGAATTCTTCATATTTATTTAATTATTACATTTATATTAGGAATAGTTGTTGAAATTAATATAAACAAATTAATTGCCAAGCATATAAAAAAATGATATAATTTTATCATAGGTGATACTTATGAAAACAAAGAGAATTAGTAAAGCATCTAAACGTAGAATATTATTTTTCGGGATTCCGTCTCTTTTTATTGTTTTTTATTTTGTATTTAGTACTGCTAATTCTGTATATAGTATTATAAAACTAAAGGGAGAAACAAAACGATTAGAACAACAATTATATCTTTTAAAAAATGATGAGGAAGATTTAAAAACAGAAATCAAAAAATTAAAAGATCCTGATTACATAGCTAGATATGCTAGAGAAAAATATTTTTATTCGAAAGATGGGGAATATGTAATTAGAATCGATGAAAAAGAACCAGAAGAACTTGAAAATGAAAGTAATACTAATTATAAATTTATTTTTATAACAAGCGGTTTAGTTGGTTTAATAATATTAATTATAATAAGAAAAAAACTAATTTAAATAAATTAGTTTTTTATAATTTAAAATCATTTATAATATCATCGGTCATATCTTTACCATCAAAATATGGTTTATATTTATATTTAGCTAATTTACCAACAATATTAGAAGGAAATCGGGAAATTAGTTTGTTGTAATCAGTAATAATATCATTATAATATTTTCTTGATGCAACAATTTCAGCTTCACTTTCATTTAAACTAATATCGATTTTAACGAAATTATCACTTTCTTTTAAATTAGGATATTTTTCTCGATATTGATTAAACTCATTAATTGCTTCATATAATTGACGGTCTAAATCAAAGTTTGTTAATTTGCGCGATCTCAATTTAACAATGATTTCTAAAATATCATCTTCGACATCGCAATTTGCTTTAATAATTCCAATTGATTTATTTAATAAATCAAATCTTTTTCTTAAAACAGTATCAATATTGGCTTCAGCCTCATTTATTCTAATAATATAATTTTGAAAGTTATTATATGTACTAATATACCAAATTAAAATAAAACTTATAAAAATAATAGCGATTAAAAAATATATAAAGATCTGCATACTATCACCTGTTAACATTATAACAAACTTTGATTATCTTATCAATAAATGTCTAAAAATTATAATTAATTTTTTCATGAAATTCTACATAATTAACATAAATCATTAATAATAAATACCACTTACCAGTATTAGGATCACTTATAATAACATGATCTCGGCCGGATTCTTCAATAATACCTGTAAAAACCCTATTACGCCATTCTGTAGAATCTGAAAAACTCATGTAAACATCAACTTTTTTTCCTTTATTAACTCTCAAAATATTTTCAATGTAAGATTGTTCAAAAGGAATGGGAATATTTTCTTGTATTTCTTGATTAGGAATAGGGCTATTCCCTGAGTAAATAGGTTTACCAGGAAAAGTCGGCCCACCAAAATAACTATTATTCAATTTATCACCTCTCAATAAAATTATATTTTTTTAATAATAATATATGATCTTTATTGAAAAAAAGATAAATGTGATATATAATATTATTGTTATTGGATGATTAGCTCAGTTGGTTAGAGTGCTACGTTGACATCGTAGAGGTCACAGGTTCGAGTCCTGTATTATCCACCATTTGTTAATTAATATCATTTATTTACAAGTGATATTTTTTTATTGATAAGATTTAAAAATAATAAAATAGTATAAAAAAACCTTAATAAAAATTAAGGATTTATATATTTTTATGGAATTAAAAAAGCCAATGCAATACCAATCATAATCCCAATATTAGCATATTCACTTTGTGTACTGTGACCATGAGGTATTAATTCATCACTTGCAATATATATCATAGCTCCAGCTGCAAAAGCCATAGAAGTAGCAATAAATTTGGGAGAGATATTTACTAAAACAATCCCAAATATTGTACCGAAAAAAGTAGATAATCCTGTCATAGTTGTAATAAAGATAATTCTTTTTTTATCAACTCTACCCAAATATAATGGTAATGCGACAGCCATCCCTTCAGCTATATTATGTAATCCAATAATCATTGCTGTGAAAAGTCCTAATTGTTCTGATACTGAGCTACTTGCTCCAATGGCAATTCCCTCAGGTAAATTATGAATAGCGATGCCAATTGCAATAAAATAGCCCATTTTTAAATAATCATTATTATTTGCTTCTTCTTTATGAATATGTGGTGTAAAAGTATCTACTAGCCACATAAAAAAAGCACCAATAATAAATCCAATAGCAGTAAATAAAACATCACCAGTTTCTAAACTATTGGGAATCAAACTGAGTAACGAAACTCCAATCATTATTCCGGATGCAAACCCTAATGCCAGAGACATTATTTTGTCAGTTGGTTTTTTTATTAATATACTAATAATTGAACCTAACCCCGTTACTAAACCAGCTAGTAAACTAAATATTAAAACATTTATGTTCAAACTTTACCACCTTTTCTACTTATATAGTAATAAAATTATAACACTTGTTTTAGAGATAGTAAAGATTTGTAATTTTTTTTAAAATTATAGTTTCCTAATATAAAAAAATATGATACAATATATAAGTATTAAAAGTTATGTCTCGTTAGCTCAGCTGGTAGAGCAATTGACTCTTAATCAATGGGTCACAGGTTCGAATCCTGTACGGGACACCATAATGAATATTAAAGATTGCAGAAATGCAATTTTTTTATTAAATAAAAAGACGAATT
>CAZVQX010000014.1:0-19949 GCA_964629735.1 uncultured Muribaculaceae bacterium
TTATCTAGCTTTTTATTATAATTGTTGACTGTTTAACTCATTTAATTTTGTTGACATGTCATTTTGCTTTTGTTGAATTTTGGTATCCTCAGCTTTTTCAAGTTTGTACCAACCATTAGTAAATAAAAGATTAAATAAATCTCGTGCCGCAGCTTTAGTTTCACTAAACATTGTTAGCAATTCATTGAATAAGTCTTCGTTACTAGCCTCGCTAAGAGCGGTTGATAAATTGTTAGAAAAACATTTTTCAGTACTTAAAACATCATTTACGTAATCTCGATCATTCATATTTATTGTTTTAGGAATTTCCTTTTCTTGGTTTTGTACAGTATTATTATTCATATTTCCTCCTCAACTTAATATATTAATTATTTTTTGACAATTATTTGCATGCATCTGTGATATGTCTTGTAATTTTTTCTTTATTTCTTCATCAGTAACTTCATTTGCAAAACGATAACATTTTTTACTAGCAACAAAATGCCATTCAAAAATATCTTCTAAATATGATAAATCTTTAGTTGATATCATATTAGGTACTTTATTCATTTAACCATTCCTTTCAATTTTATTATGTAAAAATTAAAGAATAATATACAAAAAAGGAATGCTAAATTGTATTTTTGTGCTATAATGTTAATATGGAGTGATATACATGAGATTAAAATCAAGTTTTTTTTATACAATTCGTGAAGATATTAAAGATGAAGAGTCTGCAAGCGCGAATTTATTAGTTCGTAGTGGAATGATTAAAAAAGTAGGTAATGGAATTTATATGTACATGCCACTTGGTTTAAAAGTGTTGAAAAATATAGAAAAAATAGTTCGTGAAGAGATGAACAGGGCTGGTGCCTTGGAATTAATAATGCCAAATATATTGCCAGAAAGTATTTTTGTGGAAAGTGGACGGCGTGATGTATTTGGTGATAGCATGTTTGGTTTAAAAGACCGATATAAACGTGATTATGTTTTAGGGCCAACACATGAAGAATTATTTGTATTAGCTGCAAAAGAAAAAGTTAAATCGTATAAAGATTTCCCATTTAATTTATATCAAATAGGTATTAAATATCGTGATGAACCACGCCCTAGATATGGATTAATTAGAATTAGAGAGTTTGTTATGAAGGATGCATATAGTTTTGATGCTGATTTAGAAGGTTTATCAATTGCTTATCAAAAAATGTATGATGCATATCGCAGAATTTTTGATCGTTTAAAAATTGATTATAAAATTGTTACTGCTGATACAGGAGCAATGGGTGGTCTATTATCCGAAGAGTTTCAAGCTATAAGTTCGATTGGTGAAGATACTTTAGTTATTTGTGAAAAATGCGATTATGCATCTAATATTGAAGTTAGTAAATGTATTTTTGAAAAAATAGATAATAATGAACCTGAATTAGAAAAAGAATTAATTTATACACCAAATGCTGGAACAATTGAAGAGGTTGCTAATTTTTTAAATGAATCAGCTGATAAATTTGTTAAAACATTAATTTATAAAGTTGATAATCAATTTTATGCTTGTTTAGTAAAAGGCGACCGGGATGTTAATGAAGTAAAATTACAAAAATTATTAAATGCGGTAGAAGTATCATTAGCTGAGCCAGATGACGTTGTTGAATTAACTAATGCACATATTGGTTTTGCAGGTCCAGTTGGTATTGGAATACCTGTAATTATCGATAATGATATATTAAATATGAAAAACTTTATTGTCGGCGCTAATAAAAGTGATTATCATTATAAAAATATAAATTTAAGAGATTTTGAATATAAATTAGTTGATGATATTAAAAATGTTTCTGTAGGTGATCCTTGTCCAAAATGTAATGCTCCTTTAATTTTTAAAAAGGGAATTGAAATTGGCAATACTTTTAAATTAGGAACAAAATATGCTGAGAGCTTAAGTTTGTATTATACTGATCAATATAATAAAATAAAACCAGTTGTAATGGGAAGTTATGGAATTGGTATTGAACGAATAATGGCTAGTATCGTTGAACAACGACATGATAAAAACGGGATTATTTGGCCGATAAATATCGCACCATTTAAGGTAGCAATTATTTTAATTAATCCAAATGATGAACGACAACAAACAATTGCTAATTCATTGTATGATAATTTAAATAAAGAGGGAATTGATGTTTTATTAGATGATCGCGATTGTCGCCCAGGTGTTAAATTTAACGATATTGACTTAATTGGTATACCAATTAGAATAACAATAGGTTATAATATAAAAGAAAATATGGTTGAATTAAAATTAAGAGATGAAAATGAAGTAATAAATGTGCATATAAATGATGTTGAAGACAAAATAAAAGAATTAATTAACTTATAAAACGACAAGAACCGATTAATGAATCTTATATAATATATTTGGTGATATTATGAAAAAATTAATACCAATTATATTATGTGTGTTAATCGGTTTTTTTATGTCTAAATTTATGTTAAATCAATATGAGGATAAACAAAAAATAAAACCGGTTTTAGGAAATAGTGAAAAATTATATTTTATCCAATACGGTGCTTACTCTACTAAAGAAAATATGATTAATAATACAAATTATTTAAATTACTATATTTATAACGAAATAGATAACCTGTATTATGTATTTGTAGGAATAACTAAGAGCCAAAATAATTGTGAAAAACTAAAAGGATATTATAAAAGTTTAGGATATGATATTTATATAAAAGAGTTTAACAACAATGATAAGGAATTTTTAGAAATAATCAATTATTATGATTTATTATTAGAAAAGACTGATGATAAAGATGTTATAAAAGAAATAAACCGGCAAATTTTGGAAAAGTATGAGGAGTTAGTTATAAATGAATACAAAGATTAAAGATATACCTTTATTAGATCGACCACGGGAAAGATTAAAAAATTATGGTGCTTCAAGTTTAAGTAACGAAGAACTGTTAGCTATTATTTTAAAAACCGGTACTAAAGATTCATCAGCTAAAGTTGTGGCTATGAAATTATTAGTTGAAATTGGCGGTGTTGAAAATTTATTATCTATTAATTATGAAGGTTTAGTTAAGATAAAAGGAATAGGCGCAGCTAAAGCTTGTACTTTATTGGCAATGGCGGAATTAACCAAAAGAATAGGACAAGAAATTCGGGTTATTAATGATTTTAAAATAACAAGTCCTGATATAATTTATAAATATTATAAAAATATTATTGGAAAAGATAAACAAGAAAATTTTTATTGTTTATATTTAAATTCAAGCAAAAAAGTTATTAAAGATAAATTATTGTTTATTGGAACTCTTAATAAGAGCCTAGTTCATCCGCGAGAGATATTTAAAGAAGCATATTTACTAAGTGCCTCAACAATTATTTGTGTTCATAATCATCCAAGTGGTAATGTTATTCCTTCTGATGAAGATATATATTTAACTAAACGATTAGTTGAAATTGGTAATTTGCTAGGAATTAAAATAATAGATCACGTTATTATTAGTTATGATAATTATTATAGTTTTTATGAAAATAATTTAATCGAGTAGCAAAAACAATCTTTTTATATTATAATAATGATGGTGATGATTATATGAGAAAAAGAAAACAAAGAAATGTATTAATTTTAATTTTTATATCAATTATTGTTTTTTTAGGAATTATTTATAAAACGGTTAATGATAAAAGAAACCTATCAGGAGTTGAATCTCTTATTAAAGATACTGGTTTATTCATAAATAAAGTTGTTTCATCACCAATAAATTATGTTAGTAATAAAATAAAAGAATCATCAGAAAAAAAAGATTTATATACAAAATATAAAAAATTAAAACAAAATTATAAAAGTTTAGAACATGTTCAATCTAAAAAAGAAGAGTTAGAATATGAATTAGAACAAATGAAGAAAATATTAGAACTTAACAATCTTTTAAGTAAAGAAAGTTATTTAAATGCCACTGTTATCAATCGGAATTTAGGGCTTTGGTATAATACCATAACAATTGATAAAGGCTCTAAAAATGGTGTTAAAGTTGATATGCCTGTAATTATTAGTGAGGGATTGATAGGAAAAGTTATTAAGACTAGTAATTTTAATAGTACGGTGAAACTATTAACAAGTGATGATATTAATAATAAAATTTCTGTTAAAATTAAAAATGGTGATAATTATATAATGGGACTGTTAACTAACTATGATGTTGAAAAAAACGTTTTTATAGTTGAAGGTATTGATCAAAATTTAGAAATTCAACCAAATTCTTTAGTAACGACAACGGGTCTCGGTGGTTATTTCCCAAGTGGGATTATTGTTGGTAAAGTAAAAATGGTAAATACAGATCATTTTGATTTGTCTAAAATAGTTGAGGTCGAATCTTTTGTTGATTTTAATCAAATTAGTTTTGTAACTATTTTAAAAAAAGAAGAGGTTTTTAAATAATGTTTATTGCATATATAATTATTATTTCAATTTTATTAGAAAGTATAACGTCTAATATTATACCAATGAATTCAATGTTTAATGGATTATTTACTTTAACCTCATTAATAATTATTTATCCTTATTTTAATAATGATGACAAATCTTTTCTTAAATATTCAGCCATTATTGGATTGAGCTATGATATTATATTTACGGATACATTATTTTTAAATATGATTATATTTTTATTAATGGCTTTGCTTATTAAAAAAATTAATATGACCTTATCAAATAATTATATTAATGTTATGATTATAACTTTAATCGTTGTAACATCTTATTTAACATTAACATATTTACTATTATATTTAATTGGTTATAAACAGTTTAATTTAACTTATTTATATAAAAATATTTTTCAATCATACATTTCAAATGTTTTGTATTCTTGTATATTATATATAATTACAGATAAGATAAGTAAAAAACATAAAATTTCTAAAATTGATTAAGAGTCTAAATGATTCTTTTTTTTCATATTATTTTATAGGTGATTAATATGGAAAATGAAATAACTAGAATAAAAGAAAATATTAAAAACAAAAGAAATCAAGCGGTATATTATAGACAAGAAGATGAAAAACATTATAAATTTGATTTTTCAAAAATTATAAATAGTATTATGTTAATTTTTGTAATAACATTAGTTAATTTAATTCTGCTATCATCAAATGTAAAGTATAAGCATTTTTTTTTAAAACACATATATGAAAGCAATTTTTCATTTGCCTCAGTTAATAATGTTTATCAAAAATATTTTGGAAGCCCTTTACCATTTAAAAACTTTTTTAAAAATAATACCCAACCTGTATTTGAAGAAAAGTTAAAGTATTACGAAAATCACAAATATAAAGATGGTGTAAAATTAATTGTTGATCAAAATTATTTAGTACCAGCTTTAGATAGTGGGATTGTTATTTTTATTGGAAATAAGGAAGATTATAATAATACTATCATTATCCAACAAAGTGATGGTGTTGATGTTTGGTATTCAAATATAGAAAATATAAATGTTAAGTTATATGATTATATTTCAAAGGGTTCATTACTGGGTGAGGTAAAGGGTAAAGATTTATATTTAACATTTAAACATGATGGAAAAAATGTTGATTATAAACCATATATTTAAAAAAATAGAAATTCATTATTTTTATTATTTAGTTGCGTTTTTAGTAATAATTACTGGTCATTTTCGAGAATTTTTAATATTTTCATTATTAATTATAATACATGAACTCGGACATGGCTTAGCAGCAATGTATTATGGCTGGGAGATAGATAAAATTATAATACTCCCTTTTGGTGGGCTGTCTCTATTTAAAGCAAGTTTAAATAGAGCTATAAAAGAAGAATTTTTAATTTTAATATCAGGACCAATTTTACAAATTATTTTTTATATATTAGCAAGTGTTATAAGTCCGAGTTCTTTGTTAACTAATTATCATTATGCAATTTTATTTTTTAATTTAATACCAATTATTCCCTTAGATGGTTCAAAATTAATTAATTTATTTTTCAATGTTATTTTACCTTTTAA
Organism: uncultured Muribaculaceae bacterium; assembly: GCA_964629735.1. GTDB lineage: Bacteria > Bacillota_I > Bacilli_A > RF39 > UBA660 > CAZVQX01. The sequence goes on from CAZVQX010000014.1 coordinate 6,004, forward strand.
ACTGGGGCATAAGTTAACCATTTTCATTTCATTTATTGTATTTATATTAATAATCTATTATATTAAATTTGATATATTATTGTGGCTAATATTAATATTTTTATTAATCAAAACATTAACAGATTTAAAAAAACATAATTATATATTTAATAAGTTTTTATTAGAAAGATATTTATATAATATTCAATTTCGAAAAACAAAAGTAATTAAGGGTTTAAAATTCGACTTATTTTTTAGGGATTTTTCCCATGTTTTTAAAATAAATAATAGTTATTACAAAGAATATGAAAAATTATCAGAATTGTTTGACAAAGACAATGATTTATAGTATAATTTTTAATTGTGTAGAGCCTCACTCTACAACCGCACAAAAAAGGTTATAAACATATGTACCTTTATGGCGAGTCTTAGAAATTAAAGGAGGTAATTATGAAAGCAGTTATTGAAACAGGTGGAAAACAATATTACGTAGAAGAAGGAACCGTTTTATATATTGAAAAATTAGATAATGCGGTTGGCGAAGAAATTGTTTTCGATAAAGTGTTAATGATTAATGGTGTTCCTGGAAAACCATATTTATCAAATGTATTAGTGACTGGTGAAGTTGTAAAACATGGAAAACAAAAAAAGATTATTGTTTTTAAGTATAAACCTAAAAAACAATATCGACGTAAACAAGGACACCGTCAACCTTACACTAAAGTAGTTATTAAAACAATTAAAGAAAACTAATATGATTAAAGTAAAAATTAGTAAAAAGGCTGGCCTTATAAAACAAATTATAATTAAGGGTCATGCTGAATATGATGATTACGGAAAAGATATTGTTTGTGCATCGGTATCGAGCATTGTTATTACAAGTGTAAATGCAATTTTAAAGATAAATAATGAAAACCTTTTTTATGAAGAAAAAGATGGTTATATTTTAATTGATATTTTGAATCGTGATGAAATAACTAATTTATTAATTAAAAACATGCTTGATTTATTAGTGGAGTTAGAAAAACAATATCCTAAAAACATTAAAATATATTAAGGAGGTGTCCTATATGACAAAAACTTTACATTTAAATATTCAATTATTTGCCCAAAAAAAAGGGCAAGGTTCGACAAAAAACGGTCGTGATTCAGCTGGTCGTAGATTAGGTGCAAAAGCTTCTGATGGCGAATTTGTAACAGGTGGATCAATAATATATCGTCAAAGAGGAACTAAAGTATATCCAGGTAAAAATGCTGGAATAGGTAGTGATGACACCGTTTATGCGAAAATAGATGGTTACGTTAAATATGAAAGATTAGGAAGAGATAAAAAACAAGTAAGTATTTATCCTACTAGATAAATTTAATAAATACCTATAAGAACAGCACCTTATATTTTAGGTGTGTTCTTTTCTTTTGGTTTAAATATAATGTCAATATAAAAAAAAATATACAATAAAAACCACAAAAAATTGCTTTTTGTGGGTTTTTGTGATAAATTATATGTGTAATGTGTATATTTGTTAGAGAGGAGGTATAGTATGTTCCGTAATAGTATGTTCCGTAAAATTTTTTCAATCTTTTTATAGTACATACTAACTATTATTTTATAAAGTAGTGTTCATTAATAAAATTTATAATAGTTAGTAAACTATGATTCCGGCATTTAAGCCGGAATTTTCATTTTAACATTATTTAATATAGGTGTCAATAGTTTGACTGAGCTTTATTTGTTTATTTAAATATTAATTGTAAAATTTAAATAAATTTGTTATAATCTTATAAGAAAGTAGGTAATATTATGATTGAAAAAAAGGAAGCTAATTTAATTAAAACGATTATCTTATTTATGATTTATTTAATTTATATCTCATTCTTTATTCGTTTTTTTAACGCTATGGGAATTAAAAATGAACTTGTGGTTGGTTTCATTGCGGATATAATATTTATGTTTGGTATTGTTGCTTTGTACAGAGATACTCTAAGAGATGATTTTCTAAAGTTATTTAAAGAAAAAACATTATTTGAAATATTATTGATTGTTGTAAAATGGGTTATAGTTTTAATTTTTGCTCAATTATTTTTGGTTTTTATTTTCGAACTTTTATTTCCATTTGCAAAAAATCTCGACAATAATACCAAAGCTTTGTTAGATCTATCAAAGATGAGTTTTGCTTATACGATATTTAAATCGTTAGTTTTTTCAGTCGTGGCCGAAGAATTATTATTTAGAAAAACGCTTAGGGATGTTATTAATAATAAATTTTTATTTATTTTAATAAGTGCTTTTTTGTATGCTTTTATGAATATTGCATATGCTGATTGGTCTAATTATAACTTTCTTTTAGATTTCTTTATTTATTTTTATCTATATTCTTTCCTAAGTTATATGTATATAAAATATGATAATATAATTATAGTTATGTTGGTAAAAATTACCCATGTATTTATTCCATTGATTATGCTATTATTAATCGGTGGGAAATGATAAAATCTTATATATTAGCTGTAGTTCAAAATCCAACACCAGGCAATGGTAAATTTGGTATAATAATTATTGCTGGTGTTATTGTTATTGGCATTTTGTTGGCAAGTTCAGTTTTAAAAAACAAAAAGTAATTGATGGAATATATATAACTAAAAACAGTCATTTAATGACTTTTTTTTTTCTGGTGTATAGTGTATAATTAAACGCATGAGGTGATATAATGTTTGTAGATGAAGTAGTAGTTGAAGTTCAGGCTGGTAATGGTGGCAACGGTTGTATGGCATTTCGTCGTGAAAAGTTTGTAGCAATGGGTGGGCCTTTTGGTGGTAATGGTGGCCGTGGTTCATCAATTATTTTTAAAGTTGATGAAGGTTTAAATACCTTAGTTGATCTTCGATATCAGAAGAAAATAAAAGGATATAATGGTGAAAATGGTAGCGGAAAAGGAAAGCATGGTAAAAGTGCGTCTGACATTATTATTAAAGTTCCTCTAGGTACTGTTATAATAGATGCCGATACTAATTTAATATTAGCTGATTTGGTTCAAAAAGAGGACGAAGTGATTGTTGCCAAAGGTGGTCGTGGTGGCCGTGGAAATATGGCTTTTGCAACCGGGTCAAATCCGGCACCATCAATTGCTGAAAATGGTGAGCCAGGCGAAATCCGTAAAATAAAATTAGAGCTAAAATTACTAGCCGATGTTGGACTTGTTGGAATGCCTAGTGTTGGAAAATCAACTATAATATCAAAAATATCAGCAGCAAAACCTAAAATAGCTAATTATCATTTTACAACTTTATCACCTAACCTAGGAGTTGTAAAAACAATGGATAATCGTTCATTTGTTGTTGCGGATCTTCCTGGACTTATTGAAGGAGCCTCATTGGGACAAGGATTAGGCGATCAATTTTTAAGACATATTGAGAGGACTAGAGTAATTGCACACATTATTGATATGGGTGGAGTTGAAGGAAGGAATCCAATTGATGATTATAATATAATTAATAAAGAATTAGAAAATTTTAATCCAAAAATTTTAGAAAAGCCACAGTTAATTGTCGCTAATAAGATGGATGTTTATGGTGCTGACGAAAATTTAAAGAAATTTAAAGAAAAAATAAATTTGCCTGTTTGTGAAATATCAGCTATAACCGGCGAAGGGTTAAAACAAATGCTAGTTCAATTAGCTGATATGTTGAACAAGATTGATAAACAACCACTTTATGAAGAAGATAAATTTGAAAGTCATGTTTTATATAAATTTGAGGAAGAAGTTCCTTTTGAAATTTATAAAGAAGAGGATGGCTGGCTTATTATTGGTGAGAAAATAGAAAAATTAGTACAAATGACAAGATTTAGTACTGATGATGAGATTAGGAGATTTAATCACAAATTAAAAAAGATGGGGATTGATGATAAATTAAGAGAATTAGGTGCTGAAGAAGGAGATACTATTAGAATACTTGACTTTGAATTTGAATATAAACTATAAATAGAAAGTGTCATTTATATTGATAATTTAACAAGTTTAGATTTAAGTAGTTTTGATACCTCGAATGTGAGTGGTGTATTTTTAAGGTTTCGAAATGCTACTTTTGATAAAGTGTCATCTTGGATGTTTGGTTCGTTTAAAAATGGGTGTACCATATATATTAAAAACGAAATAACCAAAGTGTGGTTAGAGGAGATAAACCCAAACGCTAATGTAATTATAGTACAATCGCACAAAAATTATTAAAACAACCAAATTTGACAAAGGTTGTTTTAATTTGCAATTTTTCCATTTCCTGCTATAATAATTGCCACTGAAAGTGGGAACATTATGTTTAAAGAGATTTACAATATTAATAATTGTATTAATTTAACACCAGTTAAGCGTAGTGAAGAAGAAGCACTTCTAGTCGCTAAAGAAGTAGACAGTACAATTTATTCAGCTAAAAGCGAGACGAGCTGGCACCTTATTAATGGTAAGTATTATCGTTTTAAGTTTTTTAATCGTTTTTATCATGTACTTAATGAATTAATAGGTCCTAAGATCGCTCATAAACTAGAACTTAGAACTGCTAATAATTTACCTGCAGTTATGCATTATAGTGAAAAACTAAAATTTTATGGAATAGTATCAGAAAATTTTAAAGAACCAAATAAAAAATATCTTACAATGTTTGATTTAGGTTTTAAAAACACAACTACACCTAATTATAAAAATCTAAAAAAATTGAAAAAGTATTGCACCGAAGAAGATTATTATGATTTAATTAATAACATATTAAAAATGACTTGTCTTGATTATGTAATGGGACAAGCTGATAGGGTAGCGAGTAATTTTTTATTTGAAAAAGATGGTGATAAAATAACATTTGCCCCACTTTTTGACTATGCCGAAGCATATGAATGTATTAAACCAGGGTGTTATTTTAACCCGCGTGAAAACATTGCTTTAAGCTGCTCAGTAGGTAATTCTTTAATTATATTAGCATTTTGGGAACCTGAATTTCAGAAAATATTAAAAAAATATCCTAGGTTTCTAAAATATTTAGAAAAAATAAGTGAGATTGATATTATTGAAATTTTAGAAGAACTAGAAGAAGAATATAAGATTAAAATAACAGATGAACAAAAAGATTATTATGATGTTAGAACAAAAGAAAAGCAAAAAGTCTTAATATTTTAGATTTTTTGCTTTTTAAATATATCATTAATCTTAAACTTAGTTGTACTACCTAGAGGTAATTCATAAGTATAATAAACATTCTTTTTTGGTAATATAATTTTCCACGGCTTAAAGTTAGGATATATATATAATATTTTATGATTAATATCTGTCATGATAACGTCAATTGGCTGTCTCATAAAAAAAGTATGAATGGAGTTACACTTTTTAAAAACTAATCCATAATCAATATTCTTTTGATAAAACATAAAACCTTTTAATCTTTGATAAAAACCTTTGGTTTCTTTTATTTCCATCTATCTCACCAAAATTAATATAGCACAATAAATAACATTTGACAAATCAATAAAAAAGTTATAAAATTATCATAGAATATTGGAGGTATTTATGTTTCGATTGAATAATAGAGGTCAAGCTCTTGTTGAATATTTACTTATTATTGCAGTCATTAGTGTTGTTGTTGTAAGTATCGTTAAAGTATTGGGTGGTTATTTACAAGATTCAATTACTAAAACTTCTTGTTCGTTAGTTGACAAAGTTTATGTCGAGGGTCAAAAACCTGGTGAAGGTCAATGTGTTGACCGATAAAAAATGATGAAAATCATTTTTTTATTGTTTAATATTGTTATTTTTGATATAATTTATATATGATAAAGGGGAGTGAAGATATGAATAAAAAAGGTCAAGCTTTAGTTGAATTTATTCTTATCCTGCCCGTTTTTTTATTTATAACTTTAACAATTATTGATTTTGGAAATATATTGTATCAAAAATATAAATTAGAAAACGATCTTGATTTTATTGCTACATTATATGAAAATAAAAAAAATGATGAAATAAATAATTATGTAACGGCAAATAAATTAACAATTAAATATAATCAAATTGAAAATTATCAAAATATAGAAATAACTAAAATGATAAACATTACAACCCCCGGTTTAAATTTAATCATGGGTAATCCATATTATATTTCGGCATCGAGGTTTGTATATGAATAAAAAAGGTCAAACGTTAGTTGCCTTTGTATTAATATTACCGTTATTAGTTCTTATTTTATCTTTTATTATCAATTTAAGTTTTATTTATATAGCCCAAAGAAACTTAGATAATAACATAAAAAATGCAATTGGGGTTCGTTTTTCAGATCGCTTTATTGAGGATGAGATGGAAAATAAGATAAGGGATTTAATTTTAAAAAACAATGATAACATTAATGAACTTGAAATATATATAACAAATGAAAACATTAAAATAAGGGTTGGTATGATCTATGATACAAAAATACCAACCATTATAGGTGAAAATAAATTTACAATCAAGTCAAATTATGAAGGTTATAAATTAAATGACGAATTAATTATAGTAAAAGAATAGAGGGATATAATGGCAATTCATAAGGCGAAAATAGTAACAATTACATCAGTAAAGGGTGGTGTTGGGAAAACAACAACGGCTTTAAACTTAGCGGGTACTTTTAGCAAAATGGGAAAAAGAGTATTAATTATGGATTTGGATTTATATGGTGGCGGAATAGCGGCTAGTTTAAATATTTCAAATGATAAAGATATATATAAATTAATTGATGATATGAATAATAACCGCTTTGATCAAATTGATAACTATGTAGTACCTTTTAATGATTTAATATATGTCTTACCAGCGCCCAAAGATCCACGATATGCTAATAAAATTAATGTTAAATATTTAAGTATTGTTATAAGCCGAGCAAGTGTTAAATATGATATTATTTTAATTGATACAACTCATATTTTAAATGAATTAAATCTAATTACATTGGATAGTAGTGATATGATAGTTTATATACTTAGTAATGACCCAATTGATTTAAAAAATATGAAGTCAATGGTTTCCATTTATAAAGATATGAAAAAAGATAATTATATGATTATTTTAAACGAATCAAAAGATAGACTCCGTAACTATTTTAGTAAATACGATATTAAAAACATTGTTAAAGATAATGTTGATTATATAATACCAAGTGAATTTTATATTAAAAATTTTGATAAATATATATTAGATGGTGAGATTTTAACACTTAATAAAAAGCTTATAAAGGCAAATAAAAAATCAATGAAAACATTTGATATGATAGCTAATTCAATTCTTCAAGCTGGTAAGAAATAGGGGTGAGATAATGAAAAAATTTGTAGACGAATTTGAAGTAAAATTAGATACAGGATCAGTTAGGTACATCCCTGATTATCAAGCCTTTCAAAATAAGGAATTATTAGAAGAGTTGCGCACTAAAATTATTCAAAATTTAATTGATAATAGCAGTTATAGCGAAAATTTTAATGAGTTTATTCAAAAAGAAATTGACAAAACTTTGGAAGGATATGATTTAACAAATCTTGAGAGAAGTTATATATATAATTTAATTGATAATGAGGTTAATGGATATGGTCCAATTACTGAATTATTAGAGGACAAATTAATAACGGAAATAATGGTTAATAAATCGGATGAAATCTATATTGAGTTAGATGGTAAAGTTATTAGAGACGATAGTGTTTCCTTCATTAATGATGATCATATTATAAGAACAATTCAAAGACTAATTCAACCGTTAGGAAGAACAATAGACACGGCTAATCCGATGGTGGATGCTCGTCTTAAAGATGGTTCACGTTTGAATGCAATTATCCCGCCATTGTCGATAAAAGGACCTGTTTTAACAATTCGTAAATTTAAAGATGATTTATCTACAATTGAAGATTTTTTAAGAAGTGGAACCTTGACTCCGTATATGGCACGTTTTTTAGAAGCTTGCGTTTTGGCTAAATTAAATATAATTATATGCGGTGGAACTGGTAGTGGTAAAACAACTCTGTTAAATGTTTTATCATCATTCATCGATAATAATGAACGGATCATTACAATTGAAGACGCAGCTGAGTTAAGGCTTAGGCAAGATCATGTAATATCATTAGAAACGCGTTTAGTAAATTATGAAGGTGAAGGCGAAGTTACCATTCGTGATTTAGTTATTAACTCACTTAGAATGAGACCTGACCGTATTATTGTTGGAGAAGTTCGTGGTAAAGAAGCTTTTGACATGTTACAGGCAATGAATACTGGCCATAATGGTAGTTTATCCACGATGCACGCTAATTCACCGGTAGATGCTTTGAATCGTTTGGAGACAATGATTTTAATGGCTGGTATGGAAATACCAATCCCAGCTATTAGAGAATATATAGAAAATGCAATTGATATTGTTATTCAGGTAGAAAGATTAAGCGATGGTCGTAGGAAAGTTGTTAGTATCTGTGAAATTACAGGATATGAACATGATAGTATAAAAGTCCAAGAAATATTTGGATTCCGTCAAACAGGTATTTTAGAAAATGAGGAAGTAGTTGGTGAATTTGTCTTACATGATTATATACCTGAAGTTTATAAAAAATTAAAAGCTCGAGGTATCAATACATTAAAAGATATATTTGAGGGTAATGAAAATGACAACAAATGATAATTTTAATATTTATCAACAAACAAAACCAACTAACGAAGATTTAATTGTAACTTTTACCCCTGATGATTATGTTATACATTATACTTATAAAATATTTCGCGATGATGAAATAATTAAAGTAATTGATATAAATAATAATCGACCAGTTGACATAATGTTATCATCAACTGGTCAATATCAAATAGAAGTTATTCAAACATATCAAAATCATAAAACAGACATTGTTAAGTCTGGCGAATATATAATTGATAAAGAAAAACCGACTTTAATTGTTGGCGAAAAAAAATTAGATATGCCAATCGGTGCAGTTTTAGACATTATGGGTGACGTTCGGGCTTTTGATAAACAAGATGGTGATTTATTAAAAAATGTAAAAACAAATTATGAAGAATTGGATTTTAAAACCCCTGGTCTTAAAACTTTAACCTATACAGTAAGCGATTCAGCGGGTAATATGGTATCCTCTAGTGTATACATAAATGTATATAATGCTAATTATCAAAGTGTATTAACTATTCAATATATTATTTTATTTTTAATAGTTATTGCCATTTTTTTGGTTAACAAATTTAGAAAAAGTATGATGTTAGAAAAAAGGGTGACTAAATATAGTATTGATCCAATTCGTGATACTAGTTTATCTTTATTTGATAAAATTTTTATAAAATATAAACAAGTGATTGATTCTTTGACAAAAACATTATCAAAATCAGTATTTCTTCAAAAACATAGTAAAAAATTTGATAAATATATTGGTGTTGTCAATGATGTTTATGATTGTGGTATCACTTTTTTAGCTGAAAAAATTATTGTTTCAATTTCCTTTTTTATGGTAGCGGCTTTAGCTAAAATTATTCAATATAAATTAATTAATATGTATGAGGCATTTATTCCAATTACTTTGGGATATTTCCTTCCCAACTTAATTTATTTTATAAAATATCAAAGATATCGTAAAAGTTTAGAAAACGATTTTTTACAAGCGGTTACAATTATGAATAATGCATTTAAATCGGGAAGAAGTATTGTTCAAGCTATTGAGTTAGTAACTACTGAATTAGATGGCCCAATTTCAAGAGAATTTAGAAAAATGCATATGGAAATTAATTTAGGTTTATCAGTTGATGTTGTTTTTAAAAGGTTTGCTAAAAGAATCGATTTAATTGAGGCCACATATTTAACAGTATCTTTAACAATATTAAATACAACAGGTGGTAATATTATTAAAGTTTTCTCTTCAATTGAAAAAACATTGTTTAATAAGAAAAAATTAAAATTAGAGCTTAAAGCTTTAACTAGCAGTTCAAAAATTATTATTTCTATATTACTTAGTTTACCATTACTTTTCATTATTGTTGTTAATTTAATTAATCCAAGTTATTTTTACCCTTTTTACACAACAAAAATAGGTGGATTATTAGTATTTATTATGATGTTAATATATGTCTCTTATATATATGTTGTTCAAAGAGTTATAAAGATAAGGATGTGATAGAATGTATGACACACGATTTAAAAATAAAATTATTCGTAAGATTTATAGAGAAAAGGATATAGAAAGTATTCAGAAAAAAATGGATATGTTACCTAAATATCATGACACGGATGCTATAAATTATATGAATATTCGTTTATTTTCAACAATTATTTTGTTTTTTAGTATTTTATTTATTTTTAAAACAGGATATATTTACGCTCCAGTTTTATCAGTTATCTATTATTTACTTTTTGATTATGTTAATTTTGATATTAAATTAAAAAAAAGAGCCATAAAATTAGAACATGAGGCTCTACAATTTTTTGAAACCTTAACCCTTACTCTAGAATCAGGTCGTAATTTGGAACATGCTTTAGATATAACATGTCTGAATGTTGATTCTGAATTATCCGATGAGTTTAAAAAAGCGTTAATTGAAATTAAGTTTGGAAAAACACTTATTGAAGCTTTGGAAAATATGAAATTAAGAATTCCATCCGAAACAATTAACAATATAATTTTAAACATAACACAGACAAATGTTTTTGGTAGCGGTATATTAGAAACGATGTATAATCAAATTGATTTTTTAAGGGAAAAACAACTTTTTGAAATAAAAGAACAAATAAATAAAATTCCTAATAAAGTTAGTATAATATCAGTTATATTTGTTATTCCTCTAATATTAATATTAATATTAGGTCCATTTTTAATAAATTTTTTGAAATAAAATAAGAAAGTATTGTATAATATATATGAGGTGATTAAGTTGTATTATTTTATTGGTATAAAAGGAACCGGCATGGCTGCTTTGGCACTGATCATGCATGATTTAGGATATAAAGTTTTAGGAAGTGATAAGACAGAACATTTTTTCACAGAAGACCCTTTAGTTGAGAGAGGTATTGAAATACTTTCGTTTAATGCAAATAATATTAAAGAGGGCATGACGATTGTCCAAGGAAATGCTTTTCGTAATGATCACGAAGAAGTAGTTCGTGCTCAAGAATTGAATTTAAGAATTTATTCTTATCAAGAAATGATAGGAAAAATAACTGAAAATTTTAAACTAATTGGGATATCTGGTTGTCATGGTAAAACGACAACAACTTCAATGATGGCTCATGTTTTAAATAATATCAAGGGCGCGAATTATTTAATTGGTGATGGTACTGGTTATGCTAAACCTGAAAACGAATACTTTGCCCTAGAAGCTTGTGAATATAAACGTCATTTTTTAGAATATAATCCATATTATGCAATTATTACTAATATTGAATTAGATCATATTGATTATTATAAAGATATTGATGATATTGTGTTAGCTTATCAAGAATATGCTAATAAAGCATCAAAAATGGTTATTGCTTGTGGTGATGATCCATATACTCACTCTTTGGAAGTTAATAAACCTATTTTCTTTTATGGTTTAGATGAAGATAATGATATTATTGCTAAAAATGTAGAATACTCAGATGATGGAACGAGTTTTGAAGTTTTTGTCGAAGGTAACTATTATGGTTATTTTGATTTGCCTCTATATGGTAAACATATGCTTTTAAATTCTTTAGCAGTTATATCTGTCTGTTATTATGAGAGAATAGATGCAAAACAAGTTGCAAAATATTTAAAAACTTTTCAAGGTGCTAAGAGAAGATTTAAGGAAAAAGTCATTGGTGATATTGTAACGATTGATGATTATGCGCATCATCCAACTGAAGTAAAAGTTACAATAAAAGGAGCACGTCAAAAATATCCTGATAAAGAAATAGTTGCCGTTTTATTAATTCATACATATTCTCGTGCTTCAAAATTTAGAGATGATTTTGTTGAGGCTTTAAATTTAGCTGATAAAGCATATGTAATGGATGTATATGTTGATCGAAAAGAAGATGTTGAACCATTTGATGCAAATGAAATAATTAAAAAGTTAAATAATGGTGAATACATTAATAATGATATGGCAGATAAATTATTAAACCATAAAAATGCGGTTATTCTCTTTATGAGTAGTAAAGAAATATATGTACTTCAGCAAGCATATGAAGAAAAATTAATAAAAACCTTAGATTGCCAAAATAAATAAAAGATGTTATAATATCACCTAATTTCGTTGGAGGGTGGTATTATGAAAAAGTGGTGTTTTAATAAGTCAGAAGATTTTTTGGTAAACAATACTAGATTATTAGATAAAATTACTCTGACTAAACTAAAATTAACATTAAAAAAAATAATTGCTTCTAAAGAAGAGGAAAACAATATAAATAATTTATTGTGGAATTTAGATTTTTTATACAATAACCACATAAATGATCGAAATCAACTTTTATCATTTTTAGAACGAATTGAATTTCTTGAAAAAAGTATTTTTAATATAAATTCGCGAGAATTATATCAAAACATTTCCGAATATGTTGGTGTTTTAAATAGTGGACTAATAGCTAGTGAATTATATTTAAATAACATCAATGAAAATAATTTTGATAAGGTTGTAAATACTAGAAGCAAAATTGAGGAAAAGAGATTGCAATTTATAAAGAGTGATAGGAGGAGTTTTAAAAATGCACGATAAAATTAATATGGAATTAGATAATTATTTTTTTAAAAATGATACTTTAATAATTTATTTGAGATTGGTAAAAACATTTTATAAATTAAAACAACTTGTAAGTGATAGAGAAACTAAGAAATTAATTGATAGGTTATTGGTTGATTTAAATCTTGTTCTTAATAATCAAACAGAGACTTATTATAGTTTAAAACAAGTATTAGATGAATTAAATTTAAATATTATTAATAATAAAGATGATCGTTTAAATGATGTTTATGCTGATTTAAGTCAATTTGTAGAAATGTTATTTCTTAATTTAAGGGATAATGAAATGTTTGCTGAAAACTCAATTTATAAATATAAACTAGCAAAAAAAGAAATTAGATATCAACACCCATTAGATAAAAAAACTTTAGAGCAAAATAAAGAAGTAATAAAAAATAAACAATTAGTACTTCAAAAAAAAATACAATCAAATGATTAACCTAAAAAACAGATTGAATTTTCAATCTGTTTTAAAATTTGTCATAATTAATATTTAATGTTATAATAGCCGACATATTTTAAGGAGAAATTATTATGGAGTATGTGGATTATAGAATTGATAATTATTTATATGAAAATTTTAAATTAATGGATAAAATAATTAGTATTAGATTTTTATTGAAATTGAAAACTTTAATTAATTTAGGTTGCCCTGAAGAAGAGTTAAAAACTTTTTTATATGAGATTGAATTTATTCTTAATAGTCAGAGGAATGATCGCGATAATGTTTCTTTAATACGTGATTATATTGATTTACTTGAAAGAAACCCAATGGAAAACCTTTCCAATAAAGTTTCTAAAGATATGAAAGAATATATTGATGAATTAAAAACCGGTCTTATTATTAATGAGTTATATATAAATAAAAAAAATAACGAGTTAAAAATGAAAAAACAAGAAATAGATAATATTAAGATAACTTTTGGTGATATTTTAGATTCAAGAGAAAAAATTACCCAAAAACAATTTAATCTTATGAAAAAAATAAAATAATTTCAAATATATGAATATTTCACCAAAAATTATATATAATATTAATGTTGCTAGAAATTAGCAACAAGTATAAAACCCTATGTGATTAACACGTAGGGTTTTAATATTTGAAAGGGGAAAATTAGAATATATAGGGCAATAACGTTAAAAAAATATTATTAGATGTAATTTTTTAATTTACATAACATTAACACGTTTTGAATTGACATTATTGAATAAAATTAGTAAAATAAAATT
>CAZVQX010000015.1:0-19552 GCA_964629735.1 uncultured Muribaculaceae bacterium
TTATCGTTCTTTTTCTGATAAACTTTTATAATATTCAAATCTCTTCATTGCATTTAGTTTGTTTTGTTGCAACAATTCTTCAGCTTTATTTGGATTAATTTCTTTTAACATTGCATAACGATTTTGGCTATTTAAAAAATCTTCATATAAATCAAAATCAACTTTTTTACTGTCTAATGTAAATGTTTTTGTTTCCGGATGATAGCGGAAAATTGGAAAATAACCTGATTTTGTTGCAGTTATTTCACTGTCCAAACTATTTGACATACCACCTTTAATGCCGTGTGCAATACAAGGACTATACGCTATGATAATAGATGGGCCATTATACGCCGCCGCTTCATTTAAAGCTTTTATTAATTGCATCGAATTAGCGCCCAAACTAACTTGCGCAACATAAACGTGTGGGTAAGCCAAGGCCATTCTCGCTAAATCTTTACGAGCCACCTGTTTACCACTTGCAGTAAATGATGCAATACTGCCAATTGGGCTAGACTTTGAAGATTGACCACCAGTATTTGAATAAACTTGAGTATCTAGCACTAATATATTAACATTATCATTACTAGCTAAAACATGATCAATTCCACCAAAACCGATGTCATAAGCCCAGCCATCACCACCAATTGTCCAGACTGTACGACTTTTAATATAATCTTTTAATTCTACTAATTCTTTTGGTACTGTTTCATAATTTAAATTATCATATACTTCTTTAGTAATATCAAAATTTCCAGGGTTATCTAACCATTTTTTAAATAAATCATGATTTTCATTATATAAATTAGTCTCCATTATTTTTCGAATTCGATTACGCATCACGTTTGATGCTACTAACATTCCATAACCATATTCAGCATTATCTTCAAATAATGAACTGGCCCACGGAACCTTATATGGCATACTAGGAGCACTTGCACCATAAATTGACGAACATCCAGTTGCATTAGCAATAACCATTCTATCCCCAAATAATTGTGTTAATAATTTAATATATGCCGTTTCACCACAACCAGCGCAAGCACCACTAAAGCAAAATTTAGGGGTTTTTAATTGTGTGCCTTTTATTGTATTTAAACTATGAGTATTTTTGTCACTTATATTATTAAATAAATAATCGGCAATTTTTTGTTCTTTGTTTTGTAATTCAACAGCTAAATCTTTTGGAATTAAAGCTTTATTACCACCTTTACCTGGACATATTCTAATACATAAACGACAACCAGTACAATCCTTTGGTGATACACTAATTACAAAATAATAATCTTGCATATTTTTCTCAATAGGTTTTATACAACGATTACGAACGAATTCAGGAGCTTTTTGATACTCTTCTTCATTTAAATAGAAAGGTCTAATCACACCATGCGGACATACTAATGAGCATTGGGTACATTGAATACAATTATCACTAACCCAACTTGGAACCGTCTCACTAATAGCACGTTTTTCAAAATCAGTAGTTCCACCAACAAAAGTACCATCTGGATATTCTAAAAAGGCAGAGGTTGGTAAATTGTCACCTTCTCTTCTAGACATAGCTTCAAAAATACTGTTGTTAGCATTATCTAATTGATTATTTCCATCATAACTATCAATTTTAACTTCTTTTAAATAATTAATAGCTTGATCAATAGCGTCATAATTAGCTTGAACAACATCTGCACCTTTTTTTGAAAACAGATCATTAATCATTTCTTTCATTTTACTAACTGCTAAATCATAATCAATAATATTAGTTACATGCATAATAGTACTTTGCATAATTGTACTTATCTTATTGCGCAAACCAATTTTATGAGCAATTTCGTAAGCATTGATAATATAAAATTTAACCTTGCGGTCAATTATAATTTTTTTCATTTCTTCAGTTAATAATTCCATAACAGAATTTTCATCTTTAATTGTATTTAAAATAAAAATTCCATTCTCACTTATATTATCTATACATTTAAAGTCATCTAAATAACTTTCTTTAGTGACAACAACTAGTTTAGGATTTTCAGTATAATAAGTTGATCTAATCGGTCTTTCGCTAAATCTTAGATGACTAAGTGTAACACCACCCGATTTTTTAGAATCATATTGAAAATAACCTTGAACATACGAATCAGTATTATCCCCTATTATTTTTATAATAGATTTAGCTGCTGTAACCATACCATCACTACCATAACCATAAAGTGCAAACTCCAAAGAATTGTTTATTTTAAAATTATTATCAACATCTAAACTCAAATTAGTTACATCATCAGTAATACCAATTGTAAAATTATTTTTAAGTTCATTGTTTAACATATCATAAACAGCTTTAATTTGGCGTGGTGTTGTATTTTTACTAGACAAACCATAACGCCCACCAACAATTGAAATATCCATTCCTTTTAATACAGATACAACATCTAAAAATAATGGTTCTCCTACACTACCTGGTTCTTTTGTTCTATCTAAAACAGCTATTCGCTTAACAGTTTTAGGAATTACATTTAATAAATATTTAGAACTAAATGGACGATATAAATGGACTTCTACTAAACCAACATTGTAATCTTTATTATTTAAATAATCGATTGTCTCTTTAATAGTCTCATTAACAGAACCCATTGCTATAATTATATTTTCAGCAGTTAGGCTTCCATAATAAGTGAATGGAGTATATTTAGTACCAGCAATATTATTTAGCTGTTCCATATAATAATTAACAATATCCGGCAACTCATTATAAAATTTATTACGAACCTCCATTGATTGAAAGTATATATCATCATTTTGAGCAGTTCCTCTTGTAATTGATTTATTTGGGTGTAATGCTTTATTACGAAATTTTTGAACCGATTCATAATCTATTAACTTAGCAAAATCTTCTTTTTCTAAAACATCTATTTTTTGTAACTCATGACTTGTACGAAAACCATCAAAAAAATGCATAAAAGGAAGTGATGCTTTAATTGCTGATAAATGAGCAATTGCAGATAAATATGCAGCATCCTGAACTGATGATGAAGCTAGCATAGCGATTCCTGTTTGACGGGTTGCATATATATCTTGGTGATCACCAAAAATACTTAATGCGTGGGTTGAAATTGAACGGGCTGCCACATGAATAACACCAGGCAACATTTCACCAGCCATTTTATAAATATTTGGAATCATTAACAATAAACCTTGACTTGAAGTAAAAGTGGTTGTTAATAATCCAGCTTGTAACGATCCATGAACCATCCCTGCCGCACCTGCTTCACTTTGCATTTCAACAACTTTAACATTATCATTAAATAAATTTAGACGACCTTCATTACTCCATTTATCCATTTTTTCAGCCATTGGACTTGATGGTGTAATTGGGTATATACCGGCAACTTCTGTAAACATATAAGCATTATAAGTACATGCTTCATTTCCATCAACTGTTATTTTCTTTTTCATCTTATTCCCCATTTCTATTATAAATATAAGTATACTATATAATGAAAAAAAATTCAAAAAAAAAGTAACTATTCAGTTACTTCTTTTGGCTTGATTTCTTCTTTTCCTTTATAAGTTCCACAAGCAAGACACACACGATGTGGTTTTTTTAACGCACCACATTTAGGACATTTTGTTGTTTCGTTTTCACTAATTTTATAGTGTGTACGGCGCATTCTTTTTCTAGTTTTACTTGTTTTTCTAAATGGTACCGCCATTTTTACACCTCTTTCTTATAATAAATCTTTTAATTTTTCCAATTCTGGATTTGTTTCTTGTTCTATATCATCTTCCGATAACATTCGCCAACCATTACCTTCTAATTTTAAATCTTTGGCTTTTTCACTTACAACCCTCATCGGAATTTCGACTAATATATTTTCCCATATTATTGGGAAAATATCAATAGAATTTTCACTTTTTTTAATATTTACTTCATTTTCACCAATTAAATTAGTTAAATCATCATTAATTTCAAGTGAAAATGGATAATCAACCGGTTCTAAAGTAATAGCACAACTAAGTTGCATAATTCCTGATATTTTCAAATTTAAATTATAATCAACACTACCACTTGTAATTTTACCAATAACCGAAACATTAGAAAGCGCTAATAAATCAGTATTTTTTAAATTTTCTTTTGTAAATTCAATTTTTTCATTAATAACAATTTCTTTAATAATACCGTTATTTAACTTAGTTAAATCAATTAGCATTTCAATCACCTCGTACTTATAATTATACAATCAAAGAAATCAAAAGGCAATAAAAAAACCACATTTGTGGTTAATCTTTTGCTTTAAAAATTAAAGTTAATATAAATGAAAAAATAATGGCCGAAATTATACCGGCTGAGGTCAAATCAAACATTCCCATTACTAATCCCATATGACCATGATTATTAGCTTTTGCCAAAGCACCATGAATTAATAAATGACCAAAACTAGTAATTGGGACTAAAGCACCACCACCAACTCTTAAAATTATTTTATCATATAAACTAAAAATATCTAAAAAAGTACCAACTACGACAAAAATTGTTGTTACATGGCCCGGCGTTAATTTTGTATTATCTAAAATAATTTGGGCCAACAAACAAATGGAACCACAAAATAAGAATGAATAAACCCAAATCATTATGCCACCTCCAAACTAACGGCATGTGAAATAGATGGAATGCCTAATTTTTGATAGGCCATTGTTGTTGATAAAAGCGCACCTGTTGCTACTAATAAAACTCTTTTTAGCTCTTTTCTTTTCATTAATTTAAAAATATGACTATATGTAACCA
Organism: uncultured Muribaculaceae bacterium; assembly: GCA_964629735.1. Lineage (GTDB taxonomy): Bacteria > Bacillota_I > Bacilli_A > RF39 > UBA660 > CAZVQX01. The sequence goes on from CAZVQX010000015.1 coordinate 4,757, forward strand.
GAGGTGCACATACCGCACCACTACCCCCTGCATAAACTGGCTGTTTTTTTAAATCATACAACATAACTGCGGTATCATTATAATTTTTTAATTCAATTCCATATTTCGTTTTCATATAATCGACCAATATTTTTTTGCCATATTTACCAAGGTCACCTGTTAATATTAAATCATAATAACTTACATCACGTTTTGTATCTTGTAAATGTTGATAAATAGTATCACCGGCTGAAGGAGCCATCACAGCCCCCATATGTAGAGGATCAGTAATTCCCATATCAGCAACCACTCCGATTGTTCCACTTTCAACTTTGATCCCTTTTTTTTCGTTGCTTAAATACGCACTAGCACAACCGGTTGCTGTAAAGGTTGCTGTTTTAGGTTTTGGAGCACCATACTCAACTGGATATCGGAACTGTTTTTCTGCGGCATTATTATGAGATGAAGCACTACAAATACAATTTTTTATTTGTTTTGCTTCTAACATATTAGCAGCCATAATTATTGATTGGGTACTAATTGCACAAGCACTATAAATACCTAATAATGGAATTTTGATTTTAGCCGCTGCATAATTTGATGCTACAATTTGATTTAATAAATCACCTGATATATGTAAATCAATATTGTCTTTTTTTTGTCTGATCTTATTTAATAATAAATCTATACTATCAACAATTAATTTAACTTCTGCTTGTTCCCATGTTTTTTCACCAAAATATAAATCATCATAACTCTTATCAAAACCTTTACCTAATGGGCCTTTTTGTTCATATGGTCCTGTTATTGTTGATGTTTCATTAATATATACTTTATCATATTTAAAAGTCATTTTATCCTCCAAACACTATAAATCTAATTAAACCTACGACATAAGCACTGACCACACCAAAAATCACAACTGATCCAGCTAATTTAAACATATTAGCACCAACGCCAGTGATCAACCCTTCCCTTTTATACTCAAGGGTTGAGCTCATCATAGCATGAGCAAAGCCAGTTATTGGAATAATTAAACCCGCTTTTGCAAAAGTAACAATTTTATCAAAAAAGCCTAGACCTGTAAAAAGGCAACCAAGGAAAATTAGAGTGGTAATCATTAACATTGCTGCTTCAGGTGTAGGAATACTAAATATATATGAATAAATTTCAATTAATAGCTCACCTATTAATCCCATTAATCCCCCTACCAAAAATGCGCGCATACCATTTTTAAGTCTGTCTTCTTTTGGGGTATTATTATCAACTATTTTTTTATATTTATTATTATCCATAATGAACCTCCATTAATATTATGGATACTTCAATTATTTATATACAGAATATCAGTTAAAACCCAACCCAAAATAAAAAACCACTTTTAAATTAAAGTAGTTTAAAGCTATAATTATTTTTTCGTTTTTTTCTCCGGAGGATATGCATCTTTAATAAGCGGCTTAAATTTTTCGAACTTTTCTACTTCCTTTGGATTATTTATGAGACGATTTAGATGAAATAATTATTCTACAAATGAAGTTGATAATTTATCCATTATATATCCAATATTAATGTCCTAAAATGACTAATCTATAATTTTATTGGTTTTTATCTAAATGCCTAAAACCGTTTGTAGTTCATCATTTAACTTTTTAACATAATTAACTCCCTTGACAGCTTCTCTTTTATCACCCTTATATTCTCTCATAATCACTTTAATTAACTATTCAAATCTATATTTAAGCATAATTCTAACGCCACCTTCTTAAAAACAAAATTATATTTCTATTTTTAAATTATACCACAAAAGGAGATAAAACAAAAAGTAATACACTTATATATATTACTTTTTCTAAACATCTAATTTCGTTCTTAGTTTCTGCAATATTTTTTGTTCTTGTCTAGATACTTGTACCTGATTAATACCAATATTTTGGGCAACTTCAGTTTGGGTTAGCCCATCGTAATAGCGCATTTTAATAATTGAATGATCAATAGAATCTAATTTTTTCAATTCATCCCTTAAAGCAATTAAACTATCTAAATCCATTGTCTCAATATTAGGGATAGTATCATATAAATTTAATTCTTTTGAATCACTATTAACAATTGGCTCATCTAAACTTTGAACTAAATTACTTATATTTAAAGATTTAGCAACTAAATATTCTGGGACTTCTAAGTATTCGGCAATCTCTTCATAAGTCGGTGAACGCATTAATTTTTGGGATAATAAAATTATCGCTTTGTTTATCTTTAAATTAAGTTTTAAAAAATTTCGGCTTATCTTAATCCCTTTATCTTCTCTTACTAATTTTTTCATTTCCCCTACAATATATGGATAAGCATAAGTTGTAAACTTAACACCGTATGCATCATCAAAATTTTTATAAGCATTAATTAAACCAATTACTCCAACTTGATACAAATCATCTTTATTATGATAACTTTCAAATTTATAAGATAATGAATGAATTAAATTACTATTTTCGTTAATTAAATTATTTACATTATTAATCATAGGCTTTCTCCTTATATAAATTTATAAGATTTAAAGCACCAATCTCATCACTAGATTCATACATATAATTTAATAATCGGCTATTGTTAATTCGATGTTTTACTAAACTATTATTTATACCACAAACACAGCCATTTCCTTTATTATCACGAACAACCTCATAATTATACATTAAGGCATTAATACCTTTCATATCAATCATATTTAGTTCTTTTATATTAAAAACTACATTTCTAATTCCGTTATCTTTTATTAAACTGGTTACCTCCTCATTAAGTATAGGAACTGTTAACTTTGTTAATTGTCCACTTAGCCTAATAAACAAAATACCTTTCCTAAATTCCGTTGTTATTTTTAGCACCTGATCACCTCTCTATTATAATTTAGCACACATAATTTACTTTTTATACAACTTCGACAAAAGTAGAATTTATTTTAATTCGACAACTTCTTATGTCTTATTTTTAATAATAAGAATAACAACAGAAATAAAATAAAAGAGATTGTTATAAAAGGTTTTTTATTAATTTTTATTGGCATTTTTGGCTTATTATTTAATTGATAAAAATTTAAACTGGACTTTTCTTGTATATTTTTTTTAAAAGGGATTGTTTTTTCTTCAGTATCTTTAGTAGTATCCATTGTAACTAAATTAACTTTATTATTAACTAATTTTTTTGAAATATTATTTTCAATGGCTATTTTTGAATTTAATTTATTTTCTTCAATATCAACAATTACATTTTTAATAACCGTTATATATGGTAATTTATAATGTGCTATATAGTTACCATTTTTACTAATATTTAAATCACTACTAATATTTAAGAAAGGGCTACTATTATAAATTACAAAATCTTCTAACTTAGTACTCTTATCTTTTATAATAATATCTTTTTTTATTTCAAACTTATCACGACTACGATAACGATATAATTCCTTAACCAAGTTATAATCAATAAACGGATATTTTTCCTGAGGTTCATTATAATAATCGTCACTATATAATTTAGAGTTACTATAGTATTTATATAATTTATCTTGATAACGATACTCTTCTCGGGTAAAAACCAATCTTGTTTTGCTAGGATAAATAGGTACTAAACTTACTTTCTCTTCAGTTCTTTCTGGATTTTCAAAAAGAAAATCAATCACATCATATTCAACTTTCTTAAGCTCATCATTAAATTGATGCGTAAACCAATGTCGGGTATATACAGAACTATATATATTACTATTAATATTACCATCTCTACTAGTACTAATTTCATATGCTTTTTCATGAGTACCTAAATCAGTTAAATAAAAAATTATTTTTAAATCATTAAGATCATAATAATCGTCTAATTCTAATCTTAAATAGCCATCATTTAAAATATAAGAATCAACTTGATAAAAATTCCCGTCACTTATATGTTTGGAAAAACTACTATTACAGTTATCACATTCAGTTTTGTATGAGATTTTTTGATTAGTAGTTTTATTATATATTATTATTTCATTAATATTTAACTTACCAAAACTCCCCTTTAAATTAGTAAAATGAAAATACTTTATTTTTTTAACATCCTGGTAATAGTAAGCATTTCGTTTTTCAATTTTTCTTTCTGGTTTAACTATAGGTAAGGTTGAAGACCATTCACTAAAATTTGTAAAAATAAAATCAATATTATCTAAATATGGATGTTCATCCTTATTTTCACCCATAATATAATAATCATAACTATATTCTTCACGATAACATTTATAAAATTTTTCTTTTTGAACATCAACCATATCATTATTTTCTATCATTTTATCAGAAAAATTACTAAATTCTGAGTATGGTGAATAATAAGTTTCAGTCTTTGCACAAATGTTGAATGGAATTAATAATAATAAAAAAACTATTGTTTTCATCTTATCGCCTCCTACAATAAGATACAATAGCTTTATTTTATATCCTTTTAATTTTTGATTAATTGTCTAGTATATTCATTAGTATATATTTTCAAATCAACATTATATAATTTTCGATAATCATGGATTTTATTGTTTTTTAAATCTTTAATAATGATTTGATTAAACACTTGATTAAAATTAAAATTTTTATTAATCGTATAAAATTCAATATAATTTTCAGAATCTTTTTTTGTTTTTGTTTCCCTAACACTAGTAACCTTATTGTAATGATTAGCCTCAATAATTACCTCATTATTTTTTAAATTATTATCAATAATAATCTCCTGTTTATTACCAATGTTTTTAAAATGGGTTTTTTCATATATTTTTTCTTTATAAACCACAGTTTCTCTTGAGGAAATATTTAAAGGAAATTCACTAACATATTCCATATTACCTACATTATATGCAAATATCGGAGCACCAATCATTATAAAAACCATTCCCGTAATATAAAGTGGTAAATGAGTTTTTGGTTTGTTTATAACAATACCATAAAACATATTATAAATCGCCCCGAATAATATCATTAAACCAATTAGAAGGATTAGTAATCCGATTAAGTCTAATCCCAAAACTATTAAATATATTACAAACGCAACAGAAAGCCCAACCCCAATATTAATTAAAAGAAATGGTAATACAAGAAAAATAAATATTAATAACTTTCCAATAGAAAATAAATAATTTGTTTTTTTATTACTATAAACATAATCTTTTTGATTATTTTTTACTAAATTAGAATCTTTATATTTATTATCAGATTCACCCTTGTCTTTGATTGTTTCTTTTGAAACATCTTTTTCAAAATAATTAAAATAATCCTTCATTATAATAATACCAATCAAAACACAAAAAATAATATAAATTAACCAGACTATAATTCGCCAAAAGAAAATGAAAATTTGATTTAATGGACTGAAAAACACATCCAATAGACTAACACCCAAACCTTCTAAAATCCAAAATGGGAATTTTAAAATAGCACACAAGACAAGAATTACTAACAGTTTAATTACCATTTCAAAAATAATTTCAACAGTTATATTATTATTTTCTTTTTTTATTTCTTCAATCGCTTTAGTTGTAAAATTAGCCATTTTACTTGCACTTTTCTTAACAATTCTTTCAAAATCATCACTTATTTTTCCAGATTCTTCTTGTTCATAATCTGGATTGATTTTATAAGCTTTTAATATTTCGGATGCTAATTCATCTATATCGCCAAAGTCATCAATTGCCTCTTTTACTTTTTTCCCATTTCGAACTTTTTCATCAAGAATATCGCTATATTCATTTATAATATCTTGTTTTTCTGTTGCTTCTAAAATATTTAATTTTTTTTCTAATTCTTTTAAAAATTCTTTTTTAGTCATTATCAACACTCTCCTTTATAAAATTATTAACTGCATTGGAAAAAGATGTCCAATATTTTAATAACTCATCCATTCGCTCACGTCCTAAACTTGTTATTTTATAATATTTTCTAGATGGCCCTTCTGTTGAATCCAATAAATAACTACTAAAATATCCTTCATTAGTTAAACGTTTTAATAATGAATAAATTGTTCCATCATTAACATCAACAATTTTAGATACTTTTTCAATTAATTCATATCCATACATATCTCTTTTATTAACACAAACAAGGACAATTAATTCAAGAACGCCTTTTTTAAATTGGATATTCATATTTCACCTCTCAGTATCATTATATGCCAACTACTACCCATTGTCAAGTAGTATCTAAAAAAACATAGTTAAATTATTATTTTAAAAAGGACAATCCTTTTGTCCTTTTTATATATCTCTATCGTTTTTAATAAACTCTCTTAAAATTTTTGTTAATGCTCTCTTTTCAATTCTAGAAACATAACTTCTAGAAATACCTAATTGTTTAGCTATATCTTTCTGCGTTACTTCAAGTTCGTTATTTAAACCATATCTCCTTATAATAATGGTTTTTTCACGATCCGTTAAAACATTAAAATATTTTTTTAAAAGTTCAATATTATTACGATTGTGAATATCCATTGCATAATCTGGTTTAGGTGTTTTTAAAATATCTAAAAATGTTATTTCATTTCCATCTTTATCATAACCAATAGATTCATTAATACTAATATTTTTATTATTCTTTTTATCACTTCTGAAATGCATTAAAATTTCATTCTCAATACATCGGGCACAATAAGTAGTTAGACGGGTACCATGTTTATTTGAATAACTATCAATTCCTTTAATAAGTCCTATTGTACCAATACTTATTAAATCATTGATATCTTCTTTTTTATGGTCATATTTTTTTACAATATGGGCAACTAATCTTAAATTATGTTCAATCAGTTTATTGCGGGCATCAATTTCTCCATTCTTTGCCTTTTCAATACATTCATATTCTTCTTCTTTTGATAAAGGTTCAGGAAAAACATTGTTTGAATAAGAAGCCGTGAACAAATAAAAATTTTTGAATATTTTTTTTATAATATTTATAAATTTTAAAAACATATTATCACTCCTAATTAATAATATGTTTTTTTTATAGCTTTATATATTCAATCTTAATTTGAAACTATTTTACTATCCAAAATATCAAAACTAAAACCATCCCAAATCAAAGTCCCCGATAACCTATTTTCGCTATACTTTAAATCAGTTCTTGCTGGTTTTTCTTTAATATTTATATTATCTAAAATTATATTATTATTTTCATCAATTATTTTTTTACTTGAATCACTTAATTCTTGTAATAATATTAATTTTTCTATATTATCTATAAAACAATTAACTTTTATTTTTAAAGTATTATATTGTGATTCATCAATAATATTATTATGTGTTTCATTTGTTACATAATTAGGTATTGTTATCCCAGTTAATTTGTTATAATCATTAAATTCATAACTAACGGTATAATTTTTAACAATTTTATTATTACTATTATAATTTATTATTATTTTTGATATATATTTATTACCCGTATATACCTTAGCGATTACATCATCAAAAACTTCATTTTCATTAATAAATACTTTTTTTAAATCAATACCATTTATTTGAACCGCGTAATATTCATTTGTCTTTTTGATATTAGGGCTCTTTTTTATTATTTCTTTATCAGCAAAAGATGAATCAATATAATATTTTAAATCATCACTTTCTTGAATTCTAATATTAAGTTTAACTATTTTATTTTTAACATCATTATAACTCGTACTTATACTTGATTCTCGATATAAGCCGTCAGATGTATTAATATCATTCCTAATAATTAATATTGAAGAAACAGGAACTATAAGTATGTTTGTTCGAAATAACAAGATTTATTTTCCAAAAGAAGCATATAAAATTTTAAATATAATGAAATATATACCTGGTTATGGGATAAATACAAACCATAAATCATATAATAAAAACGATTTAATTTTAAATGATAACACCTTCCTTGATTACATTAAACACGCGTTTATTGCCGGACTTAATCCTGAACAATTTTTTTTAGAAACTTTTCTTCATGAAACTCTCCATCTTGGTGGTAGTAGTGCTTTAAGGAAAGGATTTACTGAATTAAAAACTAGGCAACTTGACAATAAATATAACTTTATAACATCTGGTTGTGGATATCCAAAGGAAGTAAAAATAGCCAATATATTAAAAGAAAAATTTGGTGAGCACATTTTTAACAAAATTCTTTTTGCACAACATAATTATGAAATTATTAATATTTTAAAAAACGAAATAAATCAAGAAGCTACTGATTTATATATGGATGTTAATAATAAAATGGACGAAGAGTTTTATAATAAATATTATAAATATAAATTTCCTGGTATTATGGGCCCATAAAAAAGATGAAATATCATAACGAAATTGATTATTCTGAAATATATGAAATGATTAGTGTAGATGAAAAATAAAAAAACAAAGATTTTAATAAATTTTTAATTAAATTATTTTAAATTATAATATATTAAAACAAAAAAAGATGTATTTTATTTTACATCTTTTATTACATTATTACATCTTTTACAAATGTCATTAATCATATCATTATCTTCAAAATAATTCCAACATCTTTCACATTTATAACCTTCAAAAGGTTCTACTTTAACACCAATATTACCGTATTTTGGTAATTCTTCTTTGGTTAAAATAACATCTGAAACAATTAATAATAATTTTAAATCATGTTCTAATTCTTTAATATCATCTAAATGAATTGTGTTTATATATACTCTAGCTTCTAAACCTTTACCAATAATTTTTGCATCTCGAGCATCTTCTAAAGCTTTATAAACAGCATCTTTAAGTTCAAAGAATGTTTCCCATTTATTGAATAATTCTTCTTTATTTTCATAATTTTCAATTTCAGGCATTAGTTCTAAGTGTACACTATCTAATTTATTACCTGGCAATAATTGATAAACCTCTTCACTTGTATATGGTAAAATTGGCGCCAACATTTTAATTAATGATGTTAAAGTTTCATATAAAACTGTTTGCACACTTCTTCTTTTATGCGAATCTGCTTTTTCAATATATAAAATATCTTTAGTAAAATCTAAATAAAAACTGGATAAGGTGAAGTTAATATAATTATTAACAATTTTATATACTTCTTGAAAATGAAATTTTTCATATGCATTCTTAATATCCTCTATTACTTCATTTAATTTTACTAACATATATTGATTATATAAAGACATATCTTCATACTTAATTTTATCTGTCTCAGGATTAAAATCAAATAAATTACCTAACATAAAACGATATGTATTCCTTATTTTACGGTAACTTTCTTTTACTTGATTAATTAGTTCATCGCTGATACGAACATCTTCAGTATAATCAACACTCGCTACCCAAAGTCTTAATATATCAGCACCAGACTTGTTAATTAATTTTAAAGGATCAATAACATTACCAAGACTTTTACTCATTTTAAGACCTTTACCATCTAATACAAAACCATGAGAAACAATTTGTTTATATGGGCTCTCACCATGAACGGCTACACCACAAATTAATGATGAATTAAACCAACCACGATATTGATCAGAACCCTCTAAATAAATATCAGCCGGGTATGGCAAGCCTCTTTCTATTAAAGTTCCTGTATGAGATGATCCTGAATCAAACCAAACATCCATAATATCTTCTTCTTTAGTAAATTTATTATTAGGACTAGCAGGATTAGTATATCCCTCTGGTAATAATTCGTTAGCTGTTTTTTCAAACCATATATTTGAACCATATTTTCTAAATAAACCTGCTACATGCATCATAACATCATAATCAATTATTTCACTACCATCTTCATTATAGAAAATTGGAATAGGTACTCCCCATACTCTTTGACGTGAAATACACCAATCACCACGATCTTTTATCATATTATGTAAACGATGTTGCCCCCAATCTGGCATCCAACTAATATTTTTTTCTATTTCATCTAACAACTCATCCCTAATTTTATCAATACTACAGAACCATTGAGCAGTAGCTCTGAAAATAACTGGTTTTTTTGTGCGCCAATCATGAGGGTAAGAGTGAGTAATCATAACTAATTTTAATAAATATCCTAATTCATCTATTCTTTCAACTATTTTTTTATTAGCATCCTCAAAATATAATCCCACAAACTCACCAGAAGCTTCAGTTAAAACACCTTGATCATCAACCCCGTTTATTAGCCCAAGATCATATTTTTGTCCAACCATAAAGTCCTCTACTCCATAACCTGGCGCTGTATGAACCAAACCAGTTCCGGCCTCTAGAGTAACATGGTCACCACCTACAACTGGTAAAATACTATTCATAAAAATATGTTTATACTTTATTCCTTCTAATAAATCACCTCTAAAGACATTAACAATTTTATAATTTTTCCACTCAAATAAACTTGCTAAATCTTCTAATAAATCATTAGCTAAAATATAGTATTTACCATTAACTAATACACGTGCATATTCAAAATCTGACCCAACTGCAATAGCTAGGTTACCAGGTAAAGTCCATGGTGTTGTTGTCCAAATAACAAGTTCGTCATTTTCTAAAGCATAATCATTACCTTTAACAACTGGAAATGAAACATAAATTGATGGATCTCTTCGATCTTTGTATTCAATTTCAGCTTCTGCTAGTGCAGACTCACTACTAGGGCTCCAATAAACAGGTTTTAATCCTTTAAAAATTAAACCTTTTTTAGCCATTTTTGCAAAAACTTCTATTTGCTTAGCCTCGAATTCTTTTGCCATAGTTATATATGGATTATTCCAATCACCAATAACATTTAAGGCTTTAAATTGATTTTTTTGAATATTAATTTGCTCAATCGCATATTCACTACAATATTTACGAAATTCACTTTTTCCCATTTCTTTTCTATTAACACCCATATTAGTAACTGCTGTTTCAATTGGTAAACCATGAACATCCCAACCAGGTATATAAACAACTTTATAACCCTCAAGCATTTTATAACGATTAATAAAATCCTTTAAAATTTTATTCATAGCATGCCCAATATGAATGTTACCATTAGCATATGGGGGACCATCGTGTAAAACAAATGGCTTAGCATCTTTTCTCATCTCAAGTGCTTTGTTATATAAATCCATTTCATCCCATTTTTTACGCATTTCTGCCTCATTAACAGGTAAATTTCCTCTCATCGGAAATACAGTTTTTGGCATTAATAATGTATCTTTATATTCCATAATATCTCTCCTTTTTTCTAATAAAAAAACTCATCCAATTAAGGACGAGTTAAACCCGCGGTACCACCTTACTTTATTAAATACACTCAATACTATAACGCGTTACCGTTTTTATCTTATCCATAAAAAACATCAGAAGTGATCTGTATATTATCTTTTTATTAGTTCCCACCATCCACTAACTCTCTATAAAAAACAATAATATACCGTCTTCATCATTTGTTATAACTCGACATTTTCAATATCATCAACTATTTCTAGTTGTGACTCAATTATATCTTTTAATCTTCGCTTAAATATTTTTACATTTCTTTTTAACATACTAGCTTCCAGTTCAGTTTTTTCTGCCCTTAGTAAAGCCTCATTAACAATACGGCTAGCATTTTTTCGAGCTTCATCAACAATTATTTCACTCTCTTGTTGAGCTGAGTTTCTCATTTGATCCGAGGTTTTTTGCGCCATTATAATAGCTTTATTCAAAGTTTCTTCCATTCGTTCATATTGCTCTAATTTTTCTTTTAAATGAACATTTTCGCTTGCCAAATGTTCCAACTCTAATATTTTAGCATCGCGTTCCTTTATTTCATTTACCATATCTTCTACTTGCTTAATTACCTGATCCAAAAAATTATTTACTTCTTCTGGGTCATAACCTCGCATTGTTCTTTTAAACTTTTCCATATTCCACCTCTTAGACTACAGTCAACCTTACCATTCAACATCGATATCAGTATTATCATGAATACCTTTACCGTCTGTCTCATCAGTTATTTGGCCTTGTACATTAACATTATTGGGAGCGCATAAAAATATTCCACCACCAATTTTTTGAATTGAACCAGATATGGCATAAATTGCACCACCAAGAAAATCAATAATTCTTTTAGCTTGTTCCGGTGTAACTCTTTTTAAATTAACAACCACTGTATTACGACTTTTTAAATAATCAGCAATTTGTTGTGCTTCTGAATAAGCTCTTGGCTCAAGTAAAATCATTTTGCTACCATTTTCTTCCAAAACCGCTTCAGTTGTAATATCATAATATTCATTACCAGTTATTTCATGGTTGATATATGGTTCATCACCACTACCAAATAAATTTTTAAATAAACTCATGCTAACCTCCTATTTTTATACCAAATATAATCATATAAATTAATTTTAACATATATTTGTTAAAAAATAAATGTTTTTTTACTATTTATCATCATATTATCAATTAAAACTTAATTTTGTCATCAATATAGTTAATTACTTCATCTAAATTGATTGTTATTTGTTCCATAGTGTCTCGATTACGAATCGTTACAGTGTTATTGTTTAAAGTTTCATCGTCTACAGTAATTGCAAAAGGTGTACCTACAATATCACTTCGACGATAACGACGCCCAATATTACCCGATTCATCATAACTTACCATAAAATATTTACTTAATTTTTGATATATTTCCATCGCCATCTCACTATGCCTTTTTTTAACTAATGGTAAAATTGATACTTTATAAGGTGCTAATGCTGGATGGAAACGCATTACTTCACGCGCCTCACCATTATCTAAAATTTCTTCATCATAAGCACCTGATAAAAACGCAAGTAAAACACGATCAACACCTAAACTTGGTTCTATGACATATGGAATATATCGTTCATTAGTTTCCGGATCTAAATAGGTCATATTTTGTTTTGAAAATTCTTGGTGTTGAGTCAGATCATAATTGGTTCTTGAAGCAATACCCCATAATTCACCCCAACCAAATGGGAATTTATATTCTATATCAGTTGTTGCATTACTATAATGACTTAATTCTTCAGCCTCGTGATTACGTAATCTTAAATCTTCTTCTTTTAAACCTAAACCAATTAACCAATTATACGAAAATTCTTTCCAATATTTAAACCATTCCATTTCTGTTCCTGGCTTGCAAAAAAATTGTAATTCCATTTGTTCAAATTCACGTGTTCTAAATATAAAATTACCCGGTGTTATTTCATTTCTAAAACTTTTACCTATTTGACCAATACCAAATGGAAGTTTTAATCTCATACTTCTTTGAACATTTAAAAAGTTAACAAAAATACCTTGGGCTGTCTCCGGTCTCAAATATATTTCATTAGCACTATCTTCAGTTACCCCTTGATGAGTCTTAAACATCATATTAAAGTTTCTAATATTTGTATAATTTAATGATTTACATTTAGGACATTTAATTTCATTTTCAATAATGTAATCATACATTTTTTCATTTGACCATCCATCAGCATGCACATCACTCACTTCTTCAATTAATTTATCGGCACGAAATCTTGATTTACATTCTTTACAGTCAATTAACGGGTCATTAAAATTATTAATATGACCACTGGCTTCCCAAACACGTGGATTCATTAAAATCGCACTGTCAAGCCCAACATTATAAATACTTTCCTGAACAAATTTTTTGTGCCAAGCTCTTTTCACATTGTTTTTTAATTCAACACCTAATGGGCCATAATCCCAAGTGTTTGCCAATCCACCATATATTTCACTGCCTTGAAAAACAAAACCATATTGTTTACATAAATTAACTATTTTCTCTAAATTCATAATATAACTCCTCCATATCTTTAATTATTATATTTATTTTTTTTATATTATTAACATATATTAATATATTTTCTTTTATATTTTTTGTTTCAACTTCAATTGAATAAATACCTTGATAATTATTTTCAACTAAATATTCAAGTTCTGATTGTTGAAATTGAAAATTAGTTAGTGGTAAATGATCAATACTTTTATTATTACTAATTGCTATGTTATGTATATGAGTGAATTTAACATTTTCAATAATTTTTTCAGTTAAATGCAGGGCACCATTATTTTCTATATTATTTAATCTGGTATGGCCAATATCCCAACATATACCAAAATTATTACTCTTTATATTAGCTAATAAAAATTCTAATTCATCTACATCATCACCAATATGATTTCCAAAAGGATGATTATGTGATAGTGTTTCTATTAAAATTTCAAAGTTTAAATTTTTAGAAAAATCACTTAATTCTTGGAAAATATTAGCTAATTTTAATAAATGATTATGTTTTTTATATTCGTCTTTATATTCTAACGCATGAAAAACCACAGGTATTTTATAATTTATATTATATATTTTTAAAACATTTCTTACCTTTCTCAAATCCTTTTTATATTCATTTAACAAATCCTCATAATCATGTTTTTTATTAGAATGATAATGTAGGGTAATATGAATATTATGTTGATTTAAAAAATCTATTGTTTTTCTTAACTTTGGGTTATTTTGTAAAAACATACTTGTATAAAAATCAAAACTATAAACACCAACTTCTTTAAATTGAAGAAGATATTTACTAAACTCTTCAAAACTCATTTTTTCATAATCACAGCTTGGAAAACAAATTCCAATTTTGGCCAATATATCACCTTCTTTAATAAAAAAACTTTTAGAATAAATGTAAGGACGGGTAGCCCGCGGTTCCACCTTACTTATTCTAAAAGAATCTCTTTTTTTATATTGCTCCGAGTTTCCAATTCATCATCGCATTGATATATATAAAATATGTATATATCATATATTATATATGCATTTTTGTCAATAAAATTTTATATAAATATTT
>CAZVQX010000016.1:0-7378 GCA_964629735.1 uncultured Muribaculaceae bacterium
ATAACAGCTAATAACTCAATTAATGTAAAACCTTTATTTTTCATAAAACACCTCTGCCCTACTTATATAATTTTATTTACTAATTTTATTCAATAATGTCAATTCGGAATGAGATATAATGAAAATTGTTTTAATTTTTATGTATTTATAAATTAAAATTTAACAATTACATTTTTTAACACATTTTGTGTTAAAAGTAAATTGTTAATAGTTTAAATTTCAAAAACACATGATTATTTGATAAATAATCATGAAATACAAAGGTTTTTCTTGTTATTTTTATTTTTTGTTGTATAATATATGTACAATTATTATTAAAGGCGGAGGAGTGGTTAAATTGTCTAGTTATAATAATTTACTTAAACAAAAAAATAATATAAAGGGGGCCAAAAATAACGAACGTCAAAAACTAATTGATAAATATTCTAACATTGTCATTAGCTTAGCTATCCAATACGAAGATGAAGCATGTTTAGAGTTAGATGATTTGATTAGCATGGGAGTAATAAGTCTAATTGAAGCAATTGATAATTTTAATGAAGATTACAATATCGAAATAAGTAATTATATATATGATAATGTAAAGAAATCGTTTGATGATTATATAACATATCATTCTTGTAAAAATTTTTATAATGATCTTCAACAACAAAAAGAAATGAGAGAATGTTTCGATGAAAATTTAACAAATGATAATTGCTATTCAACTGAAGACTTAGTCTTAGAAAAAATGAAATTAGAGCAAATGAGAGAAGTATTAAATTGTCTAACAGAGGAAGAAAAAGCAATACTTTGCTTAAAATATGGTATTAATTGTGATAAACAACATTCAGCCGAAGAAATCGGGCAAAAGTTAAATTATCCAAAAGAAAAAGTATATGTTAAAGAATTAAGAGCAATAAATAAAGTAAGAAGTCCCAAAAATGAATATATTAAAGAATTATTTTAAAAAGTAGTTGATATCAACTACTTTTTTAATCTCTTTATTATTAAATCTTTACCTAATAGATAAATTGTATCTGGTAATTCTGGTCCATGCATTTGTCCACTTACCATAATTCTAATTGGCATATATAAATTTTTGCCTGAAGCACCTGTTTCTTTTTTTACATTTTTGATTGCTTCATTTATATTTTCAATATTCCAATCTTTAATTGTTTCAATTTGCTTTAAAAAGTTATCAACCACATCCATTGAAGTTTCGTTATGCATAAATTCTATGCAGTCATTATTTAAAGTAATATTATCTTTAAAAAATAAGTCAGTTACTTCCACTATTTCAGCTCCATATGAAATATGATTTTGATAAATTTTAATTAAATGTTTTAACCAATCATCACTCTTATCACTTAAATCATATGCGGCTTCTAAATGCGGTATAGTTATCTTCATTAGTTTATCTAAATCTATTTTTTTAATATAATGACTATTAACCCAGTTTAATTTTTTAACATCATATACTGCTGGTGATTTATTAATTCGTTTCGGATCAAATATTTTAACTAACTCTTCCAAGGTAAATATTTCATCATTTGTTTCTGGGCTCCAACCTAAAAGTGATAAATAATTAACTACCCCTTCTGGTAAATAACCTTTATTATATAAATCCATAAATGAAGATGCACCGTGCCGTTTACTTAATTTTTTGAAACTTTCATCTACAACCATTGGCAAATGGATATATTCAGGTTTTTCCCAACCAAACGCGTCATAAAGATGATTATATTTGGGAGTAGAGGTTAAATATTCATTTCCTCTAATAACATGACTAATTTCCATTAAATGATCATCAATTACATTAGCAAAGTTATATGTAGGGAAACCATCTGATTTTAATAATATTTGATCTTCTAGTAATTTGTTTTCAAATGTCATTTCACCATATACAATATCATGATAAAAACTAATTCCCTCAGTAGGCATAACTTGTCTTATTACATATTTTTCACCATTTTTTAATTTTTCTTGAATTTTTTCATTTGATAAATTTTTACAGTGACGATCATATAAAAATGGAACTTTGTTTTTTTCTGCTTCTTTGCGTTTTTCTTCTAATCTTTCTTCACTACAAAAACAATAATATGCTTTCCCCTTTTGAACTAATTCCTCTGCATATTTTTGATAAATGTCCAAACGTTCACTTTGAGTATATGGACCATAGTTACCACCATTAAGTGGCCCTTCATCAGGTACTAATCCACATAGATTACAAGTATCGTAAATAAATTCAACTGCACCTTCTACTTTCCTTGTTTGATCAGTATCTTCAATTCTTAATAAAAAATCTCCGTTTTTATTTTTAGCTACTAAATATGCAAAAATCGCACTTCTTAAATTACCAACATGCATATAACCAGTTGGTGATGGTGCAAATCTTGTTCTTACTCTTTTCATTTTCCCTCTCCTTTTGATAATTCAATTGATTTCGCAATTAATATATTCATTGCGTCAACAATTTTATTTGAATTTACATTTAGTGTCATTGATGATAATTCAGTACAAGCTAAGATTACAACTTGACATCCATTATCAATCATTTGTTCGATTATTTTATCAATAGTTGGATAATTTAAACTACCGGTTTCCTTTAAACTATAAATCGAACTCATTACTACCCTTTGTTTTTCTTTATTCGGAATAACTAAATTTATATTAAATTCCTTAGCATATTTATGATATACTCCAGATTCTATAGTCCCATCCGTTGCTAGTAGTCCTACATTTATATTTTGGCCATATTGCTCATAAATATATTTAACTGTCTCATAAACCATATTAATTATATTAATCGATGTCATTTTTTTTAAATCTTCCATAAAATAATGACTTGTGTTACATGGAATTGCAATATTGGAAACACCACAACATTCAAGCAATTGAAAATCTTTTCTAACTTCTTCTAAAAATAAGTTCTTTTTATTATTTTTAATACAATAAGTTCGATCTGGTAAAGTTGCATGATTTAAAATAACTAAATCAATATGTTCCTGATCTTTTTTAGCAGAAGTGTTTTCAATAATACGCTCAAAGAAAATTGAGGTGGCCTTAGGACCCATCCCACCTAATATTGCTAATTTATAATTTTTCATTTTTGTCCTGTCTTTTCCTGATTTTATTTTTTATTTTATTTGATAAAAATTTAAAGGTCGGTTTTGGATCTTTGATACTCCATATAGCCATAACTTTTTTTGTTCTTAAACTCTTAAATATATTTCTTAATTTTAATTGTTTTGTTTTTATATATGCCCTACTAGCAAATATATCATCAAATAAATACCAAAAAGCAATATTAGTTGTTTCTTTAATGTATTTTGGCGGTAATGGTTCACCTATCATATCACAATAATATATATATGGAATATTTAATCCGACTTTTTCAATCATTTGATTAAAATTGGTAATTCTTGCATTTATTTCAATTAAATAAAAATTATTAGTGCCTTCCTCCCGTTTAAACTCTATCTCAGCAAATCCTTTATAGCCAATATCCTCTAAAAATTTAGTTCCTATTTCAATTATTTCTGGAACATATCTTTGTTTAATATAAACACTGGCTCCAAAGTTAATTGGCCATTGCCTTTCTTTCCTTGCAGTCATATAATGAACAACTTTTGCATCCTGATTTAAATAAGCATCAAAAGTATACATATGGTCATCAAAACCTTTAATAATTTTTTGGACTTTAACTTCTAAATTGTGTTTTTCAGCTTTTTCTAGAGCTTCTTTTAATTCTTTATCATTATTAACAATAAATACCTTTTGACTAAACACAGCAACAAAAGCAGGTGAATCAGTTGGTTTCACAATACATGGATAACCTAATTCATCTTCTACTCTTTTTTCGATGTTTTTATCATTTGAATCAATGGTTGGTGGTGCCAACACTCCATGTTTTTCTGCTAAATCAAGCAGAGTACCTTTATCCATTACTTCTTTATATAATCCTTGTTTAGTTTGCGGTATTAAATAATATTTTTTTAATTTATTTAAGTTATTGTCAATAAATTCAACATAGTGGTCATGACACGGAATTAAAACAGGTTTTAAATCTTGTTTTTTACCATATTCTATTAAATCATCCAATAATTTTTTTTGATCTTTTTTTAAATCTTCAACTACTAAAACTTCTTTTATGTATTTTGATTTTAAACCATAACCATCCATATCATAATCACAAGCTACAGTATACACACCTTGTTTCCCTAAACACCTTAAAGTACTAAGTCCTATATAATAATTAACACCTAAAACAACGGCCTTATTCCTATTTTTTTCTTCCATTTTATACTACTCCTCATCTATACTAAGAACTGATAAGAATGCCTCGCTTGGTATTTCAACACTCCCTATCATCTTCATTCGCTTTTTCCCCTCTTTTTGTTTTTCTAATAATTTTTTCTTACGGGACACGTCCCCACCATAACATTTAGCTAAAACATTTTTACGAACTGCTTTTATATCAGCCCGAGCAATAACTTTACTACCAATAATAGCCTGAATTGGAACTTCAAACTGCTGTCTTGGAATTATTTTTCTTAAGTTTTCAACAATGTTTTTACCTCGTTTATAAGCGAAATCTTTATGCACAATAATACTTAAAGCATCAACTGGGTCACCATTTAATAAAACATCCATTTTAACTAAATTACTACTTTTATAACCAATAAAGTCATAATCAAATGATGCATAGCCTCTTGTACTAGATTTTAACTTTTCAAAAAAATCATAAACAATTTCCGATAAAGGTATTTCATAGTGAATATTAACTCTTGCTTGATCTATATATTCCATTGAAATATAATTTCCTCTTTTATTTTGACAAAGTTCCATAATTGCTCCAATATATTCATTTGGGACAAATATATTAGTTCTAATATATGGCTCTTTTATATCTTGAATTTTTATAGGTTCTGGCATTTTGACCGGATTATCAACTAGTACAACCTCACCATTAGTTTTTAATATCTCATAAATAACCAATGGTGTCGTTGCAATTAAATCAATTCCAAACTCTCGTTCAATTCTTTCTTGTATTATTTCCATATGAAGTAGTCCTAAAAAACCACAACGAAAACCAAATCCTAATGCTTTTGAAGTTTCAGGTTCAAACTCTAATGAAGCATCATTAAGTTTTAATTTTTCCAACGCTTCTCGTAATAATGTATATTTTGAAGTTTCTATCGGATATAAACCACAATATACCATTGGCTTCATTGGTTGGTAACCAGGCAATGGTTCTTTAGTCCTATTATTCACATGAGTAATAGTATCGCCGACTTTAACATCTTCAATACTTTTGATACTTGCTGTTAAAAAGCCAACTTCACCTGCTACTAATTCATCTTTTTTAATTGAAAAGGGTGTATGAACCCCTAATGAAATAACATTATAAACAGAATCTGTCGCCATCATCGTAATATTGTCGCCAACTTTTATTTTACCATTAACTACTCTAATTAAAGCAACCACACCTTGATATGGGTCATAATAGCTATCAAAAATCAAAGCTTGTAATGGTTTTTCTGTTTTACCAGTAGGTGCCGGAACTTTTTTGATAACTGTTTTTACTAATTCAGAAATCCCTATTCCCTCTTTAGCACTTGTTAAAATTATTTCATCTTCACTAAAACCTAAAGTATCTATTAATTCTTGTTTTACCTTCTCCGGATCAGCATTGGGTAAATCAATTTTATTTATAACTGGTATTATAACTAAATCATTATTTAAAGCTAAATATAAATTAGCCAAAGTTTGGGCCTCAATACCTTGGGCAGCATCAACAACCAAAATAGCACCCTCACATGCTGCTAAACTTCTTGATACTTCATATGTAAAATCGACATGCCCTGGCGTATCTATTAAATGTAATAAATAATTATTATCTTCATATTCATATTGCAATTGAACAGCATTTAATTTTATTGTTATGCCACGCTCTCTTTCAATATCCATATTGTCTAATAATTGTGATTGTTTTTCACGTTCTGTAATTGCTTTAGTTTCTTCCAATATTCGATCAGCTAAAGTACTTTTACCATGATCAATATGGGCAATTATTGAAAAGTTTCTTATGTTTTTATTTTCCATGCTTTCACCTACATTCAATTATAACAAATTTTTGATTTATTTAAAAATAAAAATCTTACTAAAAAAATAATTTAGAATAACAATAATAACTTGAACAATTATTTTAGATATTAAATCATCAATATTTAAAACACTAACCATTAATATCATTAATAAAACATCAATACCTAATGATATTAATCGATATTTTATAAATTGATACATTTCAATTAATAATTCATTTAAATTATTGGTAATAGATTTAAACACAAATTTTTTATTAACAAAATATGCAAAAATAACAGCAAGCACAAATGACAAAATTGTACTTATTATATAATTAATGCATAATAGTTTACTAAACAGTGCATATGAAGATATACTAACAACAGTTGTTAAACCACCGGCAATCAAATAGTTAATTATTTCTTCATATTTATTATATAATGATAAAACAAAATTAGTTATATTCCTTTCAAAAAATATATATATAGCAAATAATATAACAGATATAATTGAAATAAATATACCTAGTTTAAAGTATGGTGGCATAAATTTAAACTCTATTTCATGATAACCCTCGGTTAAATCTAAGCCTATAAACATATCAAAAACACTATAATAATTCATCTCTTTACCATCTACTAATACTGTCCAGCCCTCTTCATAAGGTATTGATGTAAATAAAACTGTTTTATCATCAGTTACATTTATATTCCCTTTAATATGATGTTTATTAACACTTGTTATGTTCATTTGATTTTTTTGTAATTCAGAGATGGCATCAGTTAATAATTCTTCGTCTAGGTAATATAAAAATATACCATATATATCCTCTTTTGTTTGGAAGTTTAATTTTATAAGTTCATCTTTATACTTATTATTTATTTTTAAAATACCATGATCATAATATTCAAATGTTTTAATAAATTCATCATCTATATATACTGAAACTTTATACTTAATATCATCTTTAAAAGAATTGTAAATAGATAAATATATGGGACCTCTATTATCAATTAATATTTCATAATTTTTATTATCTATTTTTTTGATTTTATAGGGTTTAAAAATATTAACATCTTTATTTATCATAGTCTTAATAAAATAATTTTGAGTTTCAAAACTATTTCTAATCTTCCCTTGTTTAAAATATTCAACAAAATTATTAACGTCTTTATCTACCATAAAACCTAGTGATAAGGCATTAGGATTTTGATAGATTATTATATTTTTTTTCTTTAAATCAAATAACATTCCTTTATAACGCGAAAATTTAAATTCATCATATTTATTATAATTTAAATCATCA
>CAZVQX010000016.1:7478-9286 GCA_964629735.1 uncultured Muribaculaceae bacterium
TCATCATATTTATTATAATTTAAATCATCACCAAATAAATATCTAATTCCCAATATTGAATCCATAATTGGTGAAGCGCCAAAATTATAATTAACTTTATTAGTACTTACTTGAAAATTAATATTATTGTAAAAAATAGATGTTCTTTTATTTAATGTCGATATAAATGTTGAAGCACCATTATAATTGAAAAACATTGGATCAATCATAGTGTAAAATTGTTCTTTTTCAATCCGATAAAAATCTTTTTCTGATGGTTTAACGCTCTCTATTTTTTCATTAAAAGTAGTGACATAAGCTTTATATTCATTATTATATCTAAACTCATATTTATTTATTGATAGTTGAAAATTAAAAAACAATTCAGATAAAACTAATAATATCATTAATTTTTTTATTATTGTCTTTTCTCTATCATCAACTTTATTATAAAAATATAATAAAATTAAATAAAACAACATTAATAATGCTGATAACAAAATTAATAAATTATTTATGTGTTTAAATCCTTGAATTATAACAAGGATTGACATAAAAAGATAAAATGCTAAAAATATTAAATATTGTTTTAATTCAACTTCTTTTATTTGGGCAAAAGATTTATAAGCTAGCAAAATTATTAATAAAGATATTAAATATGAAAAACGGTAATTAAACGAATTTGGTAAACTATTACCATGCCATAACACATTAATAAATGGTATATATATACCAACTATCAAAACCAATAGTAACATAAAGCTTAAAACTTTATACTTTGTTTCAATATTTTTGTTAACAAAATAAAAATATACTAATGGTAACATTATTAAACCAGAATAAATAGCTGGTGTTTCTTTATTTAAAATATTTTCGTAATTATGTGCTCCAATTGTTAATCTAGAAAAAAGCATTCCAAAAGCACCTGAAAATCGTTCTAGAGCATAAGGCAGATTTCGAGAAACATTCATAACTAAATCATATATTGTTGGTAATAATAAAATTGAAGTCATTAATCCTGCTAATAAAGAAGTGATTGTAAATTTTAAAATTACTATAATTACTTCTCCAAAATTTTTAGCAAAACTATATTTTGTTAAAAGTTTATATACAAAATATAAACATGCAAATACACACAAAATAAAAGCCATATAATAATTAGTAAAAATACTTATGAATAATACTATACCATAAAATAAAGAACTTTCTTTGTTTATGATTTTATTAATTCCAACTAATAATAATGGAGTTAAATAAATTATATCTAACCACATAAGATTAAAAAAATAAACTACATTAAATCCCATCAAAGCATAACTAGTTGAAAAAATTAATAAAGCATAATCTTTAACTTTATTATTTTCAGATAAAAAATAATACATTGCTAAACCTGATAATCCTATCTTAATACTTATTATTAGAAAAATACCATAATATAAATTTTGTTTTGAAAATAATAACAATATTAAATTTAAAGGACTAGCTAAATAATAAGCGTATGTCCCCAACATATTACCGCCTAAACCTTTACTAAATGAGTAAAACAAGGATTCAGTTCCGTTAAAAACATTTTTATAATATGTTAGTAGTGAAACATATTGATGACTTAAATCTGTAATTAATATGTTTTGTCCTTTAACTAAGAATATACCTGTTGATATACCAATTAATATAAAAATACAAAATGGTATTAAAAATGATAAATATCGTTTGTTTTTCATACTTCTCACCATGTTTATTATACATGAAAAATATAAAAAAATAAACAAAAAAAAGATGTCTGTTTAGCAAACATCTTCTTAACTGGCATAATTAAATTTATTAATTAG
>CAZVQX010000016.1:9386-18711 GCA_964629735.1 uncultured Muribaculaceae bacterium
CATTAATTACATTAATAATTAACGGTGTAGCAATTAACATGATAATCGCTAAAATAACAATTACTGCTAATAACTCGATTAAAGTAAAACCTTTCTTGTTCATGTAAATTCTCCCTCCTTTATTTTACATAATTAATATACCACACATCATATAAAAATGTCAATATATTTTGTATCTATAATTTGTTAACACTTCATTACATGCTAAAGCTAATATTATTATTAACTAATTATTAAACTATATACTTTTTTCTGATTTATTTATTAAAAACATAAATGCTCCAACAATAATTACATTTCCTACTGAATTAGCAAAAGTTTTTAAATTATAATATTTAGTTCTTTTTTGTTGTTGCTGATGAATTTTATAATTACGATCACAATCTATATCTATAATATCTTTACAATATAACGTTTGATACTCTTTAAGTGTATAATTTTCTTTTTCTAGTACTAAATCGATTAAACTTGTATATGAAAAAATAACAGCACCCAATAACCAAACTACCAAAACTAAATTTAAAATTCTTTTAATTAAATCAATATCTTTACTAAATAATTTCATTTTAATTTTTCCTTTCCCTATTTAAAATATAAATTGTAGATGAAACTAAAATTATATTTCCAGAAGCAATAAGAATATTTTTTAAGTCTTGTTTATCATTATCTTTATAATATATTTTATCTTTTTCATACATTTCTAAACAATTTGTGTCTTCATCATATTTATTACATGAATTCAGCTCAAATTCTTCATAAGTCAGTTTTGGTTCTTTAATTATGACATTAACAACTGTAGAATACAAATAAATAATACTCCCCATTAGCCATAAAATTAAGATAAGATTAACAACTTTTAAAACTAAATCTTTTTCTCTATTAAACATGTACATACCTCCTATGATTACATAATATCATATTTATTTATCATTTACAATTTTATCAATTGTGATTAATTTAGCTTTTTCTTCCTCGAATTTTTTTTGCTCTTCATCCACTATTTTTTTAGGGGCATTATTTATATAGCCTTTATTTGATAATAATTTTTCTCTTCTTTTTATTGAACTAAGAAGTTTTTCTCTTTCCAGTTGCATTTGTTCAAAATCATAAACTTCTTCTTGACTTTCCCAGTAAACAATTACTTTGCCAAATGATAAAACAATAACAAACGATTGCATATTATCATTTATATCTTCATCAATGAAACATTTTAACATTTTTTCAAAGATATTCTTGTTATCATTAATTAAAAATTTAAACTCGTTTTTTAATTTGTTAATTATGATAAAGCCTTTTGATATTGATTTTTCATTTTTAACTGTTCTTATTTTAGTTATTATTTGAATAATATTATCTATATTATTAACTTCTTCGAAAAAATCATACTTTTCATCATATTTTGGATATTCACTTAACATAATAGTTTTATCTTCTATTGGTAACTTTAAATATATTTCTTCAGTAACATACGGCATAAATGGGTGTAATAGTTTTAATATGTTTTTTAATACTAATAATAAAACACTTTTGGTTTGCTCATTCATATTAATTTTTGATAATTCAATATACCAATCGCAAAAATCATTCCAAATAAAATTATATAATTCTTGACCAACTACATTAAATTCATATTTTTCCATATGATGTCTAACTTTTTTGATAACTTCATTTTGTTTACTCAAAATCCACTTATCACTATCAGTTAATAATTCTATATTTACTGTTTCATTTTTAAAATTTTCTAAATTGATCATAACAAAACGTGAAGCATTCCATAATTTATTAATAAAATTCCATGTTGCTTTTACTTTTTCTTCGTCATATCTTAAGTCTTGACCTGGTGCTGTTGTTGTAGTTAAGAAAAAGCGTAGAGCATCGGCACCATAGGAATCAATTACATCCATAGGGTCAACACCATTATCTAAAGATTTACTCATTTTGCGACCTTCTTTATCTCGAATTAAACCATGAATTAAACAATCTTTAAACGGCCTTTCATCTAAAAACTCTAATCCTTGAAAAATCATTCGGCAAACCCAAAATGGAATAATATCATAACCTGTTACTAATAAATTGTTAGGATAATACCTATTTAACATTTCTGTATCATTCGGCCATCCTAAAGTTGAGAAAGACCAAAGAGCACTGCTGAACCAAGTATCTAGAACATCACTATCTTGTACCCAGCCTTCTTCATGCGGAGCATCATATCCAACATAGATATCATCACCTTTATACCAAGCTGGTATTCGGTGTCCCCACCATAATTGACGAGATATACACCAATCATGGGTAATTTCCATCCAGTGCGTTAATATTTTTTCAAATCTTTCCGGAACAAAGTCTACTTTTTTGTTCTTATTTTTTTGATTTTCTAATACTCGATCAGCTAATGGTCTCATTTTAACAAACCATTGTTTTGATAAAAACGGTTCAACAATCGCATCACTTCTCTCAGAATGTCCTACTGAATGAATAATTTCTTCAATTTTTATTAATAAATCTTTTTCTTCTAACTCTTTTACTAATTCCTTACGACAAAGAAAACGATCCATTTTATTGTAATGTTTTGCTTTCCCATTCATTGTTCCATTTGGATTAATGGCAACAATACGTTCTAAATCATGCCGTTCTCCTACCTCAAAATCATTTGGATCGTGCGCTGGTGTTATTTTAACAACACCAGTTCCGTATTCCATATCAACATATTCATCGGCAATTATAGGTATGGTTTTATTGGCAATTGGTAAAATAACATTTTTACCAACATATTTTTTATATCTAACATCATTCGGATTAACTGCAACTGCAGTATCTCCAAATAAGGTTTCAGGTCGGGTGGTAGCAACTTCTAAAAAACCGCTTTTATCTTCAAGCCAATACTTAATATAATATAAAGCACCTTTTATATCTTTGTAAATAACTTCCTCATTAGATAATGCCGTCATTTGAGCAGGATCCCAATTTATAATTCGTTCACCACGATATATTAAGCCTTTTTCATATAATTTAACAAAAACATGATTAACGGCTTGACTTAATCCCTCGTCCAACGTAAATCTTTCTTTTGTATAATCTAGACTAAGGCCTAAAACACTCCATTGATTGCGAATATTTTTAGCGTATTCATCTTTCCAATCCCAAGCATGTTTTAACCATTCATCACGTTCAATACCACGAGGATTAACTCCCATTTTACGAAGCCTTGCATCAACCCTTGCTTGAGTAGCAATACCAGCATGATCCATCCCTGGCAACCAAAGAGCGTCATATCCATCCATCCTTTTATAACGAATCATTATATCTTGTAGCGTCGTATCCCAAGCATGACCAAGATGTAAATTTCCCGTTACATTTGGTGGCGGAATAACTATACAATAAGGTTTTTTACTCAAATCACCTGACTCGAAATAACCATTTTTAAGCCATTGATTATATTTACCTTTTTCTACTTCTTTATGATTATATTTTTTTTCTAACATATTATCACTCCCTTAATAATAAAAAAACGTCCTTAAAACATAAGGACGTGATTACGTGGTACCACCTTAATTTGTTATAAATTTATAACCTCAAATATTTAACGCATATCTACGTAATATTCTACTTAATTTCAAATATTAAACTCCTCTGCTACCTTCAAATAATTTCATTGTTAATTTTCACCAACCATTAACTCTCTTTAAAATTCGTTATTTTACTCCTCAGATTCAAAGTTTTTCATATTATAACATATTATATATTATTTTGACTACCTTTTGGCGTTTAATTCAATTAAAATATCATTTTTAATTTTATCTAAAACAATTTTACGACTTGACATCATTGTTAAAAGACCAGATAAAATAATTAAAAACAATAACAATATTGAATAAATTATACCAGATATAGCAAAACCTTTATTATTTAACATATTATCACTCCTAATAAGTTATAACTTCCAATGAACTTTTTATTTTAGCTAAACGATTCTCTGGGACAACAATTTGCTTTTTATTCCCATCAGATATATATCTAGTTCCTTTTAGTATGCTAAAATTATGCTCAATATCAAATTCGACACCATTATTATCATATGCACGAATTCGCATTAAATATGTTTTATCAAAATTTTTATGAAATGGTGATAACTCTGCCATCCATCCTACTCGAAGGGCTGATTCTGACTTATACTCATATCCTTCATATTTACCTTTTAAAACATAATGAAAATTTGTATGGTCTTTTTTTCTTGGTTCGCCAAATGGCATGGCAACTATATTTACATATTTATTTGGAATTATTTTATCTAATAATTGATATAGGTGGGCGACCTCTTCTTGTGTTGTTTTTATATCAACCGACTCTAAATTTTTATGTGAATAGGTATGATTACCAATGTCATAACCATTAGCGACCAACCATTGTATAATTTGTTCATTATATTTAGGTTGATGAAAAAGTCCGCCATTGACAAAGAAAGTTGCCGTCACGTTAAAGTCAGGATATTTTTTCTTAAAATTTTCTAATATTCCAACCGCTGAATTAGGATCTATTATTATATTTCCTTTATTATCTAAACCTGTTACTTTAATATTATTCTCAAGCCCATCATCAAACGTTAATACAATTGGGCTTTTACCTAAAGGAACATCAATAACACCATCAATATAATCCTTTAATCTAATCATGCGATAGTTATCTTTATAATAAAATTCTAAATCCTTTTTAAAAGCTTCGGCAGTCCTCTGATATCCATCTTTATCGATATTACCACCAATATACTTTGTTTCAGTTATATTTTGAATTCCATGATACATCATTATTGGAATACTACCTGATTCATCAACATTATAATCTTCATATTTTATTTTTCCTAATGATATTGTCACAGTTAAAGTTTGGTTATCGGTAAGTAACTCACCTTCTTTAATGCTTTGCTTAATTAGCCTACCTTTATCTACTATTTCATTTGATTCTTCTTTTACTTTTAAATCTAAATTTACTTCCTCGGCATATTTTTTTATTTCCTCGACCGTTTTATTTGAAAGGTCAATCATAATATATTTTTCGGCTTGTTTTCTGTTTAATATTTTTATCACAAAAAATAGCAAGATAACAAAGATAACAAGAACAATTAAAATACGATCATACCTTATTCTCTGATTCATTGTAACATACCTACTTCCATATATCCTAATTATACACTACAATATCACATCTATGCAATGGTTTTATAATTAAGATAATAACAAGTTTTAACAAGTTTTGTCGAAACCAATGAAATGATACAAGAAACATGATATTGTCTAAATAGAGGTGAAACATAACAATGAAAAAAATCCCCATCGAACAACTATTTAATAATATGCTTGATGATATAAAATATATAAAAATAGCTACTTATTTCTATTATAGAAAAAAGTAGCTTTTATTTTATAATAAATAATGTAAAAAAAAATTATTTATAGTATAATTATATTGGTGATAAAATGAATTACCCTGGAGGCATAAATAAAAGGAGCAATATTAAATATGGCAATCGTGGGATGATTTTAGAGGATGACATAAATGCTACCAACAATTATTATATTACTCATGATATAGCGGTCATTAGAAAATTACCAACACCGATTACTATAAAAAAAGTAGATTATATTTCTTCACATGAAGTAAAAATTAAAGATGCATGGTTTCAAAAAAAATCAACAACTGATTATAATGGTATATATAAAGGCCATTATATTGATTTTGAAGCAAAAGAAACTAGGTCAAAAAATTACTTTCCACTAAGTAATATTCATCAACACCAAATTGAACATATTGAAAGAATTATTAATCACGGTGGTATTGCCTTCTTAATTGTAAGCTTTATTTATTATAATGAAATATTTTTATTAGATGGTCCTGACTTTATTCACTATATTAAAAACAATAAAAGGAAGTCTATTCCTTATACATACTTTCAAAAAAAAGGTTATAAGATTAAATTAAAGTATAACCCAAGATTGGACTATTTAAAGATTATTGATAAGATTTATTTTAAAGGAGAATTGTATGAAAAAGAATTTTAAAAAAATATTTAAGGATAAAAATAATTTGATGATATTAATAATAAGTGTCATAACCCTAATTATTGGAACACTGGCTTGGAAGTTTTTGTGGTCATTTCTAATTATATTAACTATTGACCTTTTATTATTTATTCCTCAAGTTAAAGTCAATATGAAGAATATAAAAAGAAAAAAAAGGACAAAAGGAAAAAAAGATAATGATAAAAATAAATTATTAAAAGTTTTACTCAGTATTTTTCTTAGTTTCTTTATTCTTGGCTTAGTTGCTGTAATTGTATTTTTCTTTATTATCGTTACAACTGCACCTAATTTTAATCCACAAAAACTATATCATAATGAAGCTTCAATTTTATATGATAAAGATGGAAAAATTTTTGCCAAGGTTGGAGCTGAAATTAGAGAAAAAGTAACTTTTAATGAAATGTCTGAAGTATTAATTGATGCTATTATTGCAACTGAAGATTCACGTTTTTTTCAACATAACGGATTTGACTTACCACGATTTTTAAAAGCTTCTTTCGGTCAAGCTCTTGGTCGAGATGCTGGTGGGGCATCAACCTTAACTATGCAACTATCAAAAAATCACTTCACTTCAACAACCGCAACTGGTATAAAAGGAATCATTCGTAAATTTACTGATATTTATTTTTCTATTTTTAAAATAGAGAAGCGCTACACAAAGTTTGAAATTTTTGAGTTTTATGCCAACTCAGCTAATTTTGGAGCAAGAAAATTTGGTGGAGCATATGGCGTTGAACAAGCTAGCCAAATATATTTTGGGAAAAAATCTAAAGACTTAACATTACCAGAAGCGGCTATGATTGCTGGATTATTACAAGCACCTAATGCTTATGATCCATATGTTAATCCGGATGATGCAGAAGTAAGAAGAAAGACTGTTTTATACCTTATGGAACGTCATGGATACATTAATAAAGAAGAAAGACAATTAGCTGAAAAAGTTCACATTTCTGAATTATTATTTGAACATGAGGATGCTTATAGTGAATACCAAGGCTTCATAAACGCTGTTACTAATGAAGTTGAAGAATTAACAGAACTTGATCCATATACCACATCAATGGAGATATATACAACTATGGACACTAAAAAACAAGAACATATTAATTCTATTTTATCTGGCGAAAATTTTAAATGGGAAAATGATGTTGTTGATGGGGGAATTGCTGTAATCGATGTTAATACTGGTGCGGTTGTTGCACTGGGTGCCGGCCGTAATCATCAAGGACAAAAAGTATGGAATTTAGCCACTGATATGAAGCGTCAAATTGGTTCAACTGCTAAACCTTTATTTGATTATGCACCGGGTATTGAATATAATAATTGGTCATCATATCAACCATTTATTGACGAACCACACTCATATTCAACTGGTATGAGTATTCGAAATTGGGATTCAAAATATGAAGGACTTGTTACACTTAGAGAAGCTGTTGTACAATCAAGAAACATACCTGCTTTAAAAGCTTTCCAAAGTGTTGATAATAAAAAAATATTAAGTTTTACTAAATCAATTGGCCTTTCACCAGAACTTGAAAATGGCAAAGTTCATGAAGCCCACTCACTAGGTGGATATAATGGTGAATCACCATTAAGTTTAGCTGCTGCCTATGCACCTTTTGCAAATGGTGGTTATTATATAAAACCACACACTTTTACAAAAGTTAAATATAGAGACAATAATAAAGTATTTGAAAATAAAATTAAAAAAGACCGAGTTATGAGAGAATCAACAGCATATATTATGAGTGATGTTTTGGTTGATACTGTTCCTTGGTCTATGAGAATTAGTGGAATAACTTTTGGTGCTAAAACTGGTACTTCTAACTTTCCAACAGAAGTTTTCAAAAAATATAAATTACCAAGTTACGCTGTTAACGATCTATGGGTAGCTGGAATACACCCGGATTATTCAATTGCAGTATGGTATGGTTACGATAAATTAAGTAGTAATTATTACAATAAATTCGGTAGCACCGAACCACGCAAATTGTTCCAAGCTGTTGCTAAAGGAGTGTTTACAGAAAGAAAACAATTTAAAAAACCTAATGATGTTATAGAATTAGAAATTGAAAAAGAGACATATCCAGCTATGTTACCTAGTCCTTTTACACCCAAAAATATGATTATTAAAGAATTATTTATAAAAGGATTAGAACCTACAGAAATTTCACCAAGATATAATCAGTTAGATAATCCCACAAATTTAAAAGCTGTTCAAGAAGGCAGTGTTGTTAAGTTATCATGGGAACCGATAAAAACACCGGATTCAATTGATACTAATGCCTTAACGACCCAATTTAATAAAATATTCAGGGATCAAAATACCCGCAATAAATTTTTAAACGCAAGAATTAATTATAATAAATCAACAATTGGAGATATAGGTTATAATATTTATATTAAAAATAATGATAGTTTACAACTTTTAGGATATACAAAAAATAATTACTTTGAACATAGTAATAATAACAGTTCGGCTACATATGTTGTTAAATCGGCTTATTCTATTTTTAAAGACAATATAAGCGAAGGCGTTGAAACAACCATTGAGCTTGGCAACACAGGAAATTTTATTAATTCGATGTTAATAGGTGATGAAATAGTTGAATTAAGCATAAATGGTGTATATGCAGAAATTAATCCTCCTGTTAGTGTTTTAGATAACACCGATGATGTAACGCATCTAGCAACTATAACTAAAGTAGTTATAGACAACAATACAAACAATGAAGTAGATAATATAGATACAAGTTTTGAAAGTTCATATACTATAACCTACACTATTAAATATAAGGATTATATTAAAAAACACATTAGAAAAGTTGTTATTAAATAAAAAAGTTAACTTTTGTGAAGTGGTAAAAAAAGTAGACACAAATAAAAATGGTGATCTACTTTTTCTTTTGTTATAATTTTATTAAAAAAGGATAATAGCCTACTTATTATCCTTTAAATTATTTATTTGAATTCATCTTAAGACAATGCTTCAATTTCGAATATCCGCATATAACTTCCTGATGTATTATTTAAAACAAAGCTTATTCTTTTTGTTTCAGCAGGAATTGGTGTTGTGCCGTTATATGTTGCACCATCGTTGATTGTAATTGCTTTTAAAACAACACCTGATTTATCAATAAAATTTATTTTTCCTATACCTCTCGATGTTGTTGAATAAAAATAAGTTTTGATTGTTACATCTTGGCCAATCATTGAACTATCTACATTTATATAACTATTAAGTATACCTT
>CAZVQX010000017.1:0-17033 GCA_964629735.1 uncultured Muribaculaceae bacterium
ATTAAACTCTTTGTTACCAAAGAGTTTTTAATTTGTAAAAATAATTTTATAATTGTCAATATTTTATTCTAAACCACTTTTTAAATTCATATAATATAATGTAAAAAGGGAGGAATAATATATATGGAAACACTTAAAGTTTCAGCTAAATCAAACCCTAATTCAGTAGCAGGAGCCTTAGCTAATGTATTTAGGGATAAAGGAACAGTAGAAATACAAGCAATTGGTGCAGGAGCGTTAAATCAAGCTATAAAGGCTGTAGCTATTGCTAGGGGATTTGTTGCCCCAAGCGGTAAAAATTTAATATGTATCCCAGCTTTTACGGATATTAATATTGATGGTGAAGAAAGAACTGCCATAAAATTAATAATTGAATCAAAATAATACCAAATTTGGTATTATTTTATTATTATTTTTAAAAAATATGTTATAATTATTAATATAGGAGGGATAAAATGAAAAAAATATTTGCCGTTTTTTTAGTTAGTACTTTATTCTTAACTGGTTGTACCTTTAATCAAAACAAAAACGAAAAATATGAAAAAGTGATGGAAGAGTATGGCATGGATTATTACGAAAAATATCAAAAAGGGATAAGAGGTATAGATGAATTCAAAATTACTTTAGCTGATTTAAAAAACGCCAATGAGCAACAAGTAACTAACTATGACTTAGAAAAAATAAATAAATGCAAAGACGATAGTGTAATTGAAATTAAAGTTGATGATACAGATGGCAGCGTCAAATCATTTAAAATAACAATGAATTGTTAAATATGTATAAAATATTTTTTTAAACTATATTAATAATAAATTTATTGTTTTTTTCTAAACAGTATTTATAATTCTTTAAAAAACAATATAATAAACAAAAGAGTTAGCGATTTGCCAACTCTTTTTTTATTCTGTATATTTTTACTAGAAAGGAGGATAAGAATGTTAAATCAAACAGTAATTGTTGGTAGATTAGTAAAAGATCCAGAGCTACGCGAAACAGAATCAGGTAATAAGGTTACTAATATTACATTAGCAGTACCAAGAAGTTATAAAAATATGAATGGTGAATATGAGACGGATTTTATTTCTTGTGTATTGTGGAAAGGAATTGCTGAAAATACTGTTGAGTATGTAAAAAAAGGCGATTTATTAGGCGTAAAAGGTCGTATTCAATCGAGAAGTTATCAACTAGATGATGAAACCAAAAAATATGTTACGGAAGTAGTAGCAGAAAAAGTTACATTTTTATCAAGTAGAAATAATTAGTAAAATATTATAAGCATTTAATCCTTCTAAAAATTAGAGGGATTTTTAAATATTATAATAAAGATTGTAAGACATGAATTTACATGATATAATTTTATCATGGTAGAGGTGTTTTAATGCTAAAATTGACGAAAAAAAGTTTTGAAGGAAACAAAATAATAATGTTAATTTTCCTTTTAATAGGTGTTGCATTATTAAGTTGGGGTTTAACTAATATTTATTATCAGAATCAAACAACAAAAGATTATGTTTCGATTGAAGGTGAGTTTGTCGAAAGGATAATTGTTGAAAATACAGAAAGTGAGAATACTTCTAAATTATTATATCGTTATAAAGTTGATGGAATTGAATATCAAATTAAAACTGATTATACTACTAGTATTATTCCATCTGTAGGCTCTAAAAGAACAATTAAATATGATCCGACTAACCCTTCTAACGCTATAATAACAGGTTTTAATGGCAATTTTGTATCCATATTTATAGGTTTTATGTTCTGTATTATTCCCTTATTTTTAACATTAACTATGTTACTAAATAAAGATAGTGAAAAAGAACAACAAATGAGAGAAAAATTAATAATTATATTTTTTGGAATTATTATTTTAATTTTTGGGATTTTTATATATTATATATTATTACCAGGAAATAATGTATTTGCATTTTTTGAACTTTTTAAAATTGTTGGTTTTTGGTTTTTTATTCCATTATTATTTGTTATAGTAGGTATATATATATTAATGTTAGGAATTTTCTCAAAAAACCAAAAATATACTATATTAAAAAATGAATATACCGATGAGGTAGAGATAAATATTCTAAATAATGTTTCAGATGAAAGATTAAATATATTTATAACAATAATTACTATACTTGTACTATGTTTGTTTTTATTTAACTTTATCAAAAATTTTATTAATAGCCCAAATATATTCCCTAGAATATGGAATTTAATATTTATTATTTATGGTATTATTTATTTATTAAAATATATTCTTACATTATTACATTTACTAGGTTGTCGAATAAATTTTGAAATAATGGTTTTTTTTGAAAATTTAGGTAATAGTTTAAGGAATTTTTTTCAAGTTTTATTTTATATATTATGGTTTGTATTTTTAATTGTGATTGATTATTTTGCACTTTTTAAAATTAAAACCGGTGGTATATCAATAATTATATTTTCATTATTATTTTGGGTAGCTGGAATATATTCGTTGCGAAAAAAATATAAAAAAATGATGATAACGAAATAGAATTTTAAAAACAAGGTTATGATTCCTTGTTTTTAAAATCGTTATAAAATAATTCATCAGGTTTTAAATCAAATACATCGGCAATTTTAATAGCCATCTCATAAGATAATCTTCTTTTTTTATTTTCTAATTGCCAATAATATGTTTTACTAATACCAATAATGTTTGCAAATTCTTGATAAGTAATATTTTTTTTGGTTCGATGTTCTTTTAATTTTTTCATACTATCACCATATACATTATAAATTAACCAGAAGATAACTTCAAGTATTTTTCATAACAAAGTTACCTTAAAGTTAACTTTGTTGTAATGGTTATAACTTTTACTGTAACATATTAGCTAATAGATAACGGAGGCATAATATGATTGTAAGTAAAAGGATTAAAGAAGCACGTTTACAGAAGAATATGACCCAAGAAGAATTAGGTAACCTTATCGGTGTTTCAAAAGTATCGATTTGCAGCTACGAACAAGGTAAAAAAACTCCAACTTTAAATAATTTAAAAAAAATAATTAAATATCTTGATATTGATCCTAATTATTTATTTGGGCAAGAAGTAAATATAATTTCTGATAATGATATTAAATACTCTGTTAAAATGTCAAAAGAAGATATAAATATAATTAATG
Source organism: uncultured Muribaculaceae bacterium (assembly GCA_964629735.1). Classification (GTDB taxonomy): domain Bacteria; phylum Bacillota_I; class Bacilli_A; order RF39; family UBA660; genus CAZVQX01. Next base: position 3,150 of record CAZVQX010000017.1, read on the forward strand.
AGTTAAAAAAACACCCCACTTTATATCGAAAATTATTGGATAATCCCAACAGAACAATTGAGTTAATCAGTCGTCAAATAATAGATTAAATAGTAATAATTTATTATTTTTTTATTGTTTTATGATATAATCAAGTTAGATATTAAGAAGGTAGGGATATTATGAATATACTTAATATTATAAATAAAAAAGTTAAACAAGAAGAGTTAAGTTATGAAGAACTAGATTATGTTGTAAGTAATTATCTTAGTGATGTTATTAAAGATTATCAAATGAGTGCTTTACTAATGGCAATTACTATTAACGGAATGTCAGATAATGAAACGATTAATTTAACAAACATCATGTTAAAAAGTGGTGATATTCTTGAATTATCGAGTATAAAAGGAGTAATTGTTGATAAACATTCGACAGGTGGTGTTGGTGATAAAACAACACTCTTATTAGCCCCAATAGTGGCAGCATGCGGCTTACCAGTTGCTAAAATGAGTGGACGCGGTTTAGGGCATACCGGTGGTACCATTGATAAATTAGAATCAATTCATAATTTTGATGTTGAATTAGAAAATGAGGAATTTATTAATCAAATAAATGATATTGGGCTTGCGGTGGTAAGTCAAAAAAATAATCTAGCCCCTGCTGACAAAAAAATATATGCCTTAAGGGATGTAACTGGAACAACTTCATCACTGCCTTTAATTGCTTCTAGTATTATGAGTAAAAAGTTAGCTAGTGGTGCGGATAAAATAATTATTGATGTTAAAGTAGGGACCGGGGCTCTAATTAATAATTTAGATGAAGCCCGTCATTTAGCAAAACTAATGATAAAAATAGGTAAAGATCATAATAAAGAAGTAATATGTGTACTCACAAATATGAATTATCCTTTAGGAAATTCAATAGGTAATGGTTTGGAAATAATTGAATGCATAAAATTTTTAAAAGGTCAATATGAAAAGGATCTTTATGAATTAACCATAACACTTGCTTCTATAATGGTTTCAGTTGGGAAGGGAATTAATGAAGAAAAAGCTTTAGAGGAGGTAATCATGGTTATTAAAAACGGCGATGCTTATAATAAATTTTTAGAGTTTGTTAAAAATCAAAATGGTGATATTAATCAAATTGCACTTTCGAGTAATTATCAATCAATCAGGAGCCCTAAAGACGGTTATATAAATAAAATTGATGCTTTAAAAATCGGTAGTTTGGTAAAACAATTGGGCGGTGGTCGCTCTAATAAAGAAGATAAAATAGATTTAGGTGTTGGTTTTGTATTAACAAAAAAAGTAGGGGATTATGTTCAAGAAAATGAGGAGCTTTTAAAAGTTTATTATAATGAAAAAGATATAAAAATAAAAGAAATACTTGACTGTTTTACAATTGATATTATTTGTAATAAATCAACTCCACTTATTTATGAGGTGATTAAATAGTGGGGAATATTAGTTTGTACTTTTTTTCGTTTTTATCAATCTCACTTTTAATAATAAAAAACTTTTTAAAAATTATTTTTCCCGTTGTTTTATCCATTATAATTTTAGTAATTATAAATGTGATAATTAATTACGATAAATATGGAAGAAGTGTATTTCGAATATTTCGTAAAAAAAGTAACCCTGATTATTATGATAACTTAATTTTTAGTACAATTAACCATGTTAAAGGTAATCGTAAAACAATTCAGTTAAAAAATTTGTTTTCAGATTATTTAATAATTGATGAAAAGGGAATATTCTTATTATTACTTATCAATGAAAGTGGAGTATTAAGTGGTGATCTAGAAAGTAAATATTTAAATTTAAAAACTTCTGCAAAAATTATGGAAATAAAAAATCCTTATATATTAGTTAATGAAGATTTAAAAAAAATATATGATAAAACCGGTTTAAAAAAAATAAAACCATTAATTATTACTAAGAATGATTGTATTATTAATTTAAATATTAAAGATGATATTCAATTTGTTAAAATGGAAAAATTATATGAAATATTAAGTATGCAAATTGGAAAATTAAATCACCCTAAATTAGATATAAATCATATATATCAATTATTCAAAAGTACTAATTATGTCAAACAGGAATAATTACTTGCAATAAACTTAAAATAATATATAATAAATATAGGGAGTGATATTATGATACATCCATCAATTGATAAATTATTAAATCAAGTTGGGTCAAAATATTTACTAGTAAATTTAGTCGCGAGACGTTCAAAAGAAATGGAAAAAACAAAACATTATCAAATTTTAGATAAAGACTACAAATCTAAAAAAAATATTGGACGGGCTCTTGAAGAAGTTTCTAATAATTTAATTGAAATCGAAAAAGGTGAGTAATCACTTTTTTTATTGCCAAACAAACATTTGTTTGCTATAATTAAATTGGTGATTAAATGGAAATAGAAAAAATAAAAAAACTTAAAAACGGGAAATATACAATTGTATTTACTGATGGAACAACTATGACAACATATGATCAAGTTATTTTAAAAAACAATTTATTAACAAATAAAACATTAACTAACCTACAATTTAATCATATTAATCAACAAACAGAATACTATAATATTTATTATAAAGTTTTAAAATATATTCAAAAAAGATTACGTAGTGAATGGGAGATTAAAAAATACTTAAATAGAATTGGCGCTAAAGAAGCTGACAATATAATTTTAGAGCTGAGAAAACACAATTTTATTAATGATGATAATTTTACCAAAGCTTTTATAATGGATCAGTTTCATCTAAATAATTATGGCCCCTTAAAAATTAAACAAGAATTATTAATCCATGAAATTGATGACGGTATAATTGAGAGATATATTGAAATAATATCAGATGAAGAAATAAAAAACAAACTAGAAAAATTAATTAATAAAAAAATTAAAACCAATAGTCGTGATTCTAAGTATAAGTTAAAACAAAAAATATTAAATGACTTTATTAATAAAGGTTATGAAAAAGAAATGATTAATCAAATGTTTGAAAAAAATTATATTGAAGATAACAATATTATAAATAAGGAATATGATAGAGTATATAATAAATTAAAAAATAAATATGCCAAAACACAACTTTTATATCAAATCCGCCAAAAATTATACCAACGAGGTTTTACATTAGAAGAGATAAATAAAATAATCGAAGAAAAAAACATGTGATTCACATGTTTTATTTTATACTACTTGATATTAAATCATAAGTATTTTTAATATCTTTGTCAAAAATATTTAGATTATATTTTTTTCTTATTTCAACCCAAGCTTGTTTAGAAGTATCTTCACTCATTTTGATTTTTTGTTGAACAAGAGTGTCAATAATATGATCTTTAGTTTCGGCTAGACTTGGTTTTTCTTTTGTGTCTAATTTTAAAATGATATGGTAGCCAAATTGAGTTTTTACTGGTTCTTTTGTATATTTTCCTTTTTCAAGTTTAAGTGCTGCCTCGAAAAATTCTGTAGCATATTTTTCTTTAGTAACTCCTTTAATTAATCCACCATCATCTTTGGAACCATCTGCTGAATGTTCCTTAGCTAAATCTTCAAATTTTGCACCATTATTTAATTGTTTAATTAAATCTTTAGCTTTATTTAAAGCTTTTTCATTAGCAGTTTTTTGTTTTTCTTCATCTTGTTCTTCTTCTGGTTGAATTAATATGTGACGGACATCCATTTCACCATAAATCTCTTCTTCATAATATTTTTCAATTTCTTTATCAGTTAATTTTTCCTTCAAATAATTTTCAACAACTTGATTTTTCTTGTAATCAAGAGCAAAAGCATCAAATAATTCTTGTTCATTTTTAAATCCAGAACTTTTTAAAGCTGCTTCGAAATCTTGACCCTCATTTTGAAAATTAAATTTGATTTGTTCAATTTGAAATTTAGCTTGCTCTTTAGCTTCATCATTATTTTTGATTTCTTTATTAGCAATATAATCATCAATTAAGTTAATAACTGAAGACGTTCCATAATGTTTTTTTAAATCTTTGTAAATTTCATCAGCCGTAATTTCTCTACCATCAATTTTGGCAACAATTTCCTGTCCATTTTCAAGTTTAGGAATACGGCCGCATCCAGACACAAACAATAAACTTGCTAGTAATGTCAATCCTAATATTTTCTTATTCATTTTTAACTCCTCCTATACATTTATAATGATATCAAAAAACTAAAAAAAAAACAATAATTTGGTGAAAGTATTCACACAAATGATAAATTACCATAAAATATTGTGAAAAGAGAAAAAGGAGGCATGACTTATGTATAGTACTGGTGTATCAGGAGCCGCAATTGTTTTAGTATTATTTATTCTTCTTATTATAATACTTGGGGCTTATATTTAAAATAATTTGATTGGGGGTGCATTAAATGTCTTGTCCTGAAAAATGTCCACAACCTGTACCACGCCATCGTTGCAATCATATTATTATAATCGTTTTATATATACTGTTGGCGATCATTTTAGGTTCGGTTATTTGTTACTAAAAAAGGGGTTCACCTCTTTTTTTAAATTTTACAATAAATTTGCTAAAAACCCTTTACAAAATGATAATAACAATGTAAAATAGTGGTATACAGTGGTTGGTAGTGGTAAAAAGTGGGGTGATTTCATGTTTATGGGGGAATATCATCATAGTATTGATGATAAAGGTCGTTTAATAATACCTTCAAAAGTTCGCGGTGAGTTAGGTGAAAAATTTATCATTACTCGTGGGCTTGATAATTGTTTATTTATTTATCCTATGAACGAGTGGGAAGTCATCATTTCTAAATACAAAGAATTACCAAATACTAGAGATGCTAGAAACTTTATGCGTTTCTTCCTATCTGGTGCCACTGAGAGCGAGTTTGATAAACAAGGTCGAATCAAAATATCTGGTCCATTAATTAAATATGCTAATCTTGAAAAAGATTGTGTCATTATTGGGGTTAATGAACGATTAGAAGTTTGGAGTAAGGCCAATTGGGAATCATTTATTATTAATAATGAGGATAGTTTATCAGACATTGCCGATAATTTATTTGCCAGCAATTTAAATGGTTAAGGTGATAATATGCATATTAGTGTTTTACTTGAAGAGAGTATAAAACATTTAAATTTAAAAGAAGACAGCGTTATTGTTGACATGACATTAGGTTATGCTGGTCATAGCAGTGAAATTCTTAAGAGAATAAAAAGGGGTTGTTTATTCGCTTTTGAGCAAGATAGTAATGCTGTCTCGGCAAGTAAGTTAAAATTATCGCAAATTAGTAATAATTTTGAAATTATTAATAGTAATTTTGTAAATTTAAAAAAAGAATTAACCCAAAGAAAAATTTATGAAGTTGATGGTATATTATTTGATCTAGGTGTATCTAGTCCACAACTAGACGAACAAGAACGGGGCTTTAGTTTTCATAAAGATGCTCGATTAGATATGAGAATGAATCAAAACCAATTATTAACTGCTTATGATGTTGTTAATAATTATGAATATGATAAATTAGTTAATATTTTTTATAAATACGGTGAAGAAAAATATGCACATTCAATAGCAAAAAAAATAGTTGCGACTAGAGAAATTAAACCAATTGAAACAACCATTGAATTAGTTGAAATAATTAAAGAAGCAACACCTGAAAAATATAAACGTGAGAAACATCCGGCAAGAAAAGTTTTTCAAGCTATTAGAATCGAAGTAAATAATGAATTGGAAGTTTTTGAGAGTGCTTTAAGACAAGCCATAGATATGTTAAAAATTAATGGTCGGGTTTGTGTTATTACATTTCACTCATTAGAAGATAAAATATGTAAAGATATTTTTAAAGAATACTCAAATATAGATGATACATTAAAAAAATTACCAATTATCCCTGATGAATATTTACCCAAATATAAAATAATTGGTCAATATAAACCAACTAAAGAAGAAATAAACAATAATTCACGTTCAAGAAGTGCTAAGTTACGAGTTATTGAAAAAATAAAAGAATAAAAGGGAGCGATAATATGGCAAAAAATAGTAAAAGAAAAATGAGACTATCAGTTGGAGAAAAATTATTGTATTCATTGGCCTTCTTGTGTATTATTGGTACATTTGTTTTAAAAACATTTTTAGGTGCAAATGTAGGTCATTTAAATGTTAGTGTGGAAAAGTTAAAGTATGAAATTTCAAATCAAGAAAAGAAGGTCGAAAGTTTAACAATGAAAGTAAATGAATTAACATCTTTTGATAAGGTGCAAAATGTTGTTAAAAATATGGGGTTAGCATATCATAATGAAAATATTATATTAGTTGATTAAGTTTGAGGTGGATTATGAATAAAAGAAATATGAGAAAACAAAATTGGACAGTACCAACAGGAATTTTTTTCATATTTCTTTTATTTTTTTTGGTTCTTTATCTTCAATTTTTGTTTATCGCACTATCACCAATTGTAAGTGGAATAAATGTTAAAGAATTCGCCAAACGTCGTAATACTGAAAAAAGAAAGTTGTATGCGAGTCGTGGAACGATTTATGATAAAGATGGGAACATTCTAGCTCTAAATGTTGCTTCATATACGGTTATTGCTTTTTTAGAACCATCAAGAACAGTTAATAAAGAGCGCCCGCAACATGTTGTCGATAAAGCAAAAACAGCGAAAGAATTGGCCCCCATTTTAGATATGGATGAGGAATATCTTTTAAATCTTTTAAATCGGGATGCATATCAAGTTGAACTTGGTCCAGGTGGTAGAGATATAACTGAGTTAAAAAAAGATGAAATACTCGCACTTAACTTACCAGGATTAGGTTTTATTGAAAATCAAAAAAGATATTATCCTAATGGTGATTTCGCTTCATATATAATTGGCTATGCCAAACGATATGAAGAATTTGTTGAAACAAAAAATGGGGTTGAAGCAATTTATAATATAATTGGTGAATTAGGAATTGAATCTAAATTTAATGAACAATTAAAAGGGAAAGATGGTAGTTTAACTTACCAGCGTGATCAACATGGCTTTAAAATACCTGATACTAGAGAAATTAGAATAAATGCAATTAATGGGCATAATATTTATTTAACTATAGATGCTGCAATACAAAGATTTATTGAAGCTGAAGTTAAAGGTATTGCCGAGAATTATAATCCGGAATGGGTTCAAATAACGGTAATGGATGCTAAATCAGGAAAAATATTAGGATCAGCATCTACCCCCTCATTTGATCCTAACATTTTAAATATAACTAACTATGAAAACCCATTAACTTCTTATTTATTTGAGCCTGGTTCAACTATGAAAACATATACTTATATGTGTGCGATTGAAAAAGGAACATACCTCGGAAATGATATTTATACATCAGGAAAAATAAAAATAGGCGACTCTTATGTATCAGATTGGAATCAAAAAGGTTGGGGCGATATAACTTTTGACAAAGGTTATGAATATTCTAGTAATGTGGCAATTGCTAACTTATTACAAACCGTTCTTGATAAAAAAGATTTATTAGAATGTTATAAAAAATATGGTTTTGGCAAAGAAACAGATATTGATTTACCAAGGGAATTAGTTGGGAATTTAAAATTTAATTATCCAATTGAAGTAGCAGCAGCTGGATTTGGTCAAGGAATAACAACAACTGCTATTCAGCATCTTCAAGCTTTGACAATGATTGCAAATGATGGAACAATGCTAAAACCATATATTGTTGATAAAGTAGTTGACCCAAACAACAATGAAATTGTTTATGAGGGTAGTGTAAAAAAAGTTGAAAATGTAGTATCTAAACCAACAATAGATAAAATGCGGCAATTAATGCATAATGTTATGTATGGTGAAGATGAGGGAACAACAGGTCGTAGTTATAGTATTGAAGGTTTTGATATAATTGGCAAGACGGGAACGGCTGAAATTTATGATAATAAAACAAATCGATATTTAACTGGATATAATGATTATATATATTCTTTTTCGGGAATATTCCCTAATAAAGATCCGGAAATTATTATTTATGCAGCCATGAAACGTCCGGAACATAGTCGTGGATTTGGCCTTTCAAGTGGAACAAAATCGGTAATGAAAAATATTGCCAAATATTTAAAACTTTATACTGAGGCCAATGATAATTTAGAGCAAATAAAATATACAGTTGAATCATATATTAGTAAAGATACTAAAGCAACAGTTGATAAATTATTAAAGAAAAATATTAAACCAATTGTTATTGGTGAAGGTGATCGAATAGTTAATCAATATCCACGTCAAGGAATTATGGTTTTAAATAATGATAAAATTTTATTAAAAACTAATAGTCAAAAAATTACAATGCCAAATATTATTGGCTGGTCTCGTAATGATATTTTAAACTTTTGTAATTTAATAAATTTAAAATGTGAATTTGAAGATTATGGTTATGCTATCGAACAAAGTATTCTCCAAAATGAAATCATTAATTTTAAAATCCCCTTAAAAGTTAAATTAAATCAAAAATATGATATAAAAGTTAATAAAGAAGAGGTGGTAGAATAGTGAAACAATTTAGTGAAATAACTGTCAAAGTAAATTCAACTTATGATCAATTACATCAAAGTTTAATTAATCAAAATTTTAAACTCGTAGAACAATTTAAAATGAAAGATATTTATATGTTACCAACTAATATTGATATTTATAAAACAGACAATATTGAAATATTATCAAAATGTGTAATTATTAGAGATTTTAATAATATCAAAAAAGAAATATTAATAAAACATAAAATATTTAAACAAAATCAAATTGTTAAAGAGAGCAAAACTTCTTGCCCGATTACTGATGTAGATAAAGCAATTAAACTATTTAAAGAATTAGGTTATCGAGAACTTTTTTCAATAAATGATGAAGTTAGTGTATATGCTGACGAAAAAAACGAATTAATGGTTCAAAAAGTAAATGATAGTGATCTTTTTATTGAAATAGAAGATCAACCATTTCATATTCCGGTTAAATATAATTCAATTGGCGAAATGAAACAAGTATTAAAAATTTACAATATAGATTATGATGATAGTAATTATTTTGTCCAAAAAGCTTTGTTGAAATTAGAAGAGTTAAAAAAGTAGATTTCTACTTTTTTAATTTATAATAATATAAACTAAAATTCAAAAAAAGAAGATATCAAGGAAATTGAAAAACAAATATATATATGCTAAAATGAAACAAATAAAGTAAGGAGGATAAAAATGGTAGATGCAAAAGATTATTTAGGGCAAGAAGTTACAATTAAAATTGATCGAAAGTTAGGTAGTAAACATCCAAAATGGGGGTTTGTATATTGTTTAAATTATGGCTTTGTACCTAACACAATAAGTGGCGATGGTGAAGAATTAGATGCCTATGTTGTTGGTGAATTTAAACCAGTCGAAGAATTTACTGGTGTATGTATTGCTGTAATTCACCGCACTAATGATGATGATGATAAATTAGTTATTGCCCCAAAAGGGGTTAATTATAACGATGCTCAAATTAGAGCCTTAACTGAGTTTCAGGAAAAATTTTTTGAATCAGTAATTATTAGAAATTAATAATGTTTTAAAAAAAGAAAGCAGAAAAATATGATACAAACAATCATTTGGTATGAAAACAAATAAATTTTTATTTGTTTTTTTGTTGACTGTAAACTTGTCTATTTTAAAAATTTTTACATATATATTAATAGGTGATTCGATGTTTTATAAAAAAATTCATAGTCGAATTAAAATTACAACTTTAATAATAGTATTGTTAATGTTTTTAATAATATTTAAAGTGTTTTATATTCAAGTAATAGATTATAAACGACTTAGTAAATATGCAAATCAATTATGGAGTCGAAATTTACCAATCGAAGCAAATAGAGGGATTGTTTTTGATCGAAATGGTATTATCTTAGCTGATAATTTAACAACTACCTCTTTAGTTTTAATTCCTAATCAAATTATTGATAAAGATTTAACCGCTCAAAAATTATCCGAAATATTAAAAGTTTCAAAAGAAGAAATGTTGAAACATGTCACTAAAAAAATATCAATTGAGAGAGTTCATCCGGAGGGACGCCGACTTCCATTTGGTGTGGCTGATAAAATATCTTCCTTAAAACTACCAGGTGTTTATTTATTAAAAGAATCTAAACGCCATTATCCATTTGATACATATATGTCACATACTATTGGTTTTGTTGGAATTGATAATCAAGGATTAAGTGGTTTAGAATTAATGTATGATAAATATTTAACTGGTAGCTATGGTGCCATTAAATATTTTAGTGATGCTAAAGGTAATAAATTGAATTTGAGCGAAATATATGAAAAACCACAAGATGGAATAAATATAAGTTTAACCATTAATCACCAAATTCAATTATCTTTAGAGCGTGAATTAAATAATGCTATTTTAAAATATAATCCTGATCAAGCGTTAGGAATCGTAATGGATCCCAATAGTGGTGAGATATTAGCACTTTCTTCACGGCCAACTTTTTCACCCAGTAATTATCAAAATTATACAGCTGAAGAAATAAATCGTAATTTACCAATATGGGCAACTTATGAACCGGGATCAACTTTTAAAATAATAACTCTTGCCTCTGTATTAGAAGAAAAATTAATTGATTTAGATAAAGATACATTTCATGATACTGGTAGCATTACGGTAGAAAATGCTCGATTGCGATGTTGGAAGCGGGGTGGCCATGGTACTCAAACTTATTTAGAAGTAGTTGAAAATTCATGTAACCCAGGATTTGTCTCGCTAGGACTAAAATTAGGTAAAGAAAAAATGTTTGAATATATTGACAATTTTGGTTTTGGTAAAAAAACAGGAATTGATTTAAATGGTGAAGGATCCGGAATAATTTTTAATTTAGATAGAGTGGGTCCGGTAGAATTAGCAACAACTGCTTTTGGTCAAGGGGTATCGGTAACACCAATTCAACAAATAACTGCTGTTAGCGCTGCTATTAATGGTGGTGTTTTATATAAACCATATATTGTTAAAAGTTTAAATGAACCTGTCACCAATAGTGCAATCAAAGAAAATAAAAATCAAATTGTAAGAAAAGTAATAAGTGAAGAAACAAGTAATAAAGTTCGTTATGCTTTAGAAAGTGTTGTCGCTAATGGAACAGGTAGGCATGCTTATATAGAAGGATATCGCGTTGGGGGCAAAACAGGAACTGCCCAAAAAGTAAAAGATGGTCGTTATATGGTTGGAAATTATATTGTTTCATTTATTGGTTTTTTACCGGCTGATGATCCTAAAGCGGTTGTTTATATTGCAATAGACAATGCCAAAGGAGCAACTCAATATGGTGGAACAATCGCGGGACCCATCGCCCGAAATGTTATGTTAGATGTTATTAATGTTTTAAAAATATCTAAGCGTAGCGGGGGTATGGAGAAAGAATATACTTATTTAGATAAAAAATATATTGATGTACCACGTGTTATAAATCTTAATGTAAAAGATGCTTTAAAGCAATTAAAACCATTTAAAGTTGAATTTTCTGGTAATGGTGATACGGTAATATATCAATCTCCAAGCCAAGGTGAACGAATTACTGAAGGATCAGTTGTAAGATTATATTTAAAATAAAAGGGGTGATTAAGTGTTAATATTAACAAAATCAGTTATGTTAATGATGATTAGTTTTATAGTTTCATTAATGTTTGGAGCTTTAATAATACCAATTTTAAAAAAATTTAAAATTAATCAGAGAATTAGTAGATACTTAGAAGAATCGCATAAACAAAAAGCTGGAACACCAACTATGGGTGGTCTGATTTTTATAATTCCAACGATTATTATTTTTATTTTTCTTCTCTTTTTTCAAAAAATAAAAATAACATATAGTTTAATTATTGTGTTATTTACTTTTATAAGTTATGGAATATTAGGTTTCATTGATGACTATTTAATAATTGTAAAAAATGATAATGTTGGGCTTAGTGAACGAATGAAATTATTTTTCCAATTAATAATCGCGGTTGTATTTTTCTATCTGTTTATGAAAAGTGGTAATGAACCTTTACTATGGATTCATTCTTTCAATATTAAATTAAATATTGGATGGATGTATGGAGTGTTTATTTTATTTGTTTTAGTAGCTACTACTAACGCTGTTAATATAACCGATGGTTTAGATGGTTTAGCCGGTGGTTTAGCCGTTATTGCCTTTTTAGCATTTGGTATTATTACATGGGGAACGGGTTGGTTGGATGGATATGAAGAAATTGCACTTTTATGTTTTACTTTAATTGGATCGATTTTAGGATTCTTGTTTTTTAATATTAGTCCAGCAAAAGTTTTTATGGGAGACACTGGTTCTCTGGCAATAGGCGCCGCATTAGGTAGTATTGCTATTATAACTAGACATGAGCTTTTATTAGTTGTAATAGGGCTATCTTTTGTAATTGAGACAATGAGTTGTGTTATTCAAAGGACATATTATAAATTTACAAAAAATAGAATTTTTCTGATGACTCCAATTCACCATACTTTTGAAATGAGGGGTTGGTCAGAGCGTGATATCGTAAAATTGTTTTGGGTAATTGGTTTAATTGGTGCGATGTGTGCAATTATATATGGGGTATGGTGGTAATTTGAAAAAAAGAAGCGTTGATATTGTTTTACTAGCAACAATTATTATAATTGCGCTTTTTGGTATTGTTATGATATATTCAGCATCTTATGTATGGGCTGAATATAAATTTAATGATCCTTTTAAATTTGTTAAGCATCAAAGTTTATTTTTTATAATAGGTCTAGTATTGTTATTAATAACAAGTAAAATAGATTATTTGTATTATAAAAAATATGCCAATCAATTGTTAACTATCTGTCTTGTTTTACTAGTTTTAGTTTTAATACCAGGTATTGGGACCGTTCGTAATGGAAGTAGAAGTTGGTTTGGAATAGGTTCTTTTGGTATTCAACCTAGTGAATTTACTAAACTAGCACTTATTATATTTACTTCAAAATATTTAGAAAAAAATATAAAAGAAATAAAATATATAAAAAAAGGAGTGCTCCCTATTATAGGTTTTACTTTATTTGTTTTTGGTCTTATTATGCTCCAACCTGATTTTGGAACAGGAACAATTGTAGTAATGAGTGTTATGGGGTTGTTGTTTATATCAGGTGTTCATTTGTCTTTTTTCACTAAAATGGGTGCTTTAGGGCTAATAGGTGTAAGTGGATTAATAATAGCAGCACCATACCGTGTTAATCGTATTTTATCATTCTTAAATCCGTGGAGTGATCCGTTAGGAACTGGTTTTCAAATTATTCAGTCATTATATGCAATTGGGCCAGGGGGGATATTGGGTTTTGGTTTTGGTAATTCAAGACAAAAACATTTTTATTTACCAGAACCACAAACTGATTTTATTTTCTCAATTATTAGTGAGGAATTTGGTTTTTTAGGTGTTATAATTGTTACAACTTTGTTTTTAATAATAATTATAAAAGGTTTTAAAATTGCAAGACATTGTAAAGATTTATTTGGAAAATTTTTAGTATCAGATATTATTTTTCAACTATCATTTCAAACTGTTTAAAACTTAATGGTAGTAGTTGGTTTAATACCGGTAACTGGGGTAACACTGCCATTTCTTTCTTATGGTGGCTCGAGTTTATTAATTACTTTAATTAGTATGGGAATAGTTTTAAATGTAAGCAGGTATCAAAAGTAGAAATTGTTTGCTGTCAATTTAAAGACTGAAAAAATATAATTATAAGTTAAATAATTAAAAAAGTCTTATTAGGAAAAACATTTTAAATATTGTTTTTCAATTTAATTATTATTATATTATCAAAAAAAGACCTGGATAATTACGAATGAAATTTATTTCATTTTTTTTTATTAATTAATGTGCTATAATATTAAAC
>CAZVQX010000018.1:0-15924 GCA_964629735.1 uncultured Muribaculaceae bacterium
AAAAGTAAGTTCCCAGAAAGACGATCTGGTTGATAGGTTAGAGGTGGAAGCATGGCGACATGTTGAGCTGACTAATACTAATAGAACGAGGATTTAATCCCATTTATTTTTTAATAATTTGATTGTTGCACATTATCTAAGTTTTCAGAGAATTATATATATATATTAAATTGGTAACGATAGCAAAGTGGATACACCTGTTCCCATCCCGAACACAGAAGTTAAGCACTTTCACGCCGACGATAGTGTAAGCGAAAATAGGTAGTTGCCAATTTTTTTTATTGTTTTAAAAAAGTTGTTAATAATATTTTAAAAATATGATACTATATTACTATAGTAGGTGATAATATCGAAACTATTTATGTAATAACAGGTGTATGTGGACATTTAGGCAATAATTTATTGCGTGAACTTTTACAACAGGGCAAAACTGTTCGTGGACTGATTCTTTCAGGTGAAAATGAGACTGCAATCAAAGATTTAACTTTTGAAAGAGTATATGGTGATGTTCGTAATATTGAGAGTCTTCATCCTTTGTTTAAAGATTCTGATAAAAATAAAATTATTGTGATTCATTCGGCAGGTATTGTAACTATTTCTTTAAAATATGTAAAAAATGTAATTGATGTTAATGTTCATGGGACAGAAAATATGCTTGAATTAGCTATGAAATATAAGGTAGATAAATTTATTTATGTTAGTTCTGTTCATGCCATATCAGAGTTACCTAAAAATCAAGTAATATCTGAAATAAAAAAATTTGAACCATTAAAAGTAAGAGGAATATATGCAAAATCCAAGGCTATTGCAACAAATAAAGTTTTAGAAATGGCAAAATCCGGCCTTAACGCAACTATTGTTCATCCCTCTGGTATTATTGGTCCTAATGATTATTTATTAGGTCATACAACTAGGTTATTAATTGATTATATAAATGGATCGTTAAAAGCAACCCTTCGAGGTGGTTATGATTTTGTCGATGTTCGGGATGTTGTTGATGGTATTTTAAAAGCCGTTGAGAGAGGTAAAAAAGGTGAATGTTATATTCTAAATAATAGATATTATTCTATTCAGGAAATATTATCTTTTGCTAATATGAATAAAGAGTACCGTAATATTAAGCATATTCTGCCAAATTGGTTTGTTAGTTTAATAGCACCATTGGCTGAATTATATTATAAAGTTTTAAGAAAAAAACCTTTATTTACAAGGTATACCCTATATACCTTAAGTAGTAATTCTAACTTCACACATAAGAAGGCAACTATTGAATTAGGTTATAAAACGAGACCAATGGAAGAGACAGTAAAAGATACAATTATTTTTTTAAAAGAACAAAATTTAATTAATAACAGTAAAATTTAACTGAAAAATAGTTATATCTATTGTTAAAATAATAAATATCATATATAATTATGGTGGTGATAACATGGAATACAAAATAACAACGACTAATGAAGAAGAAACAATCGAATTAGCACAAAATATAGAATCAGAAAAATTTCCCAATATGATTATTTGTCTAGATGGTGAATTAGGTAGTGGAAAAACTATGTTTACTAAAGGGTTGGCAACAGCGTTAGGTATAAAAGAAAATATTACATCTCCAACTTTTACAATTATTAAAGAATATGAAGGCGAGTTACCTCTTTATCATATGGATGTTTATCGTCTTAATGGAGAAGTGAATGATTTAGGATTAGAAGAGTATTTCACTAAAGGTGGTATCGTTGTAATTGAATGGGCAGATACAATAAAACATGTGTTACCTAGTGAAAGATTAGATATTAAAATTAAAATAGTTGGTGAAAACAAAAGAGTTTTAATTTTAAAACCTCGTGGTGAATTATATGAAAATATATGCGAGGCTGTTTTATGAAATGTTTTTTTGTAGACACCTCTTCTCATTATGTTAATTTAGCTATTATTGAGAATAATGAGGTAATAGATTTTTATTCTGAAAAAAATGATAATAAATTATCTGAAAGAATTTTCAACTTGATTGAAAAATTTTTTTCGATTAATAATTTAAAAGTTCATGATTTAGATAAAATTTTTATTGCAACAGGTCCAGGTTCATTTACAGGTATTAGAGTTGGATTGACTATAGCCAAAACAATGGCCTGGGCTTTAAAAATACCATTAATCCCAGTTTCAACATTAGAATTATTAGCGTCAACCAATATTGATGGTGACTATATTGTTCCTATTATAAATGACCGTAATGATTTTGTTTATGCTGGTATTTATGATGACAATTTAAATTGTATTATGGTTGATAGCTATATACAATTTGATAAATTAAAAGAAGAAACTTTAAAATATAATAACATTACTTTTATTAGTTATGACTTAATTTATAAAACTATAAAAGCACCAAAAATTGATATTATTAAGGTCATAAAAAAGCATGAAAATGATGAAATAATTAATGTTCATCATGTTAACCCTAATTATATAAAAAAAATAGAAGCTGAAATGAATATAGAAAATGATAAGAGAAATAATTAGTAATGATATATTAATACTTAATAAATTAGTTAAAAATATTGATGAAAATGAAGTTGTCGATAATAATATTTTTAATCATCCGTTTAGTAAATACTTGGTATATTTAGTAAATAATGAAATTGTTGCATTTTTAAAATATTCAAGAATATATGAAGTAATTGAAATTGATTATGTATATACAATTGTGAAATATCGGAATAATGGTTATTCTACCTCGCTAATTAATTATGTTATAAATAAATTTGATAATTTTCCTATTTCCTTAGAAGTTAGAATAAGTAATAAAAGTGCGATTGAGTTATATAAAAAATGTGGCTTTACACAAAAAGTAGTTAGAAAAAATTACTATGGTAATGAGGATGCCGTCTTTTTCGTAAAGGAGTAGATAAAATGAAAGACATATATATAATGGCTTTTGAGACAAGTTGTGATGAAACAAGTGTTTCTATCATTAAAAATGGTAGCACTGATATAGCAACAGTTGTATTATCACAAATTGATATTCATACTAAATTTGGTGGTGTTGTTCCTGAAAAGGCAAGCCGGACTCATATTGAGAATATTACCATCGTAATCGAAGAATTATTAGAAAAGGCGAAAATAGAAATGGATGATATTGATGCAATAGCGGTTACTTATGGACCAGGTTTAGTTGGTTCATTATTAATAGGGTTAATGGCGGCTAAAACATTATCTTTTATTTATAATAAGCCATTGGTACCTGTACATCATATTGCTGGACATATATATGCTAATAATTTGGGAAAACCAATGAAGTTTCCTTTAATCGCATTAGTTGTTAGTGGTGGTCATACCGAATTAATTTTAATGGAAGAAGATTATTCTTTTAAATATATTGGTGGTACTGTTGATGATGCAGTAGGTGAAGCATATGATAAAGTTGCCCGTGTCTTAGGACTTAGTTATCCTGGTGGACCTGCTATTGATAAACTAGCAAAAATAGGTGAGGATACATATGATTTACCACTACCGATGGATGATGATACATACAATTTTAGCTTTAGTGGATTAAAAAGTGCTGTTATTAATTTAACTCATAATGAGAAACAAAGAGGTAATAGTATTAATACTGAAAATTTGGCAACAACTTTTCAAAATAGAGTTGTTGAAATTTTAACAAAAAAAACAATGCGTGCTTTAGAGGAATATAATATTAATAATTTAGTTATTGCTGGTGGTGTATCTGCTAATAGTGGCTTAAGAAATAGATTTATAGAATTATGTAAAAATAATAATATTAATCTGTCAATACCAAATTTAAAATATTGTACTGATAACGCCTCTATGGTAGGGGCTGCAGGTTATTATGCTTATAAATTAGGCAGAACTTTTGGTAATGATTTAAAAGTAAAACCAACCGCTGAATTAAAATAATATAGTATGGTAGTAATGATTGGTTTTAAAATTTTAAAGAAGGACAAGTTAAATTATATATTTTTATCAACAGTTATAATCTAAAAGTTTATTATTATGTGAAATCAGATAGAAATTAACGAGATTATTTTATTAAATAAAAAGTGGCATAAACTAATTCATGCCACTTATATTAACTAATCATTTTTGATTAGTTTTTTTTCTATGTAAAAAACTAAATAATACATAATAGCGGAAACAAAAGCTAAAATAACCACTCCAGTAATAACTAAGTTTAAATTAAATACTTGTGAACCATACATTATTAAATAACCAATCCCTTTTTTCGAAACTAGAAATTCCCCCATAATAATACCTACAAGAGACATGCTTACATTTATTTTTAAGGCTCCTATTATATTATTTAAACTACTTGGAAAAATTAGCTTAAAAAAAATTTGTTTTTTATTTGCCCCAAGTGATTTCATTAGTTTAATCTTTAAAGGGTCAGTCTCATTAAAACCTTGTAAAACATTAATTATGGTAATAATAATTGAAATTAATAAGGACATAAAAATAATTGAACCTGTCTTAGCGCCTATCCAAATTATAATAATAGGACCTAATGCGATTTTAGGTAGACTATTTAAAATAGTTAAATATGGATCGAATATTTTTGATATAATTTTAAACCACCAAAGCACTGTTGCAATTATAATACCTAATATTATACTAAGGGAAAAACTAATAAAAGTTTCGAAAACAGTTGTATAAATATGTTGATATAAATTATTTGTTTTGTGTAAATTAATAGTTGTTTTCAATATATCATATGGACTAGAGGTTATAAATGTATTTATAACTTTATAATTTGCTAATAGTTGCCATACAATAATAAAAGTTAATAATATAATAATTTGCGATATAATGACTATTGTTTTTTCTTTTTTTATTTTTTTTAAATACATTAAATGTTCTTCGCTATACATGATAATCAATTTCCTTCCAAATTAAATCATAATAATGGGAGAATTCTTTGGCTTTTCTATTTTCAATAGGATTTGATTTGTTTGATAATTTAATATTATGAATATTTTTAATAGTACCAGGTCTATTACTCAAAACGATAATTCTATCTGCCATACTAATAGCTTCACTAATATCGTGCGTTACCATAATGACTGATTTATTTTCTTTTTTGATGATTTGATAAACATCATCTGAAACCCTTAAACGGGTCTGATAGTCAAGTGCCGAAAAAGGTTCATCTAATAATATAATATCCGGTTTGGTAGCGAGTGTTCGAATAAGGGCGGCCCTTTGTCTCATTCCGCCAGATAATGTATTTGGATAGCTATTAATAAATTCGCCTAAACCGTATGTTTTTAACAAGTTAATTACATATTCTTTGCTTTCATTGTTAACCTTATTTTGAATTTCTAGTCCTAATAGGCAATTATTGAGGATTGTTCGCCAATTAAATAAACTGTCATTTTGAAGCATATAACCAATATTATAATTTTTTTTAATATTGATTATTCCTTCAGACGGTTTCACTAATCCGGCTAAAATAGATAATATTGTTGATTTACCACATCCGCTTGGACCTACAATTGCGATAAATTCACCTTCATACAAATTAAAAGAAAAGTTATCTACGGCAAATACTTCTCCTTGCTTAGTATGATAAATTTTCTTTAAGTTTTTAATAGTTAATATTTTATTCACTGGAAAAACTTGTGTTTACTAATTTTTCGTAAGGTGCTGTTTTATCTAATTCCCCAGCTGATTTCATTATTGTTTGAACATGTTTAAAATCTTCTTCTTTTATATAGGTTGTTTTATACCAAGAATCTATTTCTTTATATCGTTTCACGACATTAATAACATCATTCATCGAAGTATCTGGAAAATGGTTAATAATAGTTTTGGCAATTTCTTCGGCACTGTTGTTGTGAACAAAATCTAGTCCTTGTTGAATAGCTTTTGTAAATCCTTTAACAACATCGCCATTTTTTTCAATATAACTTAATCTAGCATTATAAGCTGTATATGGGACCGTTCCACCTAATTTTCCGACTGATTCAACAACATAACCATGTCCTTCTTTTTCAATCTGAAGTGCTAGTGGTTCAAATAGTGTAACAAAATCACCTGTTCCCCCAATAAAAGCCCCTGCCATTGCCGCAAATGCTATACTGGTGTCAATATTAACATCATTCTTTGGATCTATGCCATTTTGCTTAAGAGCCCATTCAAAAGTCATCTCTGGCATACCACCTTTTCGCCCGCCAATAACATCTTTGCCAACCAAATCTTTTAATTTGAAGTCGTCATATTTATTTCTAGAAACTAAAAAACTCCCATCTCTTTTAGTTAAACCTGCAAAATTTACTAGATAATCTTTTTCCCCTTGATTGTATACATATATTGTTGCTTCACTTCCACAAAAACCAATATTAACATCACCAGATAAAACTGCTGCAGTAACCTTATCAGCGCCAGGTACTAGGATTAGTTCAACATCAAGTCCTTCATCCTCAAAATAACCTAAAGAATGTGCAACATATTGTGGTGCGTAAAAAATACTATGAGTTACTTCTGCAACCTTAACTTTTTTTAATTTTTCATCTTTTTTTGGTAACATTATTAGTGCAGCGCCAATAATTAAAATAAAAATAATTGAAGGAATTATAAACTTCTTCAAAATATTCTCCCTCCCTTTCTAAACTTATTATATACAATAATTAAATCAAGGTGACATAGTCTTTATTTATAAAATTATAAATATTTAAAATATAGAGATTTATATTTATAAATGATATAATTAACAATAAGGAGTGATTATATGAGTGATAAAGATATTGATAAAGCAATAAACGAATCTGTTGCAAATGTTGATATAGAAAATGAAAATTATACATATGAAGAATTAGTAGAAATCAAAGAAACAATTAAGAATAAAGAATCTAACCATATTTTGTTAAGAAAATTAATAAACCTTCATTCAAAAAAAGTAGTAGGGGAAGAGCTTGATGACCCACAAAAATAAATATATTGATTTTAATGAAGATAATATTTATTGTTATGAAAATACCGAATTATTAAAAAACAAATTAAATATTAAAGAAAAACAATTATTAAATGATGTTGAAAGAGGTTATACAACCTTTAAATTATCAAAGTTACATTTAGAAGATCCAAGTGATGTATTTGACATAAAATTTTATTTGGGGCTTCATGAATATTTATTTGGTGATATATATGATTTTGCAGGTAAAATAAGAACTGTTAATATTAGTAAAAATTCAATTCCTTTTTGCAGACCAGAATATATATATAAATATTTAAATTATACACTATTAGAAATGAATAGTAATGTCCACAAAATTAAAAATGAAGACGATTTATTAAATTTTCTATCTTATTATTATGGTGAGTTAGATATTATTCATCCTTTTCGTGAAGGCAATGGGCGAGTCCAACGAGAGTTTTTTAGGCAATATATGAGTTATATTAATAAAAAAACAAATTTAAAAGGTTATAAATTGGAGTATAGTAATTGGTTAAAGGATGATAAACAACTTTTAATTGAAGGTTGTATTGTAAGTGCTCGTTATGGTGATACTGCAATTTTAAAAGAAGTCTTATCTAAGTCTCTTGTTAATGAATTGGAGATAACAAAAAATAAAACAATATAAGGAGTATGATAGATGATAAATAATAAAGAAATTTTAAATTTGATAAATGAATATGAAAAAGAGTTTTCAATTAATAATTATAATGGTGATTTAACAAAAACTTCATCTTATACATATTTACGAGGAAAAATACCTATTTTCTTATCAGCGCCACATTCTGTTAGACATTATCGCAACAAAAAACTAAAAAAACCAGAAGTATATACAGGTGCGCTTGTAAAAATGTTGCATTATATAACCGGTTGTCATGTTATATATAAAAATAAAAATGACGGTTTTGATCCGAATTATTGTAATTCAAATAATGATGGCGGCTATAAAAATAAAATAATACAAGTTATAGAAGATGAGGACATTAAAATGTTTATAGATGTTCATGGGATGTCTATAAATAAATTTTTAGATATTGATATAGGAACTGATTTTAAAAAAACTATAAATCATAATTATTCAATAACTGAAATATTAAAAATTTTTTTTGAAAAAGAAGGTATTTTGAATGTTGGTTTTGATCAAATTTTCACCGCCCAGTCTAATAATACAATTACTAAAAACACATCACTTAGCACTGGAATTCCTTGTGTTCAAATTGAAATAAATAGATTTTATCGTGATGCTAAAAATAATGATAACATAATAAAATTAGTTAATATTTTTATTAATATTATTAATTATTTTAATAGTAATAATTTGTAAAAAAAATAATATTTTGTATTTATAAAATTTTTTGTTAAAAGACATTAATATTGCTTTCTCTCTTATCATTTCAACTTTTTTATGTTATCATTAAATAGGTGGTAACATGGATTTAAGTACATTAAATGAACAACAAAGAAAGGCTGTCATTACAACAGAAGGGCCGTTATTAGTAATAGCTGGTGCTGGTAGTGGTAAGACTAAAGTTTTGACAACTCGTATTGTCTACTTAATAAAAGAAAAAGATGTTGATCCATCTTCAATCTTGGCGATAACTTTTACTAATAAGGCAGCGTCAGAAATGAAAACAAGAGTTTTAAAAATGTTAGGTGAATTAGCACATAAAATTCAAATTTCAACCTTTCATTCTTTTGGATTATTAATTATTCGTGAAAATTATGATTTTTTAGGATATGCTAAAAATTTTACAATATTAGATAATGATGATTCTATTACTCTAATAAGAAAAATAATGAAGGATTTAAATATTGATTATAATCAATATAATCCTCGTTCAATAAAAAATATAATTAGTAGTAATAAAAATGAATTAATAGATGCCATATCTTATGAAAAATATGCATATACAGAATTTGATAAAATTGTTTTGAGAATATATCGTGCTTATGAGGAAAAATTAAAAAAAGGTAATTCATTAGATTTTGATGATTTGTTAATGTTACCAATTGTTTTATTTGAAAAGCATCCTGAAATTTTAACGCACTATCAAGAGCGTTTTAAATATATTTTAATAGATGAGTATCAAGATACAAATGAGGCTCAGTATAAACTAACTAAAATGATAAGTGCAAAGCATCAAAATTTATGTGTTGTGGGCGATGAATCACAATCAATTTATTCTTTTCGTGGTGCCAATTTTCGCAATATTTTAAAATTTGAAAAAGATTATAAAAAAACTCAAACAATTCTTTTAGAAAGAAATTATCGTTCTACTCAAATGATATTAAATGTTGCTAATGATATTATTAAAAATAATAAACAAAGAAAAGAAAAAAAGTTGTGGACTGATAATGATATAGGTAGTAAGGTTGTTTATAAGCAAGCCTGGAATGAAACTGATGAAGCTTCTTATGTAGTTGATGAAATTAAAAAGTTGCTGGAACAAGGGGTTAATAGAAGTGATATTGCAATATTATATCGGACAAACGCTCAATCCAGAAAACTAGAGGAAGGCATTTTAAAAGCAAGCATTCCATATAAGGTGGTTGGTAGTGTTTACTTTTATAACCGTAAAGAAATAAAAGATTTAATTGCTTATTTAAAGGTTATTTACAATGAAAAAGATAATATTAATTTATTAAGGGTAATTAATGTACCAAGGAGAGGGATTGGTGCTAAAACTATTGAAAAATTAAATACAACAGCACTTGAAAACAATATAACTTTATATGAAGCTATTGAAAGTGGTAAAGAATTAGAGTTTAAAAAAATAATAGAAGAAATAAAAATCAGAAGTGAAGATTTAACTCTAACGGAATTAGTGGATTTTGTTTTAGAAAAATCAGGTATGAGACAATCTTTAAAAAATGATAAAGAATTAGAATCTGAAATAAGACTGGAAAATCTAGAAGAATTTAAAACTATTGCTAAAGAATTTGAAGAGAGACATGGAGTTATATCATTAGAGGAATTTTTATATGAAATTAGTTTAGTTTCTGATGTTACAGAGTATAAAGATACTAATGATCTTTTAACATTAATGACAATTCACTCAGCTAAAGGCTTAGAATTTGATTATGTTTTTATTGTCGGATTGGAAGAAAATTTATTCCCACATCGCAATTCAATTGGTGATGAGGACCAAATTGAGGAAGAAAGAAGACTTTGTTATGTTGCAGTAACACGTGCTAAAAAAAGATTATGGTTGATTAATGCCCGTTCAAGAACGATATATGGCGAGACGGGGCTTAATATTCCGAGTCGCTTTATTGACGAAATAAATGAAGATAATTTGTTGCTAGAAAGTAATAAGAGTTTTAATTATAATCAAAACTTTAATAATATGATAGATAAAAATGCCGAATATGAAATAGGTGATTGTATTATTCATGAACAATTTGGACGTGGATATATTACTAAAATAGAAGGTGATGTTTTGACTGTTTTATTTAGTAATCAATATGGTATAAAAAAATTAATGAAAGGTCATAAAATGATCAGAAAGGAATGATATAATGGATATTTTAAAAAAAGTAATTATTCAATTAGATAAGTTAATGGAACCAGTTTATGATTGGATTGTAAAACACTATAATAATCCTTTATTATGGGTTACTTTATTTGTTGCAGGTATATTAATATTTCGTTTTACATATGACGCTTTAAATAAGGATAGATAAAATGAAAAAAATAAAAAAAGCAGTTATTCCAATTGGTGGAATGGGTACAAGATTTTTACCAATTACTAAATCGGTTCCTAAAGAAATGTTACCAATAATAGACAAACCTATTATTCATTATATTATAGAGGAAGCTGTTAATAGTGGAATTGAAGAAATATTATTAATAACTAGTTCTTATAAAAAGGTGGTTGAAGACTATTTTGATAATAATTATGAATTAGAAAGCAGATTAGAACAAAGTGAAAAATTAAATCAATTAAACGTGTTAGAAAAAATCTCGAATATGGCTAAAATATACTATATAAGACAAGGTGAACCGCTTGGAACTGGTCACGCTATTTTAAAAGCTAAAGAATTTGTTGGGGATGAACCTTTTGCAATCTTATTTGGTGACAATGTTATTAAAGGTGATATTCCGGCTTTAAAACAGTTGATTGATGTATATGAAAAATATGATTGTAATGTTATTGGTGTACAGGATGTACCTAAAGATAAAATTGATCAATATGGGATTATTGAATATGAAAATAATAACAGTTTAAAAATTCAAAGAATGATTGAAAAACCATTAGTTGGTTCTGTTGAAAGTAGTAGTGCATCATTAGGCAGGTATATTTTAAAGCCAGAAATATTTTCAAAATTAGAAAATATTCAGCTGAAAAACGGTGAATATTATTTAACTGATGGTATGGAATTATTGATGAATGAGCAAGATTTTTATGCTTGTCGTTTTGAAGGTGTCTGTTATGATACCGGTAATCAAGAAGGATATTTAAAAGTAAATATAGCCTATGCATTTGATAATAAGGAATTATTTTTGAAACTCCTTGATTTTATAAAATCACTTTAGAAAGGTTTATTAAGCGATATGGATAGAATAAAAGAATTAATAGAGATTATAAACAAAGCTAATTATGATTATTATACTTTAGACAATCCAAGCATTAGCGATCAAGAATATGATCGTTATATGAATGAATTAATTGAATTAGAACAAAAATATCCCGAGTATGCCTTAGATACTAGCCCAAGTAAACGGGTTGGTGGAAAAATTATTGATGAGTTTATAAAAGTTTATCATAAAAGACCAATGTTTAGTTTAAGTAATGTATTTAATGAAAGTGAAATAGTCTCTTTCGATGAGAAAATAAAAAAAGAAGCTGTTAATCCGAAATATGTTTCCGAACTTAAAATTGATGGCTTGGCTGTGTCCCTTATATATGAGGAAGGAAAATTAGTACAAGGATTAACGAGGGGAGACGGGATTGTTGGTGAAGATATAACCCATAATATTGTAACTATAAAAACAATACCGCTTGTTTTAAATGAATTAATTGATATTGAAGTTCGTGGTGAAATATACATGACTAAAGAAGTTTTTAATCAAATTAATATTGAGCGTGAAAAGAATAACTTGCCCCTTCTTTTAAATCCTCGTAATGCAGCAGCAGGGAGCGTCCGTCAATTAGATTCGAAAATAGCGGCCAGTCGTAGATTATCATGTTTTGTCTATACTTTAATGGATGCACAAAAATTAGGATTTAATAGTCATTATGAAACATTACAATTTTTAAAAAAATTAGGTTTTATGGTTAACCCAAATATAAAAAAAATTGATAACATAGACGGTTTATTAGATTATGTTAATTATTGGGAAAAAAACCGTTCTAGTTTAAATTATGAAATCGACGGTATTGTTATAAAATTAGATAATTTAAATGATCAAGATAAATTAGGTTATACTGCACGTTATCCAAAGTGGGCGACAGCTTATAAATTTAAAGCTGAAGAAGTAACAACTCGTATTAAAGATATTGTTTTTACAGTTGGTAGAACTGGTCAAATTACCCCTAATGCCGTTTTAGAGCCAGTCCGAGTTGCTGGTTCAATCGTGTCAAGAGCAACATTACACAATGAAGATTACATTAAAGAACGAGATATTCGTATTAATGATATTGTTGTTGTTAGAAAGGCTGGAGATGTTATTCCAGAAGTTGTTCGGGTTCTTTTTGAACGAAGAGATGTAAACTTAGATAAGTTTATAATGATAAAAACATGTCCAATTTGTGATAGTGAAATTAAACGGCTGGAAAATTTATCTGCATATTACTGTGTAAATGATAATTGTGATGCAAGAAACCAAGAAAAATTAATTCATTTTGTTAGTAGGAATGCAATGAATATTGAAGGTTTTGGCGAAAAAATAATTGAAGATTTTTATAATATGGGTTATTTAAAAAGCGTTGCTGATTTTTATCAATTGAAAAATTTTAAAGAGGAATTGATGAGGCTAGAAGGTTTTGGCGAAAAGAGTATTAATAAATTACTTAAAAATATTGAGTCTAGTAAAAATAATTCTCTTGAAAAATTATTATTTGCACTTGGTGTTCGCCATGTAGGTGAAAAGACTTCAAAAGAATTAGCTAAAAATTTTAAAACAATGGAAAATTTAATTCAAACTAATTATGATGAATTAATTAAAGTTAAAGATATTGGTGATATTATAGCTAATAGTGTAATTGATTATTTTAATAAAAAAGATAATATTAAATTAATTAATCAATTAAGGGAATATGGTTTAAATTTCGAATATTTAGATAGTGGTACTATTGAGAACGAATTTTTTAGCAATCAAATATTTGTATTAACTGGTACATTAACTAGTATGGCAAGAGATGTTGCAAAGCAAAAAATCGAAAAATTTGGTGGTTATATTACTAATACAGTTACTAAAAACACAGATGTTTTAATTGTTGGTGAAAATCCTGGTAGTAAATATGAAAAAGCGTTAAAATTAAATATTACAATTTGGGATGAAGAAGAATTTATTAATAAATTAGAAAATTAGTTTAATGTGGTTGAAGTTTGCTATTAATTTAGTAAACTTTTTAAACTTTTAGAAGATAAAATTGCAATAATATCGCAATGTGTGCTATTATGTTTATAATAAGTAGAGGTTGATGGTATGAGTCGCAAATTAAGAAATGATGGTTATTCGTTAATTGAACTTTTAGTGGTTATTATTATAATTACAATTATTTTTTTAATTGCATTACCACTTGTGGTTAATATATTAAATTCGGTTAGAAAAAGCGCCTTTAAAAGTAGCGCCTATGGAATTTCAAAAGCTGCATATAATGAATTTAGTTTTGCTATCTTAAATAATAAGGACATAAAAGAATTGACATTTAGTTATTTAGACAAAATTGAATATCCTAACCCTTTGGGTTATCAATTAAAATATCGTGGTTTTAAACCCGAATCGGGGACTGTTATAGTTAACAATAATGGAAAAGTCTCTCTTGCACTTTATAATGGGAAGTGGTGTGCTGAAAAAGAATTTGATGAAGAAATAATAAGGATTAATGATAAAAATAAAAGTGAATGTAATTTAACAGTTTTTCTTCCAACAATAGAATTAATAGGTGATAACCCACAATATGTTGAAATTAACACCCAGTATATTGACCCTGGTGTAATTGCGACTGCAATAAATGGTTCACCAATTAATAATGTTGAGATATTAATAAAAAAAGATAATCAAATAGTAACATCAGTTGATACTACTTTCCTTAATGATTATGAAATTTTTTACATAGTTGTTGATGAATATAAAGTAGCAGAGGTTATTAGAAAAGTTTTAATTATAGATACAATTCCACCGGTTTTAACAATTCCAAATGACATTTCATTATTGCCTAGTGAGGTTAAAGAACTTGATTTAATGGAAGGTGTTATAGCTACTGATAATAGTAATGGTGACGTCGAGATTATAGTTAGCGGTAACGTAAGTTCCATACCAGGACAATATACAATTAAATATGTTGCGACAGATTCATCTGGAAATAAGACAACCAAAATTAGAAATATAACCGTGCTTGGTTTACCAACAATAGAATTAATAGGTAATAATCCTGTATATGTTGAAATTAACACCGATTATAATGAACCAGGTATAATAGCTAAAACAAGTGGCGGTGAAATAATTAGTGATGTTTTTATTGAAATAAGGTTGGAAAATGTTGTTGTTGAAAAAGTAGAAACTAATCGGCTGAGCAGTTATAATTTAACATATACCGTTTATGAAGATACACGTGCAACAACTATTAGTAGGGATGTTATCATAATAGATACAATTCCCCCAAATTTAATAATACCAGAGAATAGAACAATAACTGTAGAAGAAGTAAATTTCTTTAATTCAATGGAAGGTGTTTTGGTTACAGATAATAGTCAGGAAAAGATTGATGTTCAAGTAAGTGGTAATTTAAGCCGAATACCAGGAATATATACATTAACTTATACAGCAAAAGATTCAAGTGGCAATACAACGAAAAAGACAAGAAAAATTACGGTAATTGACAATAATGCCCCAATTATTACGATAATTGGAGATAATCCTTTAAATATAAATGTCGGCAATCCTTTTGTTGATTTAGGGGCTAAAGCTACCGATAATGTTGATGGTGATTTAACGAACAATATTGTTGTTACTGGAACCGTTAATATTAATATACCTGGTAAATATGAAATAATATATACGGTTGTAGATTCATCCAATAATATTGGACGAGCAATAAGAACTGTAAACGTGATTGATAATATTCCGCCGGTAATTAATTTTAATCCATCGGGAAATACAGTATGGAGTAAAACTGCAAGTTCGAAATTATCAGTAAATGATGTTCATAGCAATGTTGATACAAAAAATCTAAAATATTTATGGAGCACAAGTACAATAGAACCATCCGAATCATTATTTAGTAATATTTTTAATAATGGTGAAATAATAATAAATAGTAGTTTAACAGGTAGTTATTATTTATGGATATTAGCTAAAGATACTGCTGGTAATGTGAGTGTGAAAAGAAGTAATGTTTTCAACATTGATAATACCAAACCGGTTATAACTTTAATTGGTAATTCAGTCATTAATATTGAAAGGGGATCAACTTATTTAGAACCTGGTGCCACGGCATATGATAGTCATAGTGGTGTTTCTGGTAATGTAATAATTAGTGGGACTGTAAATACTAATATTGAGGGTAGTTATACAATAACCTATAACATCACAGATAATGCAGGTAATACTGCAGTACCGGTAACAAGAATCGTAAATGTAATTGTCACCGATAAAACTCCGCCTCAAGTTACTTTTACCCCAAATGGTGATAGTGTATATAAAACTTTTAATTCTTCTAGAGTTGTTGTTAGTGACAGTCAAAGTGGTGTTGATATAGATAGTTTAAAATATTTATGGAATACAAGTACGTCCCAAC
>CAZVQX010000019.1:0-14421 GCA_964629735.1 uncultured Muribaculaceae bacterium
AAGTATTTCCTTTTCCATAAGTTTTTGTTAAATTTTTAACTTCTAATATTTTCATTTTAAATCTCCTTTTACATACTCTTCTAAACATAAGTTATTATCATACATGATTTTGGCATTTTCAATACCAACAAAGCGATAATAATTATTTTTAGCTTTAACATTAGTTATGTTTTCTTTATCTTCGGGATATCTTTTGATAAATCCATATTTATAAGCATTATTATCTAACCATAAAAGCATTTCATTATGTTTATTTATATCTTCTTTTTTAAATACAATTATAAGTCCTGTCTGTTGTTCAGAATAACCTGGGTAATAAACTAAATTTAAAGTTTCATTTAAAGCCTCTTCATAATTTTTACCTTGTCCCATTAACTCCGTTACTTTATCATCAAACATTTTGCGCTGATGATCATAAGAAATATAAGCGCTATCAATTTCTAAATAAATTTTGTCACGGCCAGCACTTCTATTCATTTTTACTAATTGTTCGTAAGCTAACTCATTTACTAAACTCTTTTTAAATTCGACAGTTTTAATAATAACATCACTTTCTAGTTTATTATCGATATTAACAACAACTAACAAGTCCAATTCTTTTTCTTCTTTTTGATAAATATGATTAATAATAACTAAAAAAATAATAAAAATTAAAAAAATTGCAATTATTTGTAATGCTTTCTTCATAAAATCACCCCAAGATAACTTTATTATAATACATCAATATGACTAGATGATGACTTTTATAATTACAATTTTGTCATTATATAATAATTTTATAAAACTTAATTGAGATGGTTGTCCCATTTACCCCAGTTTCTTCAACCATTATTTCACCATTTTGTTTTTCAATAATTGATTTGGCCATATTAAGTCCAATTCCAACACTTTCTTTATGAGAATTTTGACTTTTATAAAACCTAGTAAAAATATGTGGAAGATCTTCTTTAGAAATACCATTACCATCGTCTTTTGCTTTTATTAATAAATATAGTGGATTATCTATATATTCAACAGTAATTTTTCCGCCCTCATTAGTATGTTCATGAGCATTTTTGAAAATGTTTATTAATGCTTCAACCGTCCAATTATAATCTAAACAAGCGGTTACTTTTTTATCACCTATTATGTTTATTTCTTGATTTTTAAGTTCAATTGGAATTGTTAATGGTTCGAGCGATGATATTATTAAATCATATACTTTAATTTCGTTGGGTTTTAAAACAACACTACCACTATCTAACATCGACATTTTTAAAAGTGAAGATACAAGCCATTCAATTCTTTTTAATTGTTGCTTATTTTTGATTAAAAACTCCTCTTTTACTTTTTCATCTACAGCATCACTTGCTAATAAATCATTTATTACATACATACTAGTTAAAGGGGTTTTTAGTTGATGCGATATATCTGATAAAACTTGCTCTAAATATAGTTTTTCTTGATTAGCACTCTCACTCATAAATTTTAATTTAATAACTAGTTTATATATATCATTTTTTAAAGTACTTAAATCTCCTTCTTTATAATCCCTAATATCAAAATTATAATTTTCATTTAATATATTATTCATGTATTTATTTATTTCTTTTATCTTTTTCTTGTTATTATAAATATAATATATATAAATAAAAGACAAAGTACTAAAAGTTACTATAAAAAAACAAAAGTTATATTTATATATATCTTTTTTTAATTCTTTTTCTTCGTTAATATAATTTAATCCTTGAGTAGTATCCAGACCGTATTTATTTAATAGTTGTTCCGCTGTTGCAACATTTCCTTTTATTAATAATGATTCAATTATATCTTTTTCCAATTCTGGGTATTTTTCAATAAAACTTGCAACTATACTAATATTATTATTTATTATTTGTTTCTTATATTTTTTATATATTATATTATTAATTAATACATTTAACATAAGAAAAATAATAAATAATATAATTAACTTTAAACCTTTTTTCACACCATCACTCTATTCTATAATAATTTGATAACCTATTCCCCTAATAGTTTTAATAATTTGCGGATTGGTTGGATCATCTTCTATTTTTTCTCTTATTCGCTTAATATAAACAGTTAAAGTATTATCATTAACAAATGATTCATCAACATCCCAAATATCGGCTAATATTTTTTCTCTTGTAAAAACTTGATTAGGATTTAGGGCTAAAACTAATAAAATTTTATATTCTAAAGCTGTCAGCATAAGATCTTTACCATCTTTTAATACTTTAGCTTGATTTAAATCAATTGTAATTTTTTTAATAGTTATGATATTGGAATTATCTTTTAAACCTGTTCTTCTCAAAACACTATTAATTCGTGATATTAATTCTCTAGCCTTAAACGGTTTGGTGATATAATCATCAGCTCCCATATCTAGCCCACGGACAATTGAGACTTCTAAATCATTGGCAGTTAAAAAAATAACTGGTATATCTTTGATTTTTTTTATTTTTTTAAACAAATCAAAACCATCACCATCAGGTAAATTAATATCAAGTAAAATTAAATCTAGATTTAAATTAGTTTTAAGAAGCTTTTCTGTATCTTTTATATTAGAAGTTTCATGAACTTCAAACTGTTCTTGCTCTAGATAAAACTTTAACCCTAGACGGATTGTATCATCATCTTCAACAATTAATATTTTTGTCATTTTATCACCTGCTCTTATTATACAATATAATAGTTATTTAGCAATGACGATTTAGTCACAAAAAAAGTATTGTTACTTAACAACACTTTTTTCTTGCAACCATTTTTTTCCATAAATTAATCTAGATATTAGCATAGATGAGGTTGTATCGCCAACAACATTTAAACAAGTTGCTGGTGGATCAATTAGCCAACCGATGGTTGCAATAATTGGGAAAGCAGAAAGTGGAAAACCATACAAATTAACTATTAACATCTCTCCTATTAATCCACCTCCTGGAATACCTGACATAACAACTCCACTTAATACTGCTATTAAAATAGCTATTAGGTAATTATCTAGTCCAGTAAAACTTTTTCCAAAAATAATGAATAAAAATATTATTTTTAAAATTGCCGACATACTACTCCCTTCCATATGCATGGTTACTCCAAATGGAAGGGTAACATTTTTCACCTCATCTGATATTCCAATTTCCTTAGCTGCTGATAAATTAGTTGGTAAAGTTGCTAACGAACTTTGAGTTGCTAAAGATGTAATGGCTGGTGCAAAGATATTTTGATAAAATCTCTTTATTCCTTTTTTCTTTCCAGCTAAATATGCATATAATGTGTAAAAAATAAAAAAATAAACAATACTAACTATATAAAATATAATTGTTGATTTGGCATAACTACCAATTAGTTCTGGCCCATATTCACCAATTAATCCGGCAAAATATGCAGTAATTCCAATTGGGGCATAACACATAATTAGATTAATCATTTTCATCATTACGTTCGATAATGCATCAATACCTTCAATAACTACTTTTGCTTTTTCACCAATTAAGTTTAAACTAAAACCAAATAAAATTGAAAAAATTAATAATGGCAACATATTACTTTTTGATAATAATTGTGAAAAATCGGTTACGGTTAAAGCACTTACAATTCGATCACCTATATTAATATTAGCTATTTCTTGACCTTTTTCTAAAATAATATGAGCGTTACCAACTGGATTAATTATTAATAATATTATTAACATAAATAAGCTAGCAATAATACTTGTAATTAAAAAGACAATTAGCATACTAATAAATATTTTTCCAAATTTTTTAGTACCATCCATTTTTGCAATAGAACTAGTTATTGTAAAAAATACTAGCGGAACAACTATTGTATACATTAAATTTAAAAATATATCACCAACAGGTTTAAATATTATAGCATCTTCTTTCATTATTAAACCAATAATACTTCCTAAAAGCATTCCAACAATTAAAATTATAGGAAACATTTTTTTTAATTGATTTTTATTTTTAAATAAATTCATATAAACCTCCTACATTATTATATTTTTTATTTAGGAAATATATGAATCAAATAAAAAAGTCCTAAAACTTTTAGAACTTTTAAAATGATAGCAACCTTGGATTAATTAAAAGTAATATTCCAATGATTAACATTATAATACCACCAATCAAATGAGAATATTTTGTGTACCTTGTTGAAATACCTGTTACTTCAAATGTTTTTATGGCTAACATAAAAATAATGATATCATCTATTAAAAAGAACAATATATATAATATTAAATATAATATATATTGAATTTTTGTTAAATTGTTTAAAGCTAAAATTTGAGTATATATTAATGGTAGTCCTGCTGAGCACGCTAATTCAACAATATTAACTGATATAGCTAAAGTAATTACACCTAATAAAGCTAAGAAAAAACTTTTCTCGGTTGTAAATCTTCTAATTTTATAAGCTATGTTTTTTTTCTCCTCATTATTAGTCACTCTACAACCACTATCATCTTTTAAATCTTTATAAAAACTTCTTAAATTAATTAAACCGCCTATAATAGCAACAATCGCTATTAAAGTTTTAATCCAATTAATCGTCGAAATTGTTACGATTACCTTTAACCATGCCACCATAAATAGAAGATAAATAAGGGCGGATGTTAATATAAACACAAGTCCTAAAGTGATCATTTTCTTTTTATCGTTCATGCCAATCAACATACTTAATAAAAATATTAATACCCACATCGCACATGGGTTAAAACCATCAACAACGGCAATCACAATTGTGACAAGTGGTAACGATATATTAATTGGATCTACTTCTCCTAAAAATGGTATTTTATATGTTTTTAATTCTATTTTGTCAGGAACAAACTGTTCTTTTTCTATATCAAATTGATTATTTATAATTTCTGATACAATATCACGATGAGATGTATCAGAATAATATTTAATCGTTCTTTCAATTTTATTCCCAATGTCCTGATTATAACCAACATATTTTTGAGTACCAATAATAGTATAAGGTATATATGGATTATCATCGTTAAAAGCTTTTTTTACATTACTTAATAACTTATCGTTTTCTTCACTTGTTGTTATCTCATATTTTTTAAAAATAATATTATCATATTTATTTGATATTTTTTTTAAAAATTTTATTTCTTTTTCACAATGTGGACATGTGTTACTATAAAACAAATGGATTGTAACTGTTTCTTTTGCTTTTATATTTATTGGAAATATTAAAAGAAGAAAAAATAATAACGTCATTATTTTATTTTTTTTCATCTTTTTCCTCCATTATATCAGAGACTAATTTTATTAGTTCTTTTTTACTTTTCTCACCAATTATTCTTTTAATTTCGTTGTTATTATCATCCACTATAATTGCCACCGGTAAAGTATCACCTATATTCCATTTGGAAACTTCTTCTTGATTCATATCATAATCAATATCTTCAAAACTTAATGTTGGATACATTTCATTAATTTTTTTCCAAATTGGTCTCATAACTAAACAACCTGGACACCATATGGCATTAAATCTTAATACTCTCATTTTACCTCCTAGTTATCATTTAGCGATAATTTGTCTTTACATATTTTAAAACATTTTATAAATTCATCTATTTCTTCTTTACTTGTTAAATGTGATAGACAAATACGTAAACTTGATGATGCTAATTTTTCATCTTTAGTTAGGGCATAAACAGCTTTTGATGAGGCATTCCCGCTTGAACAAGCACTCTGGGTTGAAATAAAAATATCATACTCCTCTAAAGCGTATAATAGTGTATCTGGTTTTATATTTGGTACACTAATATTTATAATATGAGGTATTGAATAATCATTACTATTAATAACTACCCCTTCTATTTTTTTTAATTGTTCTACAAAATAATCATTAAGATTAGAAATATAATAATAATTATTTTCTAAATTTTCATATGCTAATCTTAAAGCTTTGGCACATGATACAATCAATGGCAACACTGGTGTACCACTTCGATAAATTGTTGTACTCTTTCCACCATGAATTAATGGCTCTAATTGAATATTTTCTTTTTTAACTAATACGCTTATTCCTTTTAAACCATAAAATTTATGTGGTGAGAATGTTGCTAAATCAATATTTGTTAAATCCAAATCAATTTTACCAATACTTTGAGTCATATCAACATGAAAAAAACATTTTGGATAATCTTTTAATATTTTTCCGATTTCATTAATTGGTTCCTTTATTCCAAGTTCACTATTAACAGCTATAATTGACACTAAAATTGTTGTATCTTTTATTAATGATTTTAACTCTTCAATATCAATTTGGCCATTCTCATCAATTGAAACAATATCAACTTCAAAACCCCGTTGTTGTAAATAGTTTAGAGGACCATAAACGGAAGCATGCTCAAATGGCGTTGTTATAATATGATTACCTCTATTTTTATATTTTTCTGCGATTCCTTTAATAATCAAATTATTTGATTCAGTCGAACCACTAGTATAAATTATTTCTGTTGGTTTTACATTTAAAAGATTAGCAATTTGATTTGTTGCTTGATTAAGCAAATGATCAGCCTCAACTCCTAAACGATGTAGGGAATTGGGGTTGCCAATAAAATCTAAACAAGCACGGTTAAAAGAATCTAAAACATCTGGATTAACCGGTGTTGTTGCTGAATAATCTAAATATATCATTTTTATCACCTATTATTTATTATAGCACTTAGAATATTTTATAACAACAAAAAAAAAGGGATATTTTTCAAATATCCTATAGTTTTGATAATTTTTCCCTTATTTGTTTACTAACTAAACCTAAATCGGCTTTTCCTTTTAACTTTGGTGTTATAACACCCATAATTCTACCTAAATCTTTAACCGATTCTGGTTTTAATTCTAAAAATACTTCATCAATAATTGTTGCTATTTCTTCATCGCTCAATTGAGCTGGTAAATATTTTTCTAAGATTTTAATTTCTTCTTTAGTTTTAACAATTAAATCATCACGATTTCCTTTTTGAAATTGTTCAATTGATTCTTTTCTAGTTTTAATTTCTTTTACTACCAATTCAATTACTTCAACATCGTTCAATTCGCGTTTAGTATCTAATTCTTTATTTTGAATCGCACCTTTTAACATACGAATTACTGATAATCTTTCTTTTTCTTTATTTTTCATTGCATCAATCATATCTGAAAATATTTTTGCTCGCATAAGATTTCCTCCTTAAAAGATAGTGAATACTATCGATTGCCCCTAGACCTTTTACGGCTATTTTTGATATATTCTTTCTTCATGTTTCTTCTTTTTACGCCGGGTTTACTATAGTGTTCCTTTTCTCTAACTTCTTTTAGGAGGCCATTTCTAACAACTTTTTGTTTAAAACTTCTAAGTGCTTCATCCACTTTTCCATTTTTGACAACAACCTTTGTCATTTAAATCCCTCCCTTCTTAACTATTGGTATTATAACACTTTATTTTTTTTTATTCAATCATAAATAAATAATTGTCGAATAAAAAAGGTTTGTTTTTCAGCAAACCTTTCCTTCGGCAATTTGTCTAATTATAGTTCCAACATAATTACCAATTGTAAAAATCATTTTAATTATTAATTCCATTACTGGTAGAATAAAAATAATAAACGGGATAAATAAAATAAGTAAAAATATTAACTTTTTATGTTTCTTTATAGCGGACATATTTTGTTAGTCATTACCCTTCTGATAGCAGTTCCAAGGCTACGACCTAGATCAAGAAAAGTGTTTATTCCTCTAACTAAAGAATTTATTAAAGTCCCTGTTACACTAATTCCACCTACAATTAATAATAATTCTTCCTGTTTTAATATTTCCATAAATACCTCCTTTAATTACATTTCAATGGTCGTACATAACCATCGATTACCCCTATTAAAAATACAATTCCGGCTCCTATTAATAAACCTGTTCCTAATGATATAGCACCACCATTTATTTCTTGTAATTCTTTTTTTGATAAAACGCTCATTCCATCATTCCTTTCTTTAGTTTATTTATTAACTCAGTCATCAAGGTTGTTGGTTTTGATTCTAATTTTATTGGGATTGGTAAATTATTTTTTTGATATTTTGCTTTTAATGATACTTTAATAATTAGTTCATAATATTTATTTAAATTTTCATCTAATTGATAAATATCTTTTATTTCTAATATTTCATAATTTATATAATTATTATCAATTAATAATTTATAATCATCTAAAATACTTAACTTTTCTTCAGGTAATAAAATCTGAAGATGATATTGATTATCTTTTTCAATAACTTGTCCTATAAAAGAAATATATTTACTATATTTATAATACAGACTTATATTTAAAAATAAAATTAATGATAATATTAAAATTATTTGCCATGATATTATTTTTGAAGAAATTTTGTATTTCAATATATATGACGAATCATTTAAATTGTTTATATTATCCATTTTTATTCACCACTTGTTTTATTTTTCCGTTTTCTAATTCAACTAATTTATTAAATAGATCAACGTTATCCAATCGATGAGAAACGATTATTATTGTTTGTTGTTTATATTTTTGAAAAATTCTTTTTAAAATTCTTCTCTCTAAATTAACATCCATTTGATTAAGTCCTTCATCAATCAGTAATATATTAAACGGTTTCAATAAAGTTCGAGCAAGAATAATTCTTTGTTTCTCACCACCAGATATATTATTACCATTTTCTTCAATTAACATTTTATAGCTGGTATTATTATTTTTTATAATTTCATCTACTTCACAAATCTTGATAATTTCTAAAATTTTATTGTTATTTTTATTATTTATATTTAAATTATTATATAATGTATCAGTAAATAAAGTTTCTTTTTGGGATATATAAGATATTCCTTGCTTATATTTATTATTCTTATAATCATTTATATCTATTTCGTTAATTAACACTTGTCCTCTATTTATTGGATAATATTTCATTAAAATTTTTAATAAAGTACTTTTCCCACTACCACTTTTTCCAACAATTAAAACTTTTTCACCTTTATTTATACTTAAATTAATATCATTTAAAATTAATTCACGGTCATTATAAGTGTAATTTAATTTTTTAATAAAAATATCACCATCTACACACTTATCAACAATACCTTTGTCTTCTTCATAATAATAGAGGTCGACCACTCTTTTTAAAGCATTAATACCTTCTTTGATACTACTATCAATTTCAATAATATTATGAAGTGGTTTTGAAAAATAACTAAGTAAAGCATTAAAAGTAAGTAATTCACCAATAGATATTTGTTTATTAATAACTAAGACTGATCCTAAATAAATAATAATTATAAAGCCAATATTATTGATAAATTCTTTAAAAATATATTGATAATTAATATAATTATCTATTTTTGTACTTTTCTTTAATAATTTGATAAACTTATTTTCAAAATCATTAATAACTCTATCTTCAATATCAATTCCCTTGACCGTTTCAAAACTACTAATTCCTTCTACCATATAAGAAGTAATATTGGCCTTATCAGTTTGAATTAAGTTAACGTACTTACTATATATTGGTTTAAAAATTAATATGTTTATAATATATAACAAAAATAAAATTAAAACTATTATAAATAATTTAGAACTTATATAATATAAAAAGATAAGTGCAAAAATAGCGAGGGGTAAATCAATAAAAATAGTATATATAATTTTGCTAAAAGCTTTATTAACACTACCTAAATCATTAATTCTAGAAACTATTTCACCTGTTGTCCGACTACAATAATAATTATAAGGAAGTTGAATAATTTGTTTAAAAGTATCAAATGTTAATAGAAGTCCGATTTTTTGATTTAAATATATTAGTACTTTATTTCTAAAAAAATCTGTAATCATTAATAATATATATAAAGCTAAAAAGATTAAAAAAATTGGCAATAAATTTTTTTTACTTGGGAACAATGATAAACTATCGATCATATATTTAAAGAAGAAAGAGGTTGAAATTGAGAACAACGTTAAGAATAATGATAATAACCAAATATTATATAATTCTTCTTGACATTGTTTCATTATATTTATTATAAATTTTCGAGTTGAGAGGGTTGATTTATATTTTGCAAGATTATATATTGGGTACAATAATATAAGAATATTATTAAAAATTTGTTCAAATTGGTCAAATGTGATTTTTTTTATGTTATCATTGGGATCTGCAATTAATAGTGTCTTTTTAGTAAAGTTAACTTCGTAGATAACAATATAATGATGATATGTTTGATCGATTACGACATGAGCGATAGCTGGTAATATAACATTTTCTTTATTTAAATCTTCAAGTTTACACTTGACGCCTTTGGCATCAAAACCTAAAGTTTTAGCCGCTTCAATTAAATGATAAGCAGTTGTTCCTGTTTTAGTAATTTTAGAAATATCCCTTAACTTTTCAAAACTGATATTTCCTTTATAATACTTTATTATCATCATTAATGAGGCTACACCACAATCTTTAATTCCTTCTTGTTTAACAAATGGATACTTTTTAAACATTTATTCACCTCCTTACTAAAAATATATAATGAATTATTTTTATTTCCTTTTAAATTAAAAAAAAAGACAACTTTTGTTATCTTCGCTTTAAAATAGTAATTTTTTTATAACCATATTCTTTATGATTAATAACTGTAAAATTATTATTATTTATTTCTTCTTGATCATATTCACATATAATAAAAGCATTTTTATTAAGTAGATCAAGCTCTATTAGTTTAGTTATTGCATTATTAATAAAATGGAGATTGTAAGGGGGATCTAAAAAAACTAAATCAAACTTTATATTTTGCTGACTTAACTTTTTTAAAGCATTTAAATAATCATCCTTAATAATATTATAATTTTCAATTTTTAATTTTGTTATATTATCCAACAAAATATTTGCCATCTTTTTATCTTTTTCAACAAAGTAACACTCTAAACAACCATTACTCAAGGCCTCAATTCCTAATGAACCACTTCCAGCAAACAAATCTAAAACAATTGTTCCTTTAACATAATTTTGAATCATTGAAAAA
Organism: uncultured Muribaculaceae bacterium; assembly: GCA_964629735.1. Lineage (GTDB taxonomy): Bacteria > Bacillota_I > Bacilli_A > RF39 > UBA660 > CAZVQX01. The sequence goes on from CAZVQX010000019.1 coordinate 11,034, forward strand.
ACCGATTCTTTAATCCGATTAGCAGTCGGCCTTGTTGTAATTTGATTGTAACCATTTAATTTTCGTCCTTTATATTTTCCACTAATTACTTGCATAATACCACCTTTATTACTTAACTACTGATAAAATTGATTGTAAAAATTCAATACCTTCTATTACTCTATTTATTTTATCAGTTGGCCTTAATTTATAATTATCTTTTACTTCTTCTTCAAATTTTTTAAATAGCTCAGGTTCCCGATTTAATATTTTATACCAATGTGAATTTTCCCTTATATATTTTTGATAATAATTATTATTTTTTATTTTAAATTGTATATCTAAATTCATTAATCTTCAAAACTCTTATATAAGGGACGCGGCTTATATTCTTCTTTTGGGGTTTCAGAATCAGATTTATTAAAATCTCTTAAAACTCCTATTACTCTATCAATACTAGTTATACCATTTTGTAAAGCATCCATATCAAGTTTTTTTAACCAATTGAACATTTCACCGATACCTACAGCACCAGCGGCTGTACTGGCTGCTTTGACAACTTCTGGTGTTTTTAAATATTCACCCCAAACATTATCTTGTTCACCATACAAATCATATATTTCATAAAATTTTTGCCACGTCATATCATTTCGTTTCACAAATTGGATTAATATTGGATTTTTTTTCACAAATTCTTTAAATAAACTTAATTTATCCATATAACCACCTAATTCATTATATGAATTATTTGTTAAAAGTTGAACTTTAACCTAAATCAATTGAATTAAGTAGAATGTTTTTTAAATATTCGTTTTCTATTTCACTAACATTATTGTACTTTTTTAAATATTCTAAACTATCTTCCTTAGCTCTTAACATAATTGGATAATCTTCTTTAATGTTGGCAATTGAAAATGACATATCACCACTTTGCCTAACGCCAAACAAATCCCCACTACCTCTTAATTTAAAATCTTCTTCACTAATGATAAACCCATCATTGGTTTGTGTTAATACTGATAATCTCTTTGTTTCTTTATTACTTATTAAAATGCAATATGATTGATGCTCACTTCGACCAACTCGACCACGAAGTTGATGTAAAGTTGATAGACCAAAGCGATAACTATCATAAACGACTATCATCGTAGCATTAGGGACATCAACTCCAACTTCAACTACGGTTGTACTAATTAAAATTTGAATTTTATTTCGTTTGAAATCATTCATAATTGATTCTTTTTCATCGCTAGTCATTTTTCCATGAAGACTAGCAATGTTATATTTTTTACAAAAAGCTTTATTATATTGACTTTCAATTTTTTCAACCCATTCAGCATCTAGTTTATCACTTTCTTCAATTAATGGAACGATTATATAAATTTGATGATCTTTTTTTAATTCTTCATATATTTTTTCTAAAACAGATTTTATTTCTTTTTCACTTTTTAAGAGAGTTATAATTTCTTTTCGACCTGTTGGCATTGTTTTAATACTACTAATATCCATATCACCATATAAAGTTAAAGCATATGTTCGAGGAATCGGAGTAGCGCTCATGTATAAAATATCAGGTTTAGTACCTTTGTTTTTAAAAGTGCTTCTTTGATTAACACCAAAACGATGTTGTTCATCAGTGATAACAAAGCCAAGATTATGATATTCTACATTATCAGTTATTAAAGCATGAGTTCCAATAACAATATCAACTAATCCTTCATTAATTCGGGCTTGAATCTGTTTTTTTTCTTTAGCTTTTAATTTACCGGTTAAAAGAACAACTTTAATATTATAAGGTTCTAAAAGATTCGTTATATTTGTATAATGTTGATTGGCCAATACTTCTGTGGGAGCCATTAAAGCACTCATATAGCCACTTAAATAATTAATATACATACTAATTACTGCAACGATTGTTTTACCGCTACCAACGTCCCCCTGTAATAAACGATTCATTCTATTACTACTTATTAGATCATTATAAATATCATTAACTGACTTTAATTGATCAGGTGTTAATTTAAAAGGTAAATTGTTAATGAATTTTTCGATTTTTTTATATTCTACTTCTCTTTTAATACCTTTATATTTATTTTTATTTAATTTTAAATAATTCATTTGTAACATAAATAAAAATAATTCTTCATATTTTAATTGTAATCTAGCAGATTTTAACTGTTCTAAATCTTGAGGATGATGAACAATATTTATAACTTGTTTTTTATTAGAAAAATTATATTTTTCAATAATATCATTTGGTAGATGATTAACTGGATTATAATTAGATAAAATATGATTAATAAAATCTTTTACTTTATTACCTGATAAACCATATGTTGAATGATAAACTGGTTCAATTGTTTCTTCTTTACCTAAATAACCAAATCTTATATCGCTAGCTACTATATTATTATATTTTTTTTCATATTTACCAATAATTGTAATTGGGGTATTAATAGTTAACTTTGGTTTTAAAAAACCACGATTAAAAATAACAACATTAATAATCATTTCCCCGGTATTTAAGCGAAAATTCATTTTATCCATTCGTCTATTAAAATAATATACATTTGGAATATTTTCAATAATACCATCAATAATTATTTTATCATCTGAATCTAAATTTCTTACATCACTTCGTTTAATTATGTCATATCGAAATGGGTAAAAACTAATTAAATCATCTATATTATTAATATTTAATTTTTTTAGTAAGTTTAATGTTTTAGGTCCTACACCTTTGATTTCTTCAAGTTTTTGCATTTAATCACCTACTTTTTTAAATTATAGCACATTTTTTCAAAAAAGCCTTGACTTTTTACAACTTTTCCATTAGTATATTCGGTACCAATTCAAATTAAAGCGAATTGGTGCTAGTATCACACTAGCCAACCCCTTTTTATTCTTTTATTGGAACGGCCACAGGGGGTCCGTTCCTTTTTTTGTGCATTTTTATATTTAAAATTATTTTATTTTTAATAAAAAATGTTATAATATAATTATATAAAATAATACATTCAAACTAGTTAGGAGAAGATATAATATGAAAATTTTATTTTATTTAATTTTTGCAATGGAAATGGGTACAGCTTTCACTATAACTGATAAGATAGCTGATAAAATTAAAAATAAATATGAACACCAACAAATATATAATATTATTGGTTTGATTGTTGCTATATTATTTTTTATAATAAGTGCGAAAATAAGTTATGATGGATGGATCCGATTAAGTGTCGTGACAATTGTTATTGGCTTTATTTTATTGTGTATCTCATTTCAATCACTAACATTTGTTCAAAAAGATTATACAAGTCATAAGAAATAAAAAAAGAATTATTAAAAAAATAGTTCTTTTTTTATTTCAATTTATTAAATGATGTTATTACTACTTGTTCAATATCAATAT
>CAZVQX010000020.1:0-13904 GCA_964629735.1 uncultured Muribaculaceae bacterium
ATGGAGCGGATGATGAGAATCGAACTCACACATTCAGCTTGGAAGGCTGGGGTTCTACCATTAAACTACATCCGCATTTAAGTAGGCAACTATAATTTTACATATAAAATGTAGAAAAGTCAATAGTTTTTTATAAAAATTAAAAAATTCATAAAAATGAATTATTTTTCAAAGAAAACTTTAACTAATATTACATCCTCACCTATTTTATCAATTTGATTCCACTTAATTTCGATTTCATCACGATTACTAAACATAGATAGTAATAATTTTGTTTTTTCAACAACTAAACTTTCTAAATTACCAGTTGGACTTATAATAATATCTATAATGTTTCCAATTTTTCTTCCATCTGCTATATTTACAACATCTTTATGTTGTAATTCGGATAAACGCATTTAACCACCTAATTAATTATATTAATTTTTTTCAAATACATACTATTCAATTAATTTTTTTAAATTTTCTAATCCACTTTTTTCAATTCTTGATATTTGTGCTTGCGATATACCTATTTCATCGGCTAATTCCATTTGGGTTTTTCCAACTATGTATCGAGAATGTAATACATATTTTTCTTTTTCTTTTAACTTTTGCATTGCAACATTTAAAGCAATATGAATCTCTTTACTATAATGTTTATTATCTTCATTGCCTAATTGATCAGCTAAATAAATGGTATCACCACCATCATTGTATATAGGTTCAAACATACTAATTGTATCTTTTAATGAATCTAATGCATTTACAACTTGAAACTCGTCAATTGCTAATTCATCTGCAATCATTTTAATACTTGGTTCTTGCCCTAATAAATTAGTTAACTCTTCTTTTTTCTTCAAAGCTTTATAAGCAATATCTTTTATACTTCTAGCGATTCTAACACTATTATTATCCCTTAAATAGCGCTTTACCTCACCTAAAATCATTGGAACAGCATAAGTTGAAAAACGAACTTCATGTTTTAAATCAAAATTATCAATTGCCTTGATTAAACCAATACAGCCTATTTGAAATAAATCATCCATATTATCAGTTCGATTTTGAAATTTTTTTAAAATACTAAGGACTAATTTCAAATTACCATTTACTAATTTTTCTTTAGCAAAAGGGTCACCATTTTTTAATTTTATAAATAATTCATTCATTTCTTCATTTGTTAAAACTTTAATATCCGCAGTATTCACGCCACTTATTTCAACTTTATAGCGTGACATATAAAAATCTCCTTTCATTCTCATAATGGATTGAAAAGAGATTTTTTATACAATTTTATAATCTTTTTATTTTTTGTTTTGCTTTTTCCATATCAAGACTTACAATAATATTATCAATTAATTCATTTGTCACATCTTGATAAGGAGCGAATCCTATAGGTATCATAAACGTTTTATCATAATAATTATCTAAAACATTTACTATATTTCTTAGTTTAGTCAATTGTTCTCGATTGCTATCATACTTTTTTAAATAATTTTCAATTACTTTAACTGATTTATCTATATTAATATCAGCTTTACCTACATTTAATTCTTTTGGGGTGTCCCGCATAATATATAAATCTAATAATCCCCATGTATTTACTTCAAATTTATTAAGTTCGTTTTTTTCCCATAAATCATTAAAATATTCTTGTTTTAAATATTTTATAATTACTTGATATAAATATTCATTATAATAATTATCCGTTATTTGATTAGCAAAGATATATATAAATAAATCTTCTTTTGTCTTAGGACCTGGTTTGGAAAAGTATTCAATAAAATTCTTTTTATTAAATAGCATATCTTTTAGTTGTTCAGTTACAAACGGTTCAATTTTATAATATTTTTTAGACTTCTTTTTACTGTTTTCATGAACTTTTTCAACATGATTATAAAAATCATTTATTAAGTTAAGAGTTATTTCTTGCAATTCAGTAGCTACTTTAGTTATATCTATTTTTTCATAATTCAATAATTTTAATTTTTTTCTTTTATCTAAAATGCATTGGGTTGTATATTCATTATGCACTTTATCACTCCTTTTTCTAATTATATGTTTTTATTAATTCTTTATTAAAAAAAAGGAGTTTATATACTCTCCTTTCTTATTTAGTTAATTTAATTATTTCCTTAACTTCTTTTGTATCTTTATAACTTATATTAACTTTATTACCAACTTCAATAAATGGAATTAAATCTCTATTTATTTTTATTGATACTTGATATTTGTTGTTTTCATTATCTATTAAATAGTATATACTTGTTCCATCAATAGTCGCTTCTTTTATTCTAGAAACTACGATTTCTGTTGTAATAAGTGCTGAATCAGAAACATTTAATTCATCATCACCTAAATAATTTTTAGCTGCAGCCTCAATTCCATATTTAGCATCAGTTACTACAACTTTTTGATAATCAACAACATCAACAAAAGCATACATTTTTACTAACCCAGCATTATCCTTTAATGATAATAAATAAGTTGGTTTATTATTTAAATTAATTAATAATGGGAATGAAGCTTTATACTTCATTTGTTGAACTTGACCTTCAGCACTAGCCATTGCCGAATATTCTTCAGCACCAGATACTGAATAGAAATTTGTTTCTTTAGTTCTTAAGTTTGATAAAATAAAACCAATATTTGATTCATCACTACCTACTGATGTAATCCCTGTATATAAATAAACATCATCATTCATGACTGTATAATTGTATCCTTCAGTTGTCGCAACCATTCCTTTTTGACCAAATATTGAATTAATATATCCTTGTTTATATGCACCCCAATCATTAACTTGTTCAATAATTAAATCTGAAGGATATACATGATCAACCCAAGTTGGAACATCTTTTGTTTTAAATTTTTCACCATTACCGGTTATTGGATCAAAGATTATTACACCGGTTACATCTTTACGAAGACCCACCCCAGAATATTTAATTGTTGGTACAATCCAATATGGTTTACCATTATTATCAACTTCAAAATTAGGGGTTCCCAAAATTTGTGTTGGATAACGAAAACGAAGGGCTCGATGTAAATTTTCATGAAAATAAGCGGATGGCATATATTTCATGCCTTTATCTAATTTAACTAACTCAGCTTTTCCTGTTACTGAGTTTAAAATAATATATCCTGTTATGCCATTTTTTCGATTAGTAAAATATTTTATAAAATTGGCATATTCCAAAGGTGTAACTCGAACAATATCTTGTTTATAATTTATTTGCGTATATAAATTAGAGACTCTGAATTGTGAGACTAATTCTGTCATTTGTCCCATAACACGATCACCTAATTTTTGACTTGATAATTTATCTAATAAAGGTAAAGTATTAAAGTCGACTTCTTTAATATCCTCTTCAAATAAACCACCTTCATTTACATTAATACGATTATAATAATCTTTAGAGCGAAAGATTGGTAAATTTATAAAATTAATAAATAAAATACCTACTATAATTAATGGTAATATTATATAAAGATAATTTTTATGTAAAATAATCTCTTGCTTTGAATTTATTATAATATTTAATTTTGTATTCAATTTTTCAATTGATGTAAACAACATATAAAATAGTATTATAATAAATAAAAATGCCCAAAAGATTGGTGAAGTTATATTTATTGGTGGTAACATAAAATAATAAATAAACAACCCTAATAACAGTGTTAAAATAATTGGTAAAAATTTTTGTTTCATATATATCATTCCTTACTCTTTAATTGTTCTGTCCAGTCACTCTCATTAAAGCCAACTAAGACAAAATCATCACCTATCAATATAGGACGTTTAATTAACATACCATTTTGTGATAATAGTTTAATCTGTTCGTCATAACTCATTGTTATAAGCTTGTCTTTCAAATTTAAATTACGATACACTAAACCGCTAGTATTAAAAAACTTTTTTATTGATAAATTACTTTTTTCAATCCATAATTTTAATTCCTCAGAACTAGGATTATCATTGACAATATGACGACTGTCATATTGAATTTTGTTATTATCTAACCATTTTTTAGCACGATTAGAGGTGCTGCATTTGGGATATTCTAAAAATAAATACTTCATTTATACTCCTTTCAAGTATATATATTATAGTATTTTAATGATAAAATTGCAATTAAATTATATCTTAACACTCGTTTTTAATTTTTTAATAACTTTTTTTTCAATTCGTGATATATATGATTGACTAATATTTAATATTTCTGCTACGTCTTTTTGTGTCATTTCGGAATTGTTATCTAGACCATACCGCATAATCATAATTTGTTTATCCCTTGGATTTAATTTTTTTATTTCATTATATAATAACTCTTTTTCAGTTTCCTTTTCAATACCTTTTGTCACAATGTCATGATCAGTTCCTAAAATATCTTCAAGATGTAATTCATTTCCTTCTGCATCATAACTTAAACTATCTTCAAAACTAACTTCACCTCTTCGTTTTTTGTTTTTTCTTAAATACATTAAAATCTCATTATCAATACAGCGCGATGCATAGGTTGCTAATTTTATATTTTTATCTAATTTATAAGTATTTACTCCTTTTATTAATCCAATCGTTCCAATACTAACTAAATCTTCTAAATCTATTTTAGTATTTTCATATTTTTTAGACAAGAAAACAACTAATCTTAAATTGTGCTCAATTAGTTTGGCACGGGCTAATTCGTCACCCTCATTAGCTAATAAAACATATTTTACTTCTTCTTCTTTAGTTAAAGGTTCTGGTAATTTATCAGAACTACCAACATAAAAAATACTGTTTTCAATTTTTAATAATAATAATATTTTTTTTATTAGTTTTTTAAACATCACTCACCTCCAATAATCTATTTTGAATAATACAATTAATACCATCAATTTTAATGTTTTCTTCTAAAACTCCTACTAAAACAGAATTTCTTGCTTTTGTTTTCGTTAATTCTACCTCAGCATAAACACATTTAATAAGTCCAGAATTATTTACCCCTTTAAATGGAATTAAAACATGATAAAAGTGATTTATATTTAAAACATTATGATTGACCAATATAACTGGTTTATTTGAGTAAGGGTCTCTTAAATGGTTTCCTGTATCTAAAAATGCTGTTAAAATAATTGGCTTTTTATTTTTTAAATAAAGAGTTAATTCATAATAATTAGAATAATGATTTTTAAGCCTTATACTTTGTCTAACATAAATATATATAATGATTGGCGAAATTATGACTAAAACAATAAAATTAATACTTAAACCTTTGTTATAAAAAACTAATCCTGTTTGTTTGTATGAAAATTGAATATTTAAAAAATATAAAAACCCACCTAATATTATACTTGCTATATATAAATAAAATAAATTGATACAAGTATATTTAATATCTTTATAATCAAAACTAATAATTATCATTATAATACTAATTATTAATTTAAAGAAAAATAATTGAATTGAATTAATTTTTATAAATAAAATAAAAATACTTAGGCTACCGATTAATGAACCAAGTAATATTTTATATAATCTAGCCTTTCTTCTTAAAATAATGGATACACTTAATAATAATAAAAAATCAAAAGAGAAATTAAGGAAAAAAATCACATCTAAATATAAGGTCATAATATCACCAATTATATTATAAAAAAACAACACATATTATTGTGTCGTTTTATGTTAAAATCCTCTTTTTCTTAAAAATGTTGGTATTTCTTCAGTTACATCAATTTCTTCTATTTCTTGTTTTAATTCTTCTCGTCTTGAATAAGGGTGACGAAGTGGTTTTTCATCATTTTCAAAACCAGTTGCAATAACTGTAACAATGATCTCATCAGTTAAATTTTCGTTAATTACCGCACCAAAAATAGTATTAATATCTGTATTCGATTCTGAACGAACCGTTTCAGCAACTTCCGCAGCTTCAAATAAAGTTAAATTTGCGCCACCAGTTACGTTAATAATTGCATCAGTTGCGCCTTCAATGCTAGTTTCTAATAATGGACTCGAAACCGCTTGTTTTGCAGCCTCAACAGATCGTCCCTCACCAATTCCCATTCCAATACCAATTAAGGCATTACCTTTATTTTGCATAACTGCTCTAACGTCAGCAAAGTCTAGGTTAATAAGTCCTGATACTGCAATTAAATCTGAGATTGATTGTACGCCTCGTCTTAAAACATTATCAACTTCTTTAAACGAGTCTAATAATGGTGTCGTTTTATCAATTATATCTTTTAAACGGTCATTAGGAATAACAATTAAAGTATCAACATGCTTCTTTAATTCTTCTAATCCTGCGACAGCTTTTTCCATTACTTTTTTACCTTCAAATGAAAATGGTTTTGTAACAATTCCAACTGTTAAAGCTCCAAGATTTTGGGCGATTTCAGCGATAACAGGTGCAGCACCAGTTCCAGTTCCGCCCCCCATACCACAAGTAACAAAAACCATATCAGCACCTTCTAGTGATGCTTCTATTTCATCTTTTGATTCTAAAGCTGCTTCTTTACCAATTTGTGGATTAGCACCTGCCCCTAATCCTTTTGTTAGATTTATTCCTAATTGTATTTTAACTGGTGCATTTGAGTTGTTTAAAACTTGTAAATCAGTATTAGCAACAATAAAATCAACTCCTTTAACACCAGATTCAATCATTCGATTAACGGCATTATTACCGCCCCCACCAACACCAATTACTTTTATTTTTGCTAATTGATCCATTTCTAATCCAAACATTATATCCTCCCTTTATTCATTCCAAAAGTATCCAAATACTTTACCCAACATTGTTTCATTAGATAAATTTAACAAACTTTTTTTAGTGGATGATATTTCATACATATCACTTTCACTAAACATGGAATAATTTTTTCCTCTCAATTTTAATTTGTTTATAAAATAAATAACATTACCAATTGCTGATGAATAAATATTATTGCGAACACCTATCAATTTTATATCACCAATAATAACATTTTTACCAAATATTTCATCGGCAATATAATTAAAGTGTTCCATATTACTAATACCACCAGTTATTATTATATACTGAATATTTTGATTTGTTAAGATGTTTATCTCTTTTTTGGATAAATTCAATATTTCTTCAATACGAGCCATTACAATTTCTGATACTTCAAACTGATTTATATTAATAGTTTCGCCACTTTTGGTCACAACATCAGTGAAATCATTAGCTGAAGCATATATTTTATGAGCTAGTGCGAAATTTTCCTTTATTTTAATTGCTTCTTCTTGATTAATGTTATAAATATAAGATATATCGTTATCAATATTACTACCACCAAGGCCTATAATTGAACTTTTAACAACGATTCCTTTATTGTATAAAGAAACTGATGTTGCTTCAGATCCAATATTAACAATCGCTCCAACTTGATTATCAATTGCTGGTGTTTTAAAAGCATGTATATCACCTATATTATTTAATGATATATCAACAACCTCTACTCCAATACTTTCTATTAATGATAATACTGAATAAATATTTTTCTTAGGAGTAGTTACCATAATTAAGCGTGTTTTTAAAACATCACCTTTTAAACCTTTTGGGTCTTTTGTTATTTTGTTATTATCAACTGTAAAATCGATAGGCATAACTGTTACTAATTCGTGATGTTGAATTAATTTAGATTGAACAGCTTTTTGTAATACTTTAACAATGTCATTACCAGTAACTATTTTATCATCATTTTCAATATTAATTTCACCTTCGGCATAAAAATATTCAGCAAAATAGCTTGGTACCGAAGCAATTACTCTTTTTATTTTTATACCTAACATTATCTCTATCTCATCAAAGGCTTCAGTTAATGATTTTCTAGCATCTTCAATTGATACAATTACACCTTTTTTTATTCCTTTTGATTTAACAGAAGATGCAGCAAGTAAATTTAAACGGTTTTTAAAAAGTTCACAAACCACAACTTTAATTGTTTCTGAACCTATATCAACACTAGTATAAATTTTCTTCATACTATCATCTCCCTATAATCTATAGTTAATTATACTATATTTTTTTATAAAAGTAAAAGAAAAAAACATTTATAAAGTTTTATTCTAATATTTTAAAATGATTTCCATAATCTAAGTAAAGAATCCCTTTTTTATTATTAAAATTTTTAATAATATCTAAATAACTATTAATACTAGATATTTTATCAAGTGTTATATAAACATAATTATCATCATTCATATAAAATAGAAAGCGCTCATTTTCTACATCATCTGGTGAATATTCTATTTCGGAAATTCTCATTAAAATATCAATATCAACCAAAGTCATTTGTTCTTTAAATTTTTTATATTTAGTATCAGGAACAATATTTAATAAGGTCGGAGCCGGTAACAGAGTGTCTATTTCAATACCATCCAACAATATTGTTTTATTAGTTGTTCTATTAATAAATAAAGGGTAATTCTCTTCTACCTCTATATGAACTTCAGTTAATTTCTTTTTTTTGACTTTTACTTTTTTTAAATATTGATTTTTTTTAAGTCGGGCTTCTATTAACGGTGAAATATTTTGCAATGTTGATGGGTAGTTTTCAATTTTAGCGATTGTTATTATTTCCTGGTCACTTAGTATATTGTTATTATATATGTATATGTTTTTAATTGGTAATTTTAATATATATATAATTGAATTTATAATTAAAAAAAGAAACAAGAAAAAGATCATTGTTTTTTTAATGTTTAATTTTCGTCTTCGTTGTTTTACTACTTTTCTTGAACTTTTTGTCATATTAACTCCTATTCTACATATTCTTGTTCAACAATTAAATCAATATTATATTTTTCTTTAACATCTTTTTGAATCATGGTAATTAATTTTTTTACATTTTTTCCAGTGGCGTTAGTTCGATTAATAATAAAATTAGCATGTTTTGCACTTACTTCTACACCATTAAACTCTTTTCCTTTATAGCCTAATTCTTCAATAATTCGGCCAGCATAATCGTTTTCCGGATTACGAAATACACTTCCTGCACTCGGATATTCTAGTGGTTGTGTCATTAAGCGTCGTTTTTTTCTTTCATTAATTAAATCCATTATAGCCTCTGGTTTACCTGGCTTTAAAACAATAGTTGCTTCTAAGCAAATGTATCCTTTGTTTTTTTGTAAAAAAGATGTGCGATAATGAAAATCTAATTCTTGGTTATAAAGCGTTTTTATTTCTAAAGATGGAGTTAAAACTTTAATTTCACTCACAATATAACCCATATCTGATTTATAAGCACCTGCATTCATATACACGGCACCACCAACAGTACCAGGAATACCAACGGCAAATTCAAAGCCTGTTAATCCCATTTTAGATACTTTATAAGCTAAACCAGATAAATTATACCCTGCCCCTACTGTTATTTTAGTATCTTCAATCAATAAATGATTTAATTCCGATAATTTTATTAAAACACCATTATAATAATCAGTTGTAAAAATTAAATTACTGCCATTTCCTATTATTTTATACTTACATTTATTTTCTTTTATATAATCCATTAACTTAATTAAATTTTCTATACTATTAGGATAAACAACAACTAAGGCCTGACCACCTAATTTATAGGTGGTGTAATCTTTTAATAAAACATCAGTTTTTATTTTTCCACATTTTAATTTTCTTAAATCTTTTACAATATTCATATTATTCACCATCTATTATTTTTCTTAATTCATTATATATTTTGGTAGAACTTCCATCAATTCCTAATGTCGATAAATTATTTTGCATTTGTGATAATCTTTCTTTATCAAATATTAAATTATCAATGGTTCTTACCAAAATATCACCTTTTAATTTAGACTCTTCTAAAAGAATTGCTGCTTCTTTATTAACCAAATCCATCGCATTTTTATACTGATGATTATCAGTAACATAAGGACTTGGAATTAAAATTGACGGGATTTTCAAAGCGATTATTTCACTTAAAGTTGTTGCCCCACACCTGGTAACAATTAAATCAGCATTTTTCATCATCTGTGTTTGATTTTCAATATACGGAACAATAAATACATTTGATGGAAATTTATTTTTTTTAACTTCTTCATAGAAATCTTTACCGGTTACAAATAAGACTTCATAATCTTTATCATTAAACAAACTCATCGTTTTAATTAAGAATTGACTAATTTTTGAAGAGCCAAGTGATCCCATGACAATATATACAAGTTTTTTATTGGTACTTAATTTAAAGTTTTTTTTATTCATAATTGGCTGTTTAACGGCATCTTCACTACAAGGATTCCCTGTAAATATCGTTTTATAATCCGGAAAATGTTTTTTAGAAGATTTCAATGAAATACCAATTTTAGTTGCATACTTACTTAAAAATAAGTTAGCTTTACCAGGAACACTATTTTGTTCATGAATAAAAGTTTTATATCCCATTTTAGAAGCTGCATATACAACCGGTGCTGATACATATCCACCGAAACCAATAACGATATCAGGATTAAAATTTTTAATTAATTTTTTACTTTTATAATAACTAGAAAATAATGTTTTAATCGTTTTAACATTTTTAAAAGGGTTTTTCCGATTAAAACCATAGATTTCTATTGTTTCAAATGGAATATTTTGTTTAGGAACAATATCTTTTTCCATTCGGTTATGAGTACCAATATATAAAAATTCACTATTAGGTTCTTGTTCTTTTATTTTATTGATTAAAGCTAAAGCTGGATAAATATGTCCACCAGTTCCACCCGCACTTATTACTACGCGCATATAATCACATCCTATCATTATTATAACATAATTATATGCAATTACAATTATTTTTAATAATGTTAAAAACTCTTTGGCTTTAACCAAAGAATCTTTTAATTTCTATTTCTGCATTTTCAACGGAGTCTGATCCATGAATTAAATTTTCTGTTGTACTATTAGCAAAATCTCCTCTAATGGTTCCAGGTTGAGCTTCGGTCCATTTAGTTGGTCCCATTAAATTTCGCATGCCAACAACAACATCATCTCCCTCAACAATCATTCCAATTACTGGACCTGATGTCATAAATTCGACTAATTCTGGGAAGAATGGTTTGTCAACCAAATGACTATAGTGCTCTTTTAAAATTTCTTCGTTCAAGTTGAACATTTTCATTTTGGTAATATTATATCCTTTATTTTCAATTCTTGAAATAATATTACCTACCACTCTTCTACGAATGGCATCTGGTTTTAACATTATATATGTTTTTTCCATTTTATTCCTCCTTTATAGCAAAAGTATATCATAATTAAATAAAATTTGAAACAGTTTTAATTGTGTTCTTTTAATGAGTCGATAATGTTATTAAATTGAATTTTTTTAGATGCATATCTCATGGTTATAAAGACCACAATAAATACCCCAATTATACTAAATAGTATATATTTTGTTGGATGCGGGAATTTATCGTAATTTAAATTCATTACCTTTGTAAAAAAATATATATTTAAATAAACTACTGGCAATGCAAATAAAATTGATTTAATACTAAATACTAAACTTTCATAAAATATAATTTTATTAAAACCTTCTGGGCTTAACCCTACACTTCTCAAAACTGCAAACTCTTTTTGTCTTAATTTTATATTAGCGGTTATCGTATTAAAAACACTTGTTATAGATATAATTGCAAAAAACAATACAAATGTATATATAATTATTTTTATACTTAAAAGGGTCTGTTTATATTCATGTAGCTCTAATGAATAATTTTGATAAAATATATTATTTGGGTTTAGTTGCATATTATCAATAATATTATCAATTTCATTGTTAATTTTAAAATAATTTTTTGCTTTTATGTAAATATTAAACCTTTTACCATTATATCCCCAATTTTGATAAAGTTGGTCCCCTACACTTGGTGGAATATTTAGTATCAAATCATATGGAATAATAATAATATCAGTATTGTTAATTTGTGATTTTAAGGAAAAAGGTATTTTATCCGTTATAAATATATTTTCAAGTAAATAATTACATTCGCCTTCATTTATTTCTAAATTATTATCTGTTTTGATAACTTCATCACTGCATAAATTAATATCAAACTTTGAATCTTTTAGAAATTTTTGTCCCTTATACAATTTTGTGATGTTGGTTTGGCCATTATCTAGTATTTTTTCTATAATTAAATTTGAATAATTAATTAGAACAGGTTGATCATCTTTTAGTTTAATTTGTTTTTTTAATTGGTCATAACTTCTTCGGTCTAAAGTATAAATAAATATTTCATTATATTTATATAAATTAGGTGATTCTCTATTATAAATTTCTAGAGCATTAATAAATTTTTGATTATAATATTTATTTAAATTTTCTTTTATTCTATAACTATTTATTGTACTAGAACTTATTTTTGTAATGTTTTCTAAATTATATAAATTATTTAAAAACTCTTGTGATTGGTTTTTATTTAATATTGTATTAATTGATATATCAAAATCAATCCCATCATCTAAAACAATATTTATATTAGTAATTATTACATTTAAAACTGATGACACTGTTATAAATAAAACAATACTAATAAATAGCGATATAGTTGTAATGCGATATTTACTTTTATTCCTTTTCATATTTTTTCTAGCAATTAAATTTTCAAAACCAAATATTTTAGTTAACAACTTATTTGATTTTAATTTTTCTTTTTTTATTTTTATATCTTTATGTTGTCTAATCGCTTCAATCGGCGTTACTTCGCTGGCACGGCTTGCAGGAAATAACGTTGATAAAAATATTGTTGCTAAAATAAACATGAAAGATATTATTAAAAATAAAGGATATATTGATACTGACAATTCAATTTCAATAATGCTTTTTAAAACATTATTTAAAATATATATTAATGTATTGGTAAGTCCTAAACTTATTATAAAACCTATTGTTATTCCAATAATACTTAAAATTATTGTTTCATAAAAAACAGATTTAAATATTTGATTTTTAGTAGCCCCTATACTTGATAAAATACCATATATCTTTTTTCTTTCATTAATAGCAATTGCTATAGAGTTATATATTATGAAAAAACAAGCAATACCAATAGTAGTCATTAAAATCATTGAAATAATTATCATCACAGCCATTAAACCATAATTAAAACTAACACCAAACAATGATAAATACTCCAAATTAATATCCATATTAACAAATTTTACATGGTCAAACATATCACTAATGTCTTTTAATCTTAAAGATTTAGCAATATCTTTCATTTTATCAAAAGTTGATGAATTTATTTTTTTGAAATATAAATTAAATGTAACTAAGTCATCATTATTGTATTTATTCTTTAATATATAAATATTATTACAATAATCACCAAATTGATTTTCTAAATAACATAAATAATAATCATCACTATATATACCAACAACTTTATATTCTTTAAAAACTTCATTTATTTTTAAATTTGCTTTGTCATTTAATTTTAATTTTAATTTTTTTGCCAGTTTATTCGAAATGATAATCTCATCAGCATTTTTAGGAATGTTACCTTCTTTTAATGTTATCTCCTGAAAAAAATTTGAATCTGCTCCAATTATATTAAGATTAATATCTTCATCAAAGTTATCTTTTATTAATTGCTCATCTATTTTCATCAATTTTGTTATTTTTAAAACATCTTGAGTTTTTATTTTTGAAACATTTTCATATTTTATTTCTTTAAATTTAACATGTTGATTTCCATTTCTATAAATAATATTATCTAAAATAGATTGTCTAACGGAAGATAATGAAAAGCCAATTGTAAACAACATTAACGATGATAAAATAATTGCTAAAATAATACTTATTGTTTCTTTTTTATTAGTTTTCATTGTTTTTTTAACTAAATACTTAAGACCTCGCACTGTTATTTACCTCATCATTGATTATTTTTCCATCCTCAATAGTAATGATACGATCAG
>CAZVQX010000021.1:0-11322 GCA_964629735.1 uncultured Muribaculaceae bacterium
TAGCTAATATTTTAGGAACAACAATTAATTTAACAGGTGGTACTGGTATTTTATCAAATTTAGCATTTTCTATTCCAAGAGATGCCGAAATAACATCAATAGCAGCATATTTTAGTGTCACAACTGCACTTTCAATAGCTGATACTGAGATAACAATAACAGCACAATTATATAAATCCGAAACTCCGGATAATATCTTTATACCAATACCTGAAACACTTTTAAATTTAACGCCCAAATTATCTAGTTTAAATATAGGTGATATTACAAGTGGTATTTTATCTGGATTAAATATTCCTGTAATAGCGGGAACTAGATTATTATTAGTTTTTAGCTCAACTGCAGAAGGATTAAGCTTAATTAATACAATTGCTGGTTATAGCAGTGCTGGTATTGAAATAAGTTAATAAAAATAATATATAATATAGATTCTGGAATGATTTTGTTTCAGAATCTCTTATTATAATTAAAGCATAATAATTATTGCATGTTTTTTAATAGTTCAAACTTATTATAATTAAGATTCACAATAGTGATTATATATCTTCTTTCTATTGATAATAGTAATATATTTTTTCGCTTAATTTAAAATTTTAGTTATATTAATATATTATATAATATATTATTACATATAATGATCAAAGTTCACTATTTACAAAAAAAATAAACAATGTTATAATCAATGCACGGGGTTGCTTGGCTTCGACAGAAATATAAGTATTTAAGTTGCAAACCGAAGGGACGCGTTAAGTACAACCAAAAAATAACTGGAAACAGTAATCAATTAGCTTTCGCATAATAAAAGAGTGAAAGACTTCTATATTTCTTTTTCCCATAAGGAAGTTTAGAGGTTCGAATTAATGGGATATATCATTATAATGCCTTGAAATAATGATGAAATTTAAAGGCTTACTATAAAGTTGTTTGTTAATTGTTAACTTTATTAGGAAATTTTACAATTAACTAAGTTTGTAGATACTTAAAAAACTGTATTTTTGGACAGGGGTTCAATTCCCCTCAACTCCACCATAAGGAATTTTTACAGCTCAATGAGCTGCACATATAAATCCCACCAATTAAGATGATGGTTTTTTTATATACAAAAATAAAACCGCGAATAGAATAAATCGTAGGTAAAACCTCTTGATATGGCTTATTATACTGGAAATTTAATAAATATTAAATAACAAATATAATATTAATCCAACCAAAGTAGTAATAAAACTTGTAAAATTAGATTTATTGTTAATTTATTAAAACAAATATTATTTTCAAAAAAATGTAAAGGAAATATATATTTATTAAAAAAAGTTGTTAAAATATTGGTAAGTTTGTGGCGCAAAATGGCTGTTATAAGAACAGAACACCGCACAAATAGATTATAACCTGGAACTTTTTCGAGTTTATGATAAAAATCAAGTAAAAGTTTTAAAATTGTTTAGTGCAATTTTAAATATAATTAAAATATAACTTTTAAAATAATATGAAGATTGATTAATTATTATTGTAATATTTAATATATAATGTTATGATTATATTGATAAATGGTGTAAAACATACTTTAATTGCCCGTTATTATTTAGGAGTGAAATAATGAATACTAAACAATTAAAAGATCTAAATTCAACCGATATTATTGAAGAAAATTTTATGCTTTTAATCGGAGAATATATGGATACAATAATTGCTCAATCATCAAAATACGATAATAAAGAAATGTATGAAAAATATATACATGATATTTATAATAAACTTTCACAGTTGTGCAAGTTATCAGTTGAAAAAAAATCAATAATTATGGCCCCACTTCAATATGCAGAAAAAAGATTGAAAAAAGAAGAACAAAAAGAGAACTATAGAAGAATGGGGTATTGATATGAGTTGCGATGAAATGTCTAAATTAAAACAAATAATTATTCGAGAAGATGAACTTATTGGAGAAATAATTAATGATATAAATAAAATTGGTGAATTAAATGATGATGTAGATATTTTGAATAATCTTAAACATATCAATTTTTATCTACAAGGAATCAAAAGAACTAGTGCAAAAAAGACAGAAATAGTTAGTAGTGTAATTGGAAGAGAAGAATTAAAGAAAAATTTTTCAGTTATTAGACCTAAAAGTAAGTAATAAATTTGTGTTATGGCTTTATTTTGACAAATTTTAACCATAATGTTATAATTGTCTAGCAAAAAACAAAAGGTGGTTTTATGAAAATAAAAAATGTTAATTTAACAATATGTGCAGTTAGAAGAAGTCAATACCCAACTGATGAAAAACCAGAATTTTTGCTGGTCGGTCGTTCTAATGTAGGGAAGAGTAGTTTTATAAATACATTGATTAATCGTAAAAATTATGCAAGAACTTCATCAAACCCAGGAAAAACCCAAACCATAAATTTTTATTTTGTAAATGAGAAATTTTATTTAGTTGATGCGCCAGGTTATGGTTATGCTAATTTGTCAAAAAAACATCGTAAGAAATTTGGTTTGATGATGGAAGATTATTTAACTAATCGTAGTAATTTAAAACAAGTATTTATGTTAATTGATTTTCGCCATAAGCCTACAAGTGATGATATCATGATGTATGAATTTTTAAAACATTATCAAATACCGGTTACAATTGTAGCGACTAAATCTGATAAAGTTGGTATTACATCCCATCAAAAACAAAGAAGTATGATTTTAAACGAATTAGATTTAGTTGTTGGTGATGATTTTATTGTTTTTTCAAATGTAACTAAAGAAGGTAAAGAAGAAATTTATAATAAAATCGAGCGAATTATTTAAAGTAATCCCACAAAAAAAAATTATCATAAAATATTTTAGGTGATATTTTTGAAGATTACTGTTAATGATAAAAATGATATTATTATATATTTAAATAAAATATTTTTATTAAATAATAAGATAGTTAATGTTAATAATTTAGAAGAATATCTTTATAAATTTTTAAATAAATACAAAAGATCTTATGAATTAAATTTAAATGGTTATTATAACGCTAGAATATTTAATAATGATTATTATGGTAATATCATATTGATTCAAAAACAAAGTTTAGATTTTTTTAATATTTTTGATGGAATTGAGTTAGATATAATAATTGAAAAAAATTGTGTATTTTTATATGAATTAGTTGATATAATTAAAGATAATAAAATATTGAATAAAAATTTAATTTATTATTATAATGGTAAATTTTATTTGAAAATTATTAATGAAATTAGTAATATTGAAATGGGGAAAATAATAGAACATAGTAATATCATATATGGTGATATTGTAAAAAAAGTTATAAACGAGGGTAAAATAGTTTATGGTATTTAAACTTTTTTTTATTTAAATTATTAATTCATGTTATAATAAGATAGGTGGTGATAAAATGAAAAAACCAGTTGTTGCTTTGGTTGGTCGTCCTAATGTAGGTAAATCAACCTTATTCAATCGTATTGTCGGAAAAAGAATCTCAATTATAGAAGATATTCCGGGGATAACTAGGGATCGTATATATAGTATGGTTTATTTTAATGATTATCAATTTCATTTAATCGATACCGGCGGTATTGATATATCAAACGATGCTTATAATGAAATAATTAAAGTTCAAGCTGAATTAGCAATAGATGAAGCAGACGTGGTATTGTTTGTTGTTGATGGAAAAGAAGGTTTAACAGCAAATGATTTAGTTGTTAGAGATATGTTATTAAAAGCAGCCAAAGAAGTAATTGTTGTTATAAATAAATGTGATACTAAACAATATAAAGATAATATGTATGATTTTTATGAATTAGGATTTAATCAATATATTCCAGTTAGTGGTGAACAGAATATAGGAATATATGATCTGTTAGAAAATTTAACCAAAGATTTTGATAAGTTTAGCGACTTTGATGATGGAGAAGAAGTTATTAAGTTTTCAATTATTGGTCGCCCTAATGTAGGGAAGAGTAGTTTAGTAAATGCTCTTTTAAATGAAGAAAGAGTCTTGGTTAGCAATGAAGCTGGTACAACAAGGGATGCCATTGATACACCATTTGTATATCATAATCAAGATTTTGTAGTAATTGATACGGCAGGTATGCGTAGACGTGGTAAAATATATGAAAATCTCGAAAAATATAGTTTATTAAGGACTTTAAAAGCGATTGATAGAAGTGATGTATGTGTAGTTGTAATTAATGTTGAAGAAGGAATAATAGAATATGATAAACATATTGCTGGCTATGCAATTGATGCTGGTAAAGCAATTGTTTTAGTTGTTAATAAATGGGATACAGTTGAAAATAAGGATATTGAAATGAAAAAATTCACAACAGAAATTCGTAATAATTTTCAATTTATCGACTATGCACCAATTGTTTTTTTGTCAGCCAAAACTAAAAAAAGAATTCATACCTTGATGCCAGAAATTATAAAAGTATATAATAATAGAAAAACAGAAATAAAAACCAGTATTCTTAATGATGTAATTCAAGAGGCATATTATTTAAACTTACCGCCCTCTTTTAAAGGAAAAAGGTTGAAAATTTATTTTTCTAATCAAGTAAGCAGTCAACCACCAACCTTTAATATACAAGTTAATAATAAAGGTTTAATCCATTTTTCTTATAAGAGATATATAGAAAATAAAATAAGGGAATCATTTAATTTAGAAGGAACTCCAATTGTGATTTATTTTAAAAACAAAGGCGAAGACTAATAACAGCCTAATGCTTTCTACATATAATAGTGTAGGAGGGATTTTAATATGTTTTCTGATAATTTTTTTAATAGAGTGGAAAATAAAACTAAAATAAATAAAGAAACCATTCTTAAGCTAGCTAACAAACTACAACAAAGTGATTTAAAGGATGAAGATACCTTAAGGGATGTTATTCGTGAACTAGGAAAAATGACTGGCAAAGAAGTATCTTCAGAAAAAGAAAATAAAATAATTAATGCTGTTATAAACGATAACATTCCGAAGGATATAGATAAAATGATTTAAAGAGATGTGGTAAAATGAAAGTTAATTATCAAGTGATTTTGGATAAAATAATAGAGGCAAATGAAAATAAGGTGCCAACTTTATTATTACATAGTTGTTGCGCACCTTGTAGTAGTTATGTATTAAAATATTTGGGCAATTATTTCAAAATAACATTATATTTTTATAATCCAAATATTTATCCAAAAGAAGAATATGATAAGCGATTAAAGGAACAAAAAAGGTTAATTAAATTGCTTAAAGTTAAATATCCAATTGATATAATAGAAGGTGTTTATGAACCAAACGTTTTTTTAGAGCAATCCCTTGGATTAGAAAAAGAACGTGAGGGTTATGGGCGTTGTTTTAAATGTTATCGATTACGACTTGAGAAAACGGCTAAAAAAGCGAAAGAATTAAAATTTGATTATTTTACAACAACTTTAACAGTAAGCCCTTATAAAAACAGTGATAAAATTAATTTAATAGGTAGTGAATTAGAAAAAATATACAATGTTGATTATTTATATTCAGATTTTAAAAAGAAAGAAGGATATAAACAATCAATTGAATTGTCAAAAGAGTATAATTTATATCGACAAGATTATTGCGGATGTCAATATTCTATAAAAGAAAATTAATGTATTTTTTGTTTTATGCTTGCTATTTAAAAATTTTATTGCTATACTTAGTTAGAAAAATAATATGAGGTGGTAATAATGTTTGAGAAATTAATTAAAACTTTTCCCAATTATATTATTTATAATACTAATATTTTTTTAAACTCTAGAAAGTCTCTAGAGTTTTATTTTGTTTTTTTATGTTAAAGGAGGATATTATATGAAAATAGCGCGTAATAATATTAGAACTAGATGTCTAAATTCAAATCAATTTGAACCTGAGAATCTTTATCCATTATGTAATTTTGCTGATAAATTAAGAAGAGTATGTAGTACCAAGGAGGGTGCTAATTACATATCAACTTTACTAAATGATAAGCGGGCTATGCTTTATTTTAAACAGTCCTCAACTAGAACTTTTTTATCATTTCAAAATGCTTGTCATATACTAGGGATAAAATCATCAGAGATAAGAGATGTTAATACTTCTTCAGCGGTAAAAGGTGAAACCGAGTTAGATGGTATTAAAACTTTTTCTCAATATGTTGACTTAGTAATTGTAAGACACCCTTCAACCGATTTTATATATTCAGTATCTGATTATTTAGATGAAGATATTAGAGTTATAAACGCTGGCTCCGGTACTGATCAACATCCAACGCAAGCTTTGATAGATTTTTATACAATTTATAAATATGGGATAGAAAATAAAAAAATTGCTTTTGTTGGTGATTTAAATAGAGGAAGAACTGTAAGATCGTTAGTATTGTTATTAAATAAAATTGATGATGTTGAATTATATTTTATAGCACCTAAAGAATATCAAATAAAAAAAGATATAATTGAACAACTAAATGTTAAATACATAATAACAGATAATTTTGAAAAAGTTATACCTATAGTTGATGTTGTATATATGACTAGATTACAAGATGAATATGGTGGGATAGATGAAAAATGGGACAATGAAAAGTATAAAATAGATCTTAGTAACATTAATAAGTTTAAAGACGATGCCATAATATTGCATCCATTACCAAGGCGGGATGAAATTGCTCATGAAATAGATAATAATTGGCGCGCAAAATATTGGGAACAGACTAAAAATGGTTTATGGATTAGAGTATCCTTAATTGCGCTCATGTTTAATATAACTGAAGATATGATAGAAGATAAATAAAATCAGACATAATTATCATATATAACAACAAGACTTCATATATTTAAATGAATAATATGAAAGTAGGGATTATATGGAAAAAATTGATATTATTAGAAGTATAACACAACGTACTGGTGGGGATATTTATTTAGGTGTTGTAGGCGCAGTTAGAACAGGTAAATCAACATTTATCAAAAAAGTTATTGAAAACCTTGTTGTTCCTAATATTGAGGATGAATATGAGCGAAAAAGAGCGTTAGATGAAATACCACAAAGTGCACAAGGAAAAATGATAATGACTACAGAACCGAAATTTGTCCCAAGTAATGCAGCAAAACTTCAAATTGATGATTTTTCAACTAATGTTAGGTTAATTGATTGTGTTGGTTATGTTATACCTAATGCTAAAGGTTATGAGGATGATAACGGTCCTAGGATGGTTAAGACACCATGGTATGATGAAGAAATACCATTTATTGAGGCTGCAGAAATAGGGACAGAGAAAGTTATAAAGGATCATTCTACAATCGGAATTGTTGTTACGACTGATGGTTCAATCGGCGAATTTGGACGTAATGATTATATTGAGGTAGAATCAAGAGTTATAAACGAGTTAAAAGATATAGGTAAACCTTTTATTGTTTTACTAAATTCTACTCATCCAATGTTGCCAGAAACAGAGCGATTAGCCGAAAAATTAAAAGATGAATACCAAACACCGGTATTACCTGTTAATATTGAAAATATGACAGAGAGGGATATATATATAATTTTAAGAGAAGCATTATATGAATTCCCAGTTAACGAAGTGAGTGTTAAAATGCCTGATTGGATTGCGTGTCTCTCATCGAATAATTGGCTGAAAAAAACATATATAGAAACAATAAAAGAAAGTGTTATTGAAATTGACAAATTAAGAGATGTTGATAAAATCACTAAACCATTTGTGGAATGCCAATATATAAAAAGAGCTTATTTATCTGAGGTCGACACAACCACTGGTAACGTAAATATTACATTAGAGGCACCAAACGAATTATATAATCAAATATTAAAAGATATAATTGGTGTTAATATTGAGAGTCGTGCTGATTTGTTAACTTTATTTCAAGATTATAACGAGGCAAAAACTGAATATGATCAAATAAAATCAGCGCTAAAAATGGTAAAACAAACAGGTTATGGGGTAGCCTCACCTACCTTAGTTGATATGAAGTTAGATACACCAGAAATTATTAAACAAGGTGGTCGTTATGGAATAAAGCTAAAAGCAGTAGCACCATCAATTCACATGATTAGAGTAGACGTTGAATCAACTTTTGAACCGATAATAGGCTCAGAGATTCAGAGTAAGGAACTAATTAATCATTTAATGAAAGATTATGATCAAGCTCCTGATAATATTTGGAAAAGTGAAATTTTTGGTCGTAGTCTAGATATTATAGTTAAAGAAGGAATTCAAGCAAAATTATCCTTAATGCCAGAAAATGCACGATATAAATTACAACAAACATTGAGTAAATTAGTTAATAAAGGTTCTGGTAATTTGTTTGCAATTGTTATTTAAAACAGGTATTCCTGTTTTTTTATTTTAAAAATTAAAAAAAACAATAAAATAGTTGCAATTATTGGTAAAAAATGATATTCTTTAAATGTAAGCAATTGTAGATGCTTAAATAAAGGGAGGTATTAGAAATGACTAAAACAGATTTAGTAAATTTTATTGCAGAAGAAACTGGTCTTACAAAAGCTGATTCTAATCGTGCGCTAGAAGCTATGATTAATGGTGTTGTAAAAGGATTAAAAGAAGAAAGTAAGGTTACAATTACAGGTTTCTGTACTTTTACTGCAAAAGATAAACCAGAAAAAGAAGGTCGTAATCCAAGAACAGGGGAAACAGTTATTATTCCTGCAAGAACAGCTGTTACTATTAAAGCTGGTTCTAAATTAAAAGACGCTTTAAACTAAAAGGCATATAGCCTTTTTTTATTGTGAGGTGAAAAATGTTACAAACGGCCACAAAGGTGTTACAAAAGATTGAAAAAAATGGATATAAAGCGTATGTAGTCGGTGGATATCCTCGAGATTTATATTTAAATCGAAAAAGTGCCGATGTTGATATATGTACAAATGCAACTCCAAAAGAATTAAAACAAATTTTTCCAAATATTTCATATTCAGATATTAAATATGGTTCAGCAACCTTAATATATAAAAGTATAAGATTTGAAATAACTACATTTAGAAAAGAAATAAAATATTCTAATAATCGAAAACCTGTTAAAATAAAATATATTGACGATTTGCTAGAAGATTTAAAAAGACGAGATTTTATTATAAACACTCTTTGTATTAATTCTGAGGGTGACATAATTGATTTGTTAGGAGCACGTGAGGAATTAGATAGAAGAGTTATTAAAATGGTTGGAAAACCTAAAATAAGATTAAAAGAAGATGTTTTAAGAATACTAAGAGCTATTCGTTTTGCTACAACATTAGATTTTGAATTAGATAAAGAACTAGAAAAATACATAATAAAATATGGAAGTTTATTGAAAAAGTTATCATATGAAAGGAAAAAAGAAGAACTGGACAAAATCTTTTCAAGTCCAAACAAAGAATATGGCATTAAACTATTGTTGAAAACAAAATTATATAAGCATTTAGAATTGCATAACTTACCCAACATTAGAATAACGCCGTCTCTAATTGGTATTTGGGCTCAATTAGATGTTTTAGATATATATAAATTTAACAATAATGAGATAAAAACAATAAAATTAATTAATGAATTGTTAGAAAAAGATGTTTTGGATAATTATAATTTATATAAATATGGTTTATATATTTCAACTGTTGTTGGTGAAATAAAACAAATTGATCGTAAATTAATTATTTCAAAATTTAATGATTTATATATAAGCAATAAATCAGAGATTGCTATTTCAGCACCTGAAATTTGTAAAATTTTAAATCAAAAACCTAATTTCTTTTTAAAAGAGATATTCATAGATATAGAGAAAAAAATTGTCTATAAAGAATTATTAAATGAAAAGCCAGTATTAGAAGATTATATTATTAAAAAATATTGTAATTAACCTCTTATGATGTATAATATAGTTAGGTGGTAATATGATGAATAAAACATTAAAATTAATCCAAACAAGAGATATGATTGTTCCTGCTATATTGTTTAAAAACTATAAAAAACTTAATTTAAATGAAGAACAGTTAATTGTTTTAATATATTTAATAAATAATAATAATTTAGAATTTAATCCAAAAGAACTGTGTGATATTTTAGATAAGGATTTAAATGATATTTTAAAAATAATTAATGATTTAGTTAATAAGGCTGTTTTAGAATTAAAAATAAAAAAAATTCGAGATATTCATGCAGAATATATTTCGCTTGATAATTTATATAAGAAATTATCAATGTTTATTATTAATGAGAATGAAGAAATAAATTCAAATAAAAATATTTTTGATAATTTTGAAAAAGAATTTGGTAGGCCATTAACTCCAATTGAATTTGAATTAATAAATAGTTGGCTTTCAACAACAAATGAGGAATTAATTTTATTGGCGCTTAAAGAAGCTGTCTATAATGGGGCAATTAGTATAAGATATATTGATCGTATTATTTATGATTGGTCAAAGAAGGGTTTAAAAACAGTTGAAGATGTAAATAAAGAAACGAAAAAATTTAGAAATCAAGTAGAAGTTCCAGAAGTTTTTAGTTATGATTGGTTGAATGATGATGGAACAAAAGATAAATAAAATAATTGAATATTTTGAAGAATTATTTCCAAATGCTTTCTGTGAGCTAAATTATTCAAATGATTATGAATTATTAATTGCAGTCATGTTAAGTGCCCAAACAACAGATGTTCGAGTAAATAGTGTAACTAAAGTTTTATTTAAAAAGTATCCTACTTTAAAATCGTTATCACAAGCTAATATTAATGATTTAATGGATATATTAAGATCGATAGGAACATTTCGGAGAAAGGCTGAAAATATTATAAATATATCAACAAGACTTATTAATGAACAAAATGGCATTGTACCAAATGATCGACAATTTTTAGAAAGTTTAAATGGTGTAGGTCGCAAAACTACAAATGTTGTTTTAAGTATTTTATATAATGAACCAGTAATAGCAGTAGACACTCATGTTAAGAGAGTAAGTATTAGATTAGGACTAGCAAATGAAAATGACAATGTATATGATATTGAAAAAAAGTTAACTAAATTATTCCCACAAACAAAACTAAATAAAATACATCATCAAATGATTTTTTTTGGTAGATATCATTGTAAGGCTAGAAATCCTAATTGTGAAAACTGCAAATTAAGAGATATTTGTAATTATAAAAAATATTAAGATTGAAGTTTCAATCTTTTTTTAGTAACAATTAATTTTAGATAAAACTTCATTGTGTGTTAGGCCGTTATATGATATTATATATATATTATAGGTGGTGGTAAGATGCTAAAAAAACAAAATAAACAAGGTTTTACAATATTAGAATTATTAGCAACAATTATAATATTAACTG
>CAZVQX010000022.1:0-10720 GCA_964629735.1 uncultured Muribaculaceae bacterium
CGTTGCGTTCGGGACTAATTTGAACAAGTAGTAAGTGTGAAGATGTGAATCATTCAACCTAATATAATCAATAAAGTTTAATTTAGAAGGGAAAACATTAAATATTGAAAATTTAAACGGTACAAATTTACTGTACTGTTTTTTTACAAATTGATTTAATTAATTATATATTAAATCTTTAAATTACATAAATAAAAATCTATTCTAAGATGATTTCATGATATAATTATTAAGAGGTGTATTATGAAGAAAAGAGATTACATAAATTTGACCATAATCATACTAACCGTATTAGTAATTATGTTTATTACTAAAGGTTATAATAATTTATATGGTTCTAAAACTGACTGGATGAGTCAACACTGGGCGTTACCAGAATATTTTCGGAATCTATTTTATGAGACGAAAAATCTTTTTCCTAATTTTGCACCAAATATAGGTGCTGGCCAAAATATATATAATTTTGCTTATTATGGATTTTTAAATCCAATAATATTAATATCCTATTTCTTTCCATTTATAAAGATGGTTGATTATATTATGATTAGTAGTATTATTGTTGTAATAATGAGTATTATTTTATTTTATAAATGGCTAATAAATAATAAGGTAGAGGTTAATAATGCTTTTATTGCTACTTTTTTATTTGCCCTTGCTAATCCGTTAATATATCATAGTCATCGTCATATTATGTTTATTAATTATATGCCTTTTTTAATATTAGCTTTAATAGGTATTGATAAGTACTTTGAAAATAAAAAAAGTTGGTTATTAATAATAAGTGTTTTTTTAATTATAATGACAAGTTATTTTTATAGTGTAGGGTGTCTTGTTGTCTTAGGGACATATTCACTTTATAAAATTTTAAAAAATAATTATTCATTTAAAGAAACAAGTAAACATATTTTAAAACTATTGTTAGCAATATTAGTTAGTATTTTAATGTCTGCAATTTTATTATTGCCAACAATATATGTTATAAAAAGTGGTCGTGGTATTGATACTCATTCAATAAATTTATTTACATTATTAACCCCTAATTTTAATATTAATTCGATTTTGTATACATCATATTCGCCAGGCTTAACTGCTTTCGCCCTTATTTGTTTAGTAGGTGCTATATTTAGTGAAGATAGAAGCATTAAATTTTTAGGGATTTTTATTTCGGTTTTATTGTTTATACCGGTTTTTGCTTATTTATTAAATGGTATGCTTTATGTTAGGTATAAGGTTTTTATTCCATTTTTACCCCTTATTGGTTTCTTAATTTCACATTTTTTATCTAATCTTAAAGAAGAAAAAATATCAATTATTAAAATAATATTATTTATTATTTTAATAATTGTATTTAATCAAAAAGATAAAATATTTCTAGTTTTTATAATTGATGTTATTATAACATTGTTGTGTATATGTTTTTATAAATTTAATAACATAAAAAAAATATTTTATATACCAATAATATTAATAGCGATGTTAAGTTCGGTTTATGGCAATTTTCAGGAAAATTATGTAACAAAAGCAAATTACTTAAATGATTTTAATATAAATGATGAAATGTTAATTAAAGAAATAATAAATAAAGATAATTCACTTTATCGCTTTAGTAATTTGGAATCGAGTTTGTCGACATCTAATAAAGTTTATCATCCACGTCATTACCAAACTACTCTTTATTCATCAACTTATAACTTTAACTATAATGATTTTTATTATGATGTTTTTAAAAATGCAATACCTTATCGTAATCGTGTTATTACAGCAACAAGTCCGAATATATTTTTTCAAACCTTAATGGGGATTAAATATATTGGTACCAAAAATAATTCACCTGTCGGATATCAATTGGTTGGAAAAAACGATAATAATTTTGCAATTTATAAAAATGATAATGTTTTCCCATTAGTTTATTCAACTAATAATACAATGTCAATTAATGATTTCACTAAATTAGAATATCCATATACAATTTCACCATTATTAACTGGCGTCGTTGTTAATGATAAAACAAATTATCAAAAGAAATTACCCATTAAAGAAGTTAGTTTTAAATATGATAGTGAAGTTAATGATAACATTGATTTAATACAAAGTAATAATGAGTATATAATTAATTCAAAGAAAAAAGGTAATATTAAGTTATTTTTAGAAGAAAAACAAAATAATATTTTAATAATAACCTTTAAAATGAAACATAATCAGAAATGTAGTAAGGGTGATACAGGGATTAGCATTAATGGTATAACTAATAAGTTAACATGCCGTGAATGGATATATCACAATCAAAATTTTGAATTTGAGTATGTTATATCATCAAATGAACCAATCGATATGTTGAATATCAATTTTGAAAAAGGTAAATATATAATTAGTGATATTAAAACATATATAGTTGACTATCAAGATGTTATTAATCACCTTCCTAATATTGATAAAATAGAAATTGATATGAATAAAACTAAAGGTGATGTTATTTTAGGCGATATTAAAGTAACCAATGATGGCTATTTAGTTACAACTATTCCTTATGATGAAGGTTTTACAATTAAATTAAATGGAATAGTACAAAACAAGGAAAAAGTGAATACTTCATTTTTAGGAACTAAAATAAAAAAAGGTGATTACCAAGTAGAAATAATATATAAGTCACCATTTTATCAAGAAGGATTATTAATTAGTTTAATTGGTTTTATAAGTTGTTTTTTTATTATAGTTATTGAACAAAAGAAAAATAATTGATATATTTATAACAAGGAGGAATAAAATAATGAGAATAGGAATTGCATCAGATCATCGAGGAGTGAGACTAAAAAAATCATTAATTGAGTATTTAACAAAAAAAGGATATGAAGTTTTCGATTATGGTACCAACAGTGAAGTATCAGTAGATTATCCGGATTATGCATTTTTAATAGGTGAAAAGGTCAACGAAGATGAAATTGATATGGGAATCTTGATTTGTGGAACAGGTATTGGAATGTCTATAGCTTGTAATAAAGTAAAAAATATTCGTTGTGCTAAGGTTGATACTATTCAGGAGGCAAAATTCGCACGACTACATAATAATGCCAATGTTATAACACTATCTAGTTATATGAGTTTAATGAAAATGAAAGATATTATTGACGTTTTTTTAAAAACAGAATTTTCTAATGAAGAACGTCATATTATTAGAAATAATAAAATAGATAATTATGACTGTTAAAACAATTTTGTATATAATTATAACCCCATTTGTTATATGGGCATTAGATGGTGTTAATATTAATGCGATTTTTAAAAAAAACAAAATAGTTCAAGCTAATATTATATACGTAATAATATGTTTGTGTTTATCATATTTATTAGTTAATTTCTTTATGGATTTCTTTACTTATTCAAAATTTTTGTAGTATTGTGCCTTGCAGTAAATGTATTAAAAAAACATATATTGTAATAGGAGGCTAATATGAAAAAGCTTATTATAACATTCTTATTAATAGTTATTATTCCCGTTATTATTGTTAACATTTTTAAACAAATAGAAAAAAATAATTTTAGTTATGTTGAAAATATGAATGTTCGAGTTAAAAGAAATAATGGTCAAATTGACCATGTTCCATTCGAACAATATATAACCGGTGTATTAGCAGGTGAAATGCCAATTTCTTTTGAATTAGAAGCGCTCAAAGCCCAAGCGGTTGCTGCTAGAAGTTATGTTATGAAAAAAATGTATTATAATCGTAAGGAAGAATATGATGTTGTTGATACAGTGATGAATCAAGTTTATCTAGATGATAATTATTTAAAAACCGCATGGAAAGAAAATTATTCGAAAAATATAAACAAAATAAAGAAAGCAGTAAACTCTACCCGTGGTGAATATCTCGATTATAAAGGTGAGGTTGTTGAAGCTTTCTTTTTTTCAACAAGTGTTGGAAAAACAGAAAATAGTGAAGATGTTTTTATAAGTAAGGTTCCTTATTTAAGAAGTGTTGATTCATCATTCGAAGAAGGAGTTTCACCAGTTTTTAATGAGAACAATACTTTTAATTTAGAACAGTTTTTTTCAAAACTAGGACTTGATAATAGTAATCGAATCATTCAAGAAGTTCTTGTTACAACTAGTACTGGGAGAATAAAAGAAATCATTATTAACAACAAAAAATTTACAGGATCCGAGGTTGCACAGAAACTGGGTATTCGATCAACTTTTTTTAATATTGTTCAAAACGAAAATAAAGTAAATGTTATAACTAAAGGTTATGGTCATGGTGTTGGAATGAGTCAATATGGTGCACAAGCCCTTGCTTTAAAGGGATATTCTTATGATAAAATTTTAAAACATTATTATTTAGGCGTAGAAATAAAAAAAATATAAAAAATAAGTATAAAAAAACCATTAATGTTCACAATTAAAATAGAGGTGAAATTAATGGGAAAAAGACGATTAAAAAAACCAGTTATTTATGCTGGATATGTTTTAGGAACAATATTATTGATTGGGCTTATTTATGTAATTGAATTCTCAATTTCTAAAAGTTTATTTAAAGATGATAATGATGATTATGATTATGTGTCCAAAACAATTTTTGAAGATACAACACCTGTTGTTAATGTTGAGACAACAATAATAAAACCATTTGAAGATAAAAATATTAAAATATTAAAAAATTTTTATAATTATAAAGATGATAAAACAAAACAAGAATCTGCAATAATATTTAATAATAATACTTATCTTCAAAATAGCGGGGTTGATTATGGTGGCGTTGAAAAATTTGATGTGATTGCTGTTTTGGATGGGACGGTTATTACGGTTAAAGAAGATAAACTATTAGGTATGATTGTTGAGATAAAACATGAAAATGATTTAATAACTGTATATCAAAGTTTAAGCGAAGTTAAGTTAAAAAAAGATGACGTCGTTAAACAAGGCGATATCATTGGTAAAAGTGGTGGTTCTAACTTTGCGAAAGACTTAGGTGATCACTTGCATTTTGAATTAATATATAAAGGCCAAGTAGTCAATCCGGAAGAGTTTTATTTCAAAAAATTAAGTGATTTAGAAGGGGCGTAAGGACGCCCTTTTTGGTATAAAAAACCTTTAATTTACTATAATTAATTAAAGGGGATTGGATATGAGTGAGATAATTTTAGAGCGTGTTATTATGGAAGCAGATTATCTTATTTTAACAAAACAAACAATTAGAGAAATTGCTAATGTTTTTAAAGTGTCTAAGAGTACCGTTCATAAAGATTTACGTGAACGTCTTCCATTAATAGATAAAAATAAGCATAAAAAAGTCGATAAAATTTTAAAACATCATATAGAAATTAGACATATTAGAGGTGGTGAGTCTACTAAAAAAAAATATTTAAAAATGAGGAAATAACTACCATTTAAAGTAAAATATGATATAATATATGAAGGAATGAGGCCGATATTATGTTTGACATTTTTTCAAAAGATATAGGAATAGATTTAGGAACTGCTAACGTTCTTATTCATATTAAAGGACAAGGAATTGTATTAAATGAGCCTAGTGTTGTTGCAATTGATTCAGAAACAAAAAAACCGCTGGCAGTAGGAACTGAGGCTCGGGATATGTTAGGTAGAACACCAGGCAAGGTAAAAGCTATTAGACCAATGCGAGATGGTGTAATTGCCGACTTTGAGATTACCGAAATTATGTTAAATCATTTTATTAGGAAAGTAAATGGTCGTAGTTTTTTCTCAAGACCCCGCATCTTAATTTGTTGTCCTTCTAATATTACTCAAGTTGAAAAGAATGCAATTAAAGAAGCAGCTGAAAGAACAGGTGCTAAAAAAGTGTTTTTAGAAGATGAGCCAAAAGTAGCAGCCGTTGGGGCTGGTATGGATATATCTAAACCTAGCGGTAATATGGTTATTGATATAGGTGGCGGAACAACTGATGTTGCTATTTTATCATTAGGTGGAATTGTCACAAACTCATCTATTAAAGTAGCTGGTAACGTTTTTGATAATGATATTATGAAATATATTAAAGATAAATATAAATTATTAATAGGGGATCGAACTGCTGAAGAAATAAAATTAACAATTGGGACTGTTTTTCCTGGTGAAACTAATGAAAAGATGGAAGTTCGCGGTCGTGACTTAGTAACTGGTCTACCACATACTATTACATTATGTTCATTAGAAGTAGAAGAGGCCCTAAGAGAAAGTGTTTATATGATTGTTCATACAGCTAAAAATGTATTAGAACAAACCCCACCAGAATTATCTGCTGATATTATTGATAAAGGAATTGTGGTAACAGGTGGCGGTGCTTTAATTAATGGATTTGATCAACTTCTTTCACATGAATTAAAAGTTCCAGTTTTTATAGCGGAAAGTCCATTAACTTGCGTTGTTGAAGGGACAGGCATTTTGTTAGAAAATCTTCATTTAGTTGACAAATAATATTCGTCTATCATAGACTTATATTATTTTTTTGTGTTATAATAAAAGTGGTGATACAATGAACGATAATAAATTTTTAACAATATTTTTAATGGTTACAGTTCCTTTTTTATTTGTTACTTTTTTAATGCCGGTAATAAAAAAAATCGCACTTCATATTGGTGCCATGGATATTCCAAATAAGAGAAAAGTGCATACTAAACCAATTCCAAGATTAGGTGGTGTTGGTATATTTATTGGTGTCTTATTAGGATATATGTTATTTGGAACCCCAAGCGCAATGATGAACGCTATTTTAATTGGAGGTTTTATTATTGTCTTAACTGGTATAATTGATGATATTAATCCAATTGATGCAAAATATAAATTTATAGGTCAGTTAGTCGCTGCTTTAATAATTGTTTTTTATGGTAAGTTAGTATTAAATCAAATTGATGCCTTTAATATATATATTGAATTTGGCCATTTTTCAAAAATAATTACTATTTTTTTCATATTAGGATGTATTAATGCGATGAACTTTATTGATGGCTTGGATGGCTTAGCAGGTGGTATTAGTTCAATTTATTTTTTAACAATTGGTATTATTGCTTATCTTCAACAAAAATTTGGACTAGATTTTGTTTTAACCTTAACAATGTTAGGATCAACTTTAGGCTTCTTAGTTCATAATTTTTATCCAGCCAGTATATTTATGGGCGATAGTGGATCAATGTTTTTAGGTTATATAATTGCTATAATTGCATTGTTAGGATTTAAAAATGTTACTATGTCATCATTAATTATTCCATTACTTATATTGGCAATACCAATACTAGATGTAATTTTTGCTATTATAAGAAGAACCATAAATGGTACTAAAATAACAATGCCTGATAAATATCATATTCATCATCAATTATTAAATCGTAATTTATCACAAGGCGAGGTTGTGTTAATTATATATTTAATTAATATGTTATTTGCTTTTGCATCAATTGTATATGTAATAAAATCAGCAAAATTAGGTTATATAATATATTTTATATTAATGGTGATAGTTATTACTTTTGTTTTAAAAACTGATGTAATTGTGGATCATAACAAATTAAAAAAAGAAATAAAAAATAAGAAATCTATAAAATAGTATAATTCATTTATTTTTATATATAATAAAAATGGTGATAACTTTGTTAAATGATATTTTTGATATAAGATGGATGGAATTATTAGATGTTTTTATAAGAGCTTTTTTATCATTAACAACATTATTTTTTATAACAAAAATGTTGGGAAAAAAGCAAGTTTCTCAGTTGAGTTTATTTGATTATGTAATAGGTATTTCGATTGGTAATTTTGCAGCTGAGATGACAATTAACTTAGATTCTCATTATCTAAATGGTATTTTAGCTGTTGGTGTTTTTGGTTTAGTTGCTTATGCAATTTCATATTTTACAATGAAAAGTATTTCACTTCGAAGATTTTTTATGGGAAGTCCTACGATAATAATCCAAGATGGAAAAATATTAGAAGAAGGTTTAAAAGAAGTAAAGTTAGATATTAATGATCTTTTAGCAGAATGCCGTGTTAATGGTTATTTTGATATATCAGAAATTGAATATGCAATTATGGAGGTTAATGGTAAACTTAGTATCTTGTCCAAGTTTGAATATGATAATGTAATTAATATGGATATGAAAATTCCAGCTAAAAAAGTAGGATTATGCGCGAACGTTATAATAGATGGTGAAATTATGAATGATAATTTAAAGCTTATTTCTAAAGATAAAAAATGGTTAATGCGTGAAATTAATAAAATAGGTTATAAACAATTATCAGATATACTGTTGGCGACCGTAGATGTTAATAATAAAGTTATAGTTTATGAGCATAATAGATATATTGTTCCCAAAGATGTTTTAGAATAGACAAAGTATGCCAATTTTGTTATAATAACCATGGTGATTACATGGACAGACATTTTTGTGCATCGGTTTTTGTTATAAATCCGGAAAATAAAAAAATATTATTAGTTCATCATAAAAAATATAATAAATGGGTTCAACCTGGTGGTCATATAGAAGAAAATGAAACGCCAGAGGAAACAGCTTTAAGAGAAGTTTATGAAGAAACCGGTGTTAAGGTTAAATTATTAGGAGAACGATTTCCAAGAGAAGATGATTTTATTAAACCTTTAGGTATTCAAAAGAATCGCAATTTAGAAGGAATTGTTCATATTGATTTTATTTATCCAGCAGTACCAATTAATAATTTAGAAACAACAATTAATAAGCAAGAGA
This sequence comes from uncultured Muribaculaceae bacterium, assembly GCA_964629735.1. Classification (GTDB taxonomy): domain Bacteria; phylum Bacillota_I; class Bacilli_A; order RF39; family UBA660; genus CAZVQX01. The sequence goes on from CAZVQX010000022.1 coordinate 8,707, forward strand.
CAAATGGTGTTAGATGGTTTTCGCGGGAAGAATTAGAAGCGATTGATGTTTTCCCAGATATAAAGATAACAATGGACTATATATTAAAAAAATATTTTAATTAAATACATCGACATTAACTAATGTCATGTTTTTATTTACTTGTTTAAGTATTAGTGTTATAATATTTCAGTTAAAGGAAGTGTCATTATGAAAAATAAAAGAAACGTTGCAATAATAGCACACGTTGATCATGGTAAAACAACATTGGTAGATAAATTATTACAAATGTCAGGAACTTTTCGAGAAAACGAAGAAGTAGAAACAAGAGTAATGGATTCCAATGATATAGAAAAAGAACGTGGAATAACCATTATTTCTAAAACAACAGCGATTGATTATAAAGATTATCGAATAAATATTTTAGATACACCAGGACATGCTGATTTTGGTGGCGAAGTTGAAAGAATTATGAATATGGTTGATGGTGTTTTGTTGGTTGTTGATGCTTATGAAGGAACAATGCCACAAACCCGTTTTGTTTTAAAAAAAGCTTTAGATGCAGGTGTTACACCAATTGTAGTTGTTAATAAAATTGATAAAGAAACGGCTCGACCTAAAGAAGTAGTAGATGAAGTATTAGACTTATTTATTGAACTTGGTGCTGATATTGAGCAATTGGAGTTTCCGGTTATATATGCATCAGGATTGGCAGGGACTAGTAGCTTAAGCTCAGAACTAGAAACACAAGAAAAAACAATTGAACCAATTTTAGACGCAATTGTTAATTATATACCAGCACCATCTGTAAGTGATGGCTCACTTCAATTTCAACCAGCTTTACTAGATTATAATGACTATGTAGGTCGAATTGGAATTGGTTTAGTTAAAAGAGGTACAATTAAAGTTAACGAGATGGTTTCATGTGTACGTTTAGATGGTAGTATTAAACATTTTCGTATTCAAAAACTTTTTGGTTTTTTAGGCCTTGATCGGGTTGAAATAAAAGAAGCTCATGCTGGTGATATTGTTGCTGTTGCTGGATTAGCTGATATAAGTGTTGGTGAAACAATATGTAATGTTGGAAAAGAAGAAGCTTTAGAACATTTAAGAATTGATGAACCAACCTTACAAATGACTTTTGGTGTAAATAGCAGTCCCCTAAAAGGTAAAGAAGGCGAGCTGTTAACAGCTAAAAAAATAGAAGAACGTTTATTTAAAGAAACGGAAAGAGATGTTAGTTTAAGAGTAGCACCAAATGATTCAGAATCATGGATTGTCTCAGGACGTGGCGAATTACATTTATCTATTTTGATTGAAAATATGCGACGTGAGGGATTTGAATTAGAAGTTTCAAAACCAGTTGTTATTATAAAAGAAATAGATGGGGTTAAATGCGAGCCATATGAAAATTTACAAATTGAAATTCCTGAGGAAAGTGTTGGTCCTGTTATTGATGCTTTAGGTGTTCGTGGTGCTGTTATGGAGAATATGACTAATGTTAATTCACAAATCAGATTAAATTATACAATCCCGTCAAGAGGTTTAATAGGTTTTATGACTAACTTTATGACAATAACTAAGGGTTATGGGATGATTAGTCATTCATTTAAAGAATATCTCCCAGTTGAAAACCATGAAATTGGTGAAAGAAAATTGGGTGTCTTAGTCTCAATGGAAAATGGTAAAACAACAGCATATGGTATTTCTCAATTAGAAGATCGTGGTGTAATGTTTATTGAACCTGGGGCACAAGTATATGAAGGAATGATTGTCGGTGAATGTAACCGAGATAATGACTTAGCTGTTAATGTTGTTAAAGGAAAACAATTAACTAATATGCGTGCTGCCGGAAGTGATAAAACAGTTGTTTTAAAAAGGCCGCGACCAATTACTTTAGAATATGCATTAGATTATATTAATAGCGATGAACTCGTTGAAATAACACCAACAAGTATTAGGTTAAGAAAAAAGATACTTAATACTAATGAAAGAAAAAAATTTGATAGTCGAAAATAAAAAGATTACACAAAAG
>CAZVQX010000023.1:0-7951 GCA_964629735.1 uncultured Muribaculaceae bacterium
AGCTAAATAATTTCAAACCATTTTACAAACTGTAGTTGCTCGGGTGGATACAATTCAATTATCGAATCAATTCCATTTGCTTCTTGCTCTTTATCCATATCTATTTTTATATCTGGTTCTATTCCAAACTCAATATGCTGTTTATCTTTATCATATAAGGGAATTTTTGAATATTTAACTTGCCATCCATTATATAATTCAGACGTAAACGGAGCACCACCTCCACCTCCTGTCTTATCGCCAATAATTGTAACATTATCTAAACATTTCATTGCAGATACGAAATCATTTGCTGCGCTGTAAACTAATCTGTTTGTGAGCACAACTATATTTCCATCATATACAGGTTCTGAATTTGCTTTTATTTTATTCGGTAAATAATCAGTAAAATCATTGTGCCCTTTGCCTGTTTTATATCGAACGTACCCACTAATAATATCTGATTCACAAAAATTTGAAACAATAGTATCTACCATTGCAATACTACCTCCTGTATTATCTCTAACATCTAATATTAACCCCTCTATTTCTCCTAATTGTATTATTGCTTCTTTTAAATTTTTGCTTTTAATAACATTCATAAAACTACCATATCTTATATACCCAATATTTCTTATATTTTTTGCCACAATCCCATTGGCATAAATATAGTCTTTAGCTAAGTAATTTCTTTCGATTATTGTGATATTAAAGTTTTGAGGATAATCAAGGTAAAAATCGCTGTAAGACATTGCATTAAAATCTGAACTTAAACTAACATGACCATCTTTTAATTCAAAAAGCATATCCCCACAAATTTTAAAAAAATCATATTTTGTTAAATGATTAGAAACTTGAGGTCTATAAACAGAATATATTGAATCCCAATCTATCTGCTTATAATCAAAATAACAATATGACTCATCTATTATGTCCCATAATAGGTTAAAGTTATCAATATGGTTACCCTTTGTGTTATAAAACTCATCTTTCATACAGGAAGATAGCAGTATTAGAGAAAGCAATAATAGTCTAAAGTGTAGGCGCATGATTATAATTTGTTTTTTTAATTAATGTACTAATTGTAATTTGATGCATTATAGTCTCTTTTATGTTATTATGCAGTTGTAACTTTGCATATTCAAACCCATATTGGACACGCAAGGTTTGATGACCCTTATTTTTATATTTAATTCGAAAATCACAGATTAAATCATTGCAAATTTGTGTATTAATATTAAAGCTGCCGAGTTTAGAAGCACTCCATATAGAACTCTCTTTTTCTACAATTCCAGGTAGGTTTTGACTAAATGTGCTACCATAATACAAACCATATACTGGAATTGAAAAAGTATTTTTCAAATACACATTTTTAAATTGCTTAGAACCAACAAGTACCAGAGCAGCCATATTATTAAAATTAGTATATAACAGATTATTTATATTGTCTGGTTTTAGGTATAAATTGGTATTATTCAAATATGCATATCCAGCATAAAATTTAAAGACAGGGTTCTGTACATAAGATATCTTATGATATTGTCCCCAAAATATATTGTCCCCAATATGAAACATAGTGTTTTGATTTATATTATTATGTAACCCAAGCTCTATTTTATAAAAGAATATATTTTCTTTATTTGGAAACACTTTTGTTTTTTGACTAATAGTTTCAATTGTAAATGTTCTATAAGTTATTGGAGATAAAAAGGAAATTTTACTTCTCCCCATCCCAAATGATACTCCATTATTTGAGTATTGAATAGTATCACTTGCAAATGAGTGCACACTAAATATTAGACCTAATATTATTAACTTAAATTTCATAGAATTAAGATTAAGAGTGCTAAAATTTCATTTTAGCACTCTCTTTTATATTATAGATGTTATCTTCTATTCCACCACCTCGAAAAAGTGTAGTCTATAGAGACACCAGCTACTGTTATGCTTGCAATAACTAACGGAGCTAAACCTCCATTTATTGTTTGTTTTTCCCGAATTAGATAATTCAGTTAATTTTAATTCTTGTAAATTTTCCATTTTCTAAAATTTCATTAGTTATCTATTTCTTAAACGCTCAATGATTACACAAGTCATTATCGAGGCAGTTGAAATCATTCCAATTGTTATAAAAAAACCACCATCAATTTCTCTCATTTCTACAGCATTCATCTCTTGAACACCATAGTTATTTAAATCAAAATTTCTAATACTAAAATAATGTTTAAAAGTTAATTAATAAATTTATTTAACAAAATAGATTTATGCATAAGTGCACCCAAACATAAAGTCATTTATTCATTAATGTAAAATTAATCTATTTTAATCATGCTCCTTTAAACTTTCGCGAAACAAAGTGCACTTTTAAGAAGTGAAAGTGTCTTTTTAAGACTATTTAAGAGTGAGTTGTTATTTGCAAAAAGAACTTTAATGCAAACTTGTATTTCTTATCCCGTAGGGATTTTATGTTGGTAGTAATTATTTTGGTTATATATTGTGTTCCGTACGGGACACGATTTTTTACGTTTCTTTAATTTTCATAAACATTACGTCCTGAAAATAACTAATCTAAAATCACAATACTACTTTATCACAAAAACACCTTACTTAATTATCTATTACTCAACAATAAAACCCACCTCACTTGGATGATCTAATATTTTCTTATTTAATCCTATTTTTAGAATTAAATATGCATATATAAAATCACCTATTGCACCTAAAATCATAGCAAAACCAATAAACCATAAAATTACATTGCCGTTTATTAATGAGATGGAAAAAGGTATCAAACCTAATATGATGCCCGGCGCAAGTGCAACTATGAGCATTTGCCACGCAATTAATGGTACTTTGCAGTGAGCATAAGGGACAAAAGCCTCTTTATTAAAACCAAATTTTAGTTTGTTCTTGTTTTTTGTGAAAAGTAATATGAATGCACCGTGTATTAGTTCGTGAACTATAATACCAATGGTAATTACAATCACAGGCGTTATGATAGTTATTATTGAATCAATAATAGCATTGTCAAATAGTGATAATGCTACACCTACTTGGTTTACCGATTCAATTGCTTGGTCAGCCCACTTCATCCAATATGAAAAGATAATAACAAGTATAATTGGAATTGCTATTATTATACCAATCAGATTTACTTTTTTAGCTTTAATAAAAGTTGTTTTCATAATTTTAACAAGATTATTACAGTATATTTGTTAGCAAATATAATTACTTAATAAATCAGAAGTGATTATATGTTAGTATATTTTCAAACTAAAATAACATTTCTTTTATAATTTTATTAGCTTTATTATCTAAATCTAAATTATAAAAAGATTCAATACCAGACAATGATACAGAATTATAATCTTCGATTAACGTTATAGTATCAGATATTTTTTTTAACCGTTCAGTGTTGTGTGAACTCATTATTATAATTTTCCCTTTTCTTTTCTCTAATAACAATAATTCAGATAGATAGGAAGATGAAAAAGGGTCTAAACCATCAAAAGGCTCATCTAAGATCAACAAGTCATTACCTTGCAGTAATAAGGTAATAATGTGTAGTTTTTTCAACATTCCTGTTGAATATTCATCGGCATATCTTTTTAATGGGATATCAAAAAGAGAACTTAATTTTGTTAGCAATTTTTTATCTAATTGACTTTTTTTAGCTGAAAGTGAAAAGTTTATAAACTCTTTACCTGTTATTTTTGGAAACATATAAGGATTGGCTGGTAAAAAACCTATTTTTTCAATATTTGATAAAATTATCTCGCCTTCAAAACTTATAATATCTGCAATGCACTTCAAAAGTGTGGTTTTTCCAACACCATTTTTCCCAATAATTCCATTTATTAATCCTGAATTGTATTCAAGATTAACATTTTCTAAGACCTTTAATTTCCCAAAAGATTTATTTATTGATTTTAATGTAATTTGTCTCATTTAAATTAAAGATTTGCTTTATGTTTTTTATGAAATAGAGATATGTAATAATAAAATAAAATGGCAAAGACAATCCATAGGTTGCAATGCCTAATGCCATTAATATAATAATATTAACAAAGTATATATATATTCCGATTTGTTGTAAAGGATAGAAAATGTACTTCACAATAACCATATTGATAGATAGAATCATTAAAACTAAAAACAATAATAAAGTGTAATGAAAATTATCTTTAAATAGAAATAGCATTAATATGGTTAGAGGTAACAAGAAAATTACAGCATTAATTATTGTCGTTAAAAAACTTTCTTTTATAAAATGCTTATAATTGATGTAAGATTTAACAAATAAAAAATCTTCTGTTTGAAAAATTATTGCAAGGAACATTAGTAACGACACAATTGAATATGTAGCAACAGCTAAATTGTAATTTTGATGTAAATAAGCTACAACTATGATTACTATAGTAAACATCCAGCAAATTGGTATTAAATATCTCATTTTTGAATGCCACATAAAACTCTGTTTCAAAAATATTTTTGATGGCAATATTGATTTATGTGGCTCATAATCTGATAGATATTTTCTGAAAATTAATAATAATAAAGTGGAAATAATTGTTGCTATGCCAAAATAGACATTTACAATGTAAAAAGGTATGGCTACAAGCGTATAATCAAACAGGTATGAGATTACAAACAGTTTTTTATATTGCTTTAAAAAGTCTCTTTTTTGTTGGTTATATTTTATTGATACCCCTATAAATAAGTGAATTGTAAAAGCTAAGGCTATTGATTTTTTAGTTATTGGAACCTTAATGTTTGTTGACACTATAGTTAATATTAATATCAAAAGAGAGATTAATATTTTATAAAAAAGAGGTAGTTCTTTAAACTGCCTGAAAGTGCTTTTAAATTTTAGCTTTAATATATTCATTTAAAATATCTCCAACTCATTATGTAACATGTTTTCAATTGATTTATTTAGCTGAGGAATATACTCGCTAAATTCTTCTAACCAACTAAAATCTTCTTTATTGGTTGACAGCTGTTGCGTATAATTATTTAACAACTCTCGTCTTTTTAAATCTTTTTTATTAACATTATATACTTCAATAACGTGAAACTCATCAAATCCATCTATATTGGTAAACCTCTTATCTTTTTTATGCTTAAAATCAATTTTATGTATCAATTTTAAAGAGCTTAAATTAGATAAATTAGTATTTTCAATATCTGAGGTGTTCATTTTTTGAGAATAGAGTTCTTGGCTTGTAATAACTGTATAGCCGAATAAAGATACAGTACGAATAGAATCTGGGGTTAAACCATTAATATATAACTCAGAACTTTGTTTTGATTTATCTATAAAAATTTCACCTGCATAATTTTCTTTTTTGTCTGTTATAAAATATTTTTTATTATCATTCGATAAAATTTTGTAGAGTGATTTATTATATGGAACCCAATAATATCCATAATTTGAAACACCAGTAGATTTCACGCTAACTGTAACAACTCTCTGTTTTTCTAGAGATAAAAGCTTTTCGTTTTTATATGAACGATTATGTAGCAATTTATATTTAATTCCATCTTTGTTTTTGGTTGGAATATAATATTCAATAATACCGTCAGAATAGTAAATTGGCACTTTATCATTTAGCTGATATGAGCGATAATAACCTTTTATCACTAAATAATCATATGTCTTTGTTGGTGAAATGGTTACGCCTGGCAACTCTTTTATGTCAACTTTTAAATAAAATTTTTCATTTGAATTAATATCTTGTAAAGTAGTTGATTTTGCTTCATAAGCAATGTGTTCAATAGTTACAGAATCAGAGGTCCCTCTGTAATCAGGATATATAAAAATAGTACCATCCATATTTGATACACCGATAATTTGCGCTTTTGAATTAATGATGTGCGCTCCTGGAATAATTTCAAAGTTATCATTATCCTTTAAAATTGTTTGAGAATTAAGATTAAAGGCAGAAAAACCAATAATCAAAGACAAAAATAAAAAGTTATTTAATTTCATAAGTAAAGGTTAATTGCGTAAAACAAAATTTATCCGACATATGCAATTAACAGACCAAACTTTAAATTCAAAAAAATAATAGACACTAATACCTACTTGTGGTATTTGATCTATTCTAATTTAAGAGTTTAGTTTTGGTAGTTTCTTGATTTTAATTTAAAGGTTACAAGAAATATATCCTTCAAATAGAAAGCCCACCTCACTTGGATGATTTAATATCTTTTTGTTTAATTCTTTTTTAAAGATTAGATACGCATATACAAAAACACCTATGCTCCTAAAATCATTACAAAAATCCTATAAAATTACATTACCGTTTATTAATGAGATAACAAAAGGAGTAAAACCTCAAATTAAGTCGGAAGGAAGAGCAACAGCAAGCATTTTCCACACAATTAATATCGTTTTACAATAAGCATAAATAGCTAACAAAAATATTACTATAAAAGTGAAAATATCTATTACCTAAAAGTTTTAAGCTTGAGTTTAAATGATTTGAATTGATAACAGAATTATAACATCCATAAGGTATTAGTTTGCCATTTAAAACTTTATTATTAATTTTAATTGTGTATAAGTTGAAAAGTCATAACCGAACTAAAAGAATTGAAGTATTAAACATAATTCACTTAATTTATCACAATTGTATTTAATCAAACCCCAATCATTTTTTAAGAATTTTAATTTTTATTATGACAAAAATATCAGTTGTAATTAACACCCTAAATGCAGAAAGACTATTAGAAAGATGTCTTAAAAGCGTTGAAAATGCAGATGAAATATTAATCTGCGATATGTACTCAGATGATAGAACCATAGAAATTGCTAAAAAATATAATTGCAAAATAGTCTATCATGAAAAGACTGGAATAGTTGAACCAGCAAGGAATTGGGCAATAAGTCAATCGAGCGGTGATTGGGTTTTAGTTTTAGATGCAGATGAAGTTGTAACACCTGAACTGTGGGATGCACTTCGTAAGTATGCAAATAATCCTAAGGATAATTATAATTCGTGCTTTATTGTAAGAGAAACTGTTTTGATGGGAAAATCACTTAAGTCGTGGAGGCAATCTAAATGCAAAAGATTCTGGAAAAAAGGAACTTGTAGTTATAGTGACAAAATTCACGAAATGCCTGTAACTCATACTGGCTATGACTTTCATCTAAAAGGCAAAAACATACATATACTTCATTATCACATACCAAGTATTAATAACTTTATAGAAAAAACTAATCATTATACCGATTTTGAACTCAAGAGGTTTAATGCTAATAATAAAAAAGCGTCTATAAACAAATTGGTATTTAGACCATTATCTGAATTTTTCAAATATTATATATTAAAAGGGGCTTTTCTAGAAGGAACTCATGGATTTATTTTCGCTCGTTTAAAAGCTCACTATAAATTTGTTCAATGGGCAAAGCTTTATGAAAAAGAATTTGTAGAAAATAACAAAGACCTAGTCTACTAATTTCACCTTGATTATTTATTGTAAATCACTATTATCTTTTTAAAAAACATAGAAATTAAAACAAATAAAATTTAGCTCGCTTCATCGATTTTAGCGAACTATGAGTGTAAAGAGTTCAAAAAAATCATTACGCATTCAAGGTTCTTTGATAAAATATCAAGAGAACAATTAATACAATCAAAAAAGGGATAATCTTTAAACGATTATCCCTTTTTCTTATATAATTTTATTATTTCTTACACATTATACGTTGTAGAAGCAGTTGTGCCACCTCTACCTGTCCAGTTTGTGTGGAAGAATTCACCTCGAGGTTTATCAACTCTTTCATAAGTGTGTGCACCAAAATAGTCACGTTGCGCTTGTAGCAAATTAGCTGGCAATCGTTCGTGTCTATATCCATCATAATAGTTCAGTGCTGCAGACATTGATGGAGTTGGTATTCCATTCACTACAGCTGTAGCAATCACATTTCTCCAGCCCTCTTGTGCAGTATCCATCACGCCTTTAA
>CAZVQX010000024.1:0-7870 GCA_964629735.1 uncultured Muribaculaceae bacterium
ATCAACAAATGAGTGAAGCTCATAATCCTTATGGTGATGGATTAGCAAGCAAAAGAATCGTTAATGAAATTATCAAAAAATTCAAATAAAAAACAAACGAAATTAATCGTTTATTTTTTTTCTATTCCATTCATAATATTAGGTATAAATTGTTTTTTTCTTGAAACTAGTCCAGGTAAATAATGGGCTTGTTCAATTTCTGTTACATCAAAGCTATTATCTAATATTTCTTTTGAACTATCATTATATAAAATATATGAACCATTGTTTAAAATATCAGTGACAAAGAAAGTTAATATATCGTATTCATTATCTTGTGCTATTGAATTAATTAAATTAATATATTCGTCCTTTTCATTTAATATTTCATTTGGATTCATAGTAAATATTTGACCAACACCAATTTTTTGATTATCAATAGTAAAGTTTTTGAAGTCTGAATAGAATATTTGTTCTTTGGTTTTTCCTTTTAATGACGAACCAGCTGTAAACATATCTTTACCATATTCAATATAATCTAAATCAATAATATTTGCTAATTCATGTACTGTTTTAATATCAATTTCTGTAGTAGTAGGTGATGTTAATAAAAGAGTATCTGAGATTATTCCTGATAGCATAAGTCCAGCAATATCTTTAGGGATTTCTACTTTACTCTCTTTAAACATTGAATAAACAATAGTATTGGTACTACCCACCGGCATATTTCTAAAAGATATAGGTAATGTAGTTGAAATTGTGCCAATTTTATGATGGTCAACTATTTCAATAATTTCGGCCTCATTTAAGCCATCAACACTTTGTTCAAATTCGTTATGATCAACTAAAATTACTTGTTTTCTTTTTTTATTAACGATATCAGATATTCTTAAAATACCTAAACATTCATTTTGTTTATTAATTATTGGATAACTAGTATATTTATATTTATTAGCTTTTTCAATAAATTCATTTACATATTCATTTTCACTAAAATAAATAATATCATCATCATTGACTCTAATTGTAGATATATAATTACATAAGTTAATAATTTTTGAAACTTTAAAAGAATCATACGGTGTTCTAATAATATTTACTTTATTCTTTTTGGCAATTTTTAAATGAGTTTCTTTAATATCGCGATTATTTGTTAAAATAATCATCTTAGCGCCTTCATTAACAGCGTATTCAATAATACTATGACGATCCCCTACAATTAAAACAGTATCTTTTTCAATTTTGATTGTTTGAATAAAAGTTGTACTTCTAAACGATGCTACTAATAATTTACCATCTATTTCATTATTAAATTTTAATACTTCTTCAGCTTTAAGAGCGTCAATTATATTTTCATATGAAGTATGCAAATTATAAATATCGCCATTTACTTGATCTTTTGCAATATCTTTCATTGATACCATCCCAGTAAATTTTTTATTATCGTCAACAACTGGTAGGGTACTAATCATATTTTCATTCATATATATATATCCATCATAAATTGATTCCTTATGATTAATATAATAATTTCTTTGAAAATTAACATCTTTTATTTGTAATTTAACATCATTTAAATAATGAGGTTGTTTAATTTTAAAAAAATCTAAAACAAATTTTGTTTCATTACTTATTTCACCTAATACCATAGGAACTGTATTATATCCTAATTGTTTTTTTAAATATGAAAGGGCAATAGCTGATGTAACACTATCTGTATCTGGTTTTTTATGTCCAAAAACAAAAATTTTTTCCATATAATTCACTCCTTGTTTAATTATTTTGTGTAAAAATTGTTTTTTTAACATTTTATTAGCAATAATGTCAACGATTATACCACTTTTTGTTTGATTTTTAAATACTTTTACTATTTTTTATTTATAATTAACGAATTATGTCCTATTATGGTATAATATCAATAGTTAAGAAGGAGAGTTTATATGAAGTTATCATTAGTAGTACCATGTTATAATGAAGAAGATAATGTTGATGAATTTTATAAGGAAGTTGTAAAAACTTTTAAAGATCAAAAATTTAAATATGAAATTATATTTATTAATGATGGTAGCCGTGATCAAACAATTTTAAAACTAAAAAAAATTGCTAGAGTTTCTAAAGAAAATATTAAAATAATTAATTTTTCTAGAAATTTTGGTAAAGAGGCAGGTATGTATGCTGGATTGAAAGCCGCAACGGGGGATTATGTTGCTATTATTGATGCTGATTTACAGCAAAAGCCTTCAACAGTATTAGAAATGTATAATATTTTGGAAGAAAATACTGATATTGATAGTGTAGCTGCTTACCAAGAAAAAAGAAATGAGCCATTATTAAAACAATTTTTTTCAAAATTGTTTTATAAAATTATTAATAAGATATCAGATATTGAATTTGTGCCAGGTGCGAGTGATTTTAGATTGTTAAGAAGAAATATGGTTAATTCAATTATTGAGATGGGGGAGTATTATCGCTTTTCTAAGGGCATTTTTTCGTTCGTTGGATTTAATACTTATTATATGCCTTACTCTGCTGATAAACGTGCACATGGTGAGAGTAAATGGTCTTTTTGGTCATTATTTAAATATGCAATTGAAGGAATTGTATCATTTACGACTGCTCCTTTAAGAATAGCAACAGTTTTAGGAATATTTATTTCAGGTTTTTCATTTATATATTTAATTATTTTAGTATGTCAAACCTTAATACTTGGAATTGATGTTCCGGGATATGCAACAACCATTGGTACTATTTTATTATTAGGTGGTATACAATTATTTGCTCTAGGTATTATTGGTGAGTATTTATCACGTACTTATGTTGAAGTTAAAAAACGTCCGATTTATATTGTTAAGGAAGAAATTGATAATAAAAATAATAAAAAATAACATATAATATATTATTACTAATTTGACAACTGTTAAAAATGTGTTATAATTATCGGTGAATTAATGGCGCATTATTCTAGTCAATTAATTTATTACGAAGGTGGGGCTAAAAATCCACTACAGGGCACATCTGTGAAGCTTTTGGTGCTTGCTTCTTACGCCCAGTTTGGGGTGAGTGCTGGGAGAAAGGTTGTTGGGCGCTCGTAATGGCATACGACCACGTTCCAACAGCTGCTGAGGCCTAATGCTTGCATTAGGATTAGACCTACTTTGCGGTAACCGCTGCGGGTAGTGTAGCCTGTCTTGAGTGGATATAGGGGAATAATTGATCAATCTTATTGTATTTGGCCAAATATAGTAAGATATTGCAATTTGAAACCTTATCTGCAAAAGAGAACTAGTAATAAATATTGGTGGGGAAATCTCCTAGAGTGTTTTGTTAGCATAGGATTAAAGTGTGTACTAAGTGGCAATCAAGTCATATATCCGGTGACGGTATATTAGTTTTTTTAAAGGGGAACCGCTTATCTGGTAACGGGTAAGTAAAAACTAGGGAAAACCTACTTGACCTAAGGCGCAAGATTTACTATGCTAACAGCCATTTATTCACTTTTTTATTTTATATGAAAGGAAATATATGAAATCAAATAGTATTGAGAAAAAAGAAATAGAAAAATTAAAAAAATTAAATAAAAAGAAAAAACAACAAAAATCTAATTATAAATGGGTACTTACTGTTACCATTATGGCATTTGTAATTTCATTTATTTTTTCTTTTATATCGGATATAACAATTCCTAATGTTAACATATATATTGGAGTTTTACTGTTAATAGTTTTTGTATTAATAGGCATTTTATTTGATATTATTGGCGTTGCTGTTGCATCATGTGATATTAAACCATTTCACTCAATGAATGCTAAAAAAGTGAGAGGTGCTGATGTAGCAGTTGTATTTATAAAAAATGCTGCCAAGGTATCTTCGGTTTGTAATGACGTTATTGGCGATGTTTGTGGTATTATATCAGGTTCAACAGGTATTATTATTGCTAAAAATATATCAGACATTTTAAACGTAAATTTATCAGTGGTTACATTAATTACAACATCTATTATTGCGGCGCTTACTATTGGTGGTAAAGCATTGGGAAAATCTTTTGCAATTAATAGGAATGATATTATTGTTTATGAATTTTCAAAAATTGTTTCCTATTTTTATCATCCTAAAAAATTGACAATTAAAAATAATAATGTATAATAATAAATATAGTAATGATTACTATATGAGGTGCTTTATGAAATATTCAAAACAAAGGGATTTAATTTTAGATTATGTCAATAATAGTTGTGAACATCCAACCGCGGAAATGGTATATCAAAACGTTCAAAAATATATACCAAATATAAGTCTTGGAACAGTTTATCGTAATCTAAATGTTTTATGCGAGCATAAAATGATTAGAAAAATAGTTGACCATCATAAAATTGACCGATTTGATAATGTTTATGACAGTCATTCACATTTTCAATGCTTATCATGTGGGCAGATGATTGATATTAAGGAAAATATATCGATTGCTGCTGCAAGAATTATTGAAAATAAAACTGATAATAAAATTTTATCACATCAAATGATGTTTGTTGGAATATGTAGTAAATGCAGGAATGAAAGGGAGGATATATAATGAATTTAAAAGGAACTAAAACAGAGCAAAATTTATTAGCAGCTTTTGCAGGGGAGTCACAAGCAAGAGTAAAGTATGAATATTATGCTTCTCGTGCTAAAAAGGATGGATATGAGCAAATTGGTGCTATATTCACTGAAACATCTAACAATGAAAAAGAACACGCTAAAATATGGTTTAAATTACTTAATGGTGGTAGTGTTCCAAGTACTTCTGAAAACTTATTAGATGCAGCTTCAGGTGAAAATTATGAGTGGACTGAAATGTATGCCGAATTTGCCCAAACAGCTAAAGAAGAAGGCTTTGACGAAATCGCTGAATTATTCTTAGGGGTTGCTAAAATTGAAAAAGAACATGAAGAAAGATATCGTGTTTTATTAGAAAATGTAAAAGTTAATAAAGTATTTGAAAAAGAAGAAGAAAAAACATGGATTTGTCGTAACTGTGGACATACGCATATTGGTAAAAATGCTCCAGACATTTGCCCAGTTTGTGACCATCCAAAAGCATTTTTTGAAGAAAACATAAAAAATTATTTATAAAACATCATTTGATGTTTTTTTTATATTAATCCCATTTATTGTATTGAATTGGTTATAATTAGTAAAAGAACAGTTTCTATATCTATTTTTACACCCAGAACAAACAAAAGGTCATCTATTAACTCTTTTGCAATTAGATTTCTTAATTCCAATAATAGCATCTCTGTTTCTTTTTACCTCTTTGGAAATACTTGTTGGATCAAATCCTAAGGCTTCTGTAATATCTTTAACTTTAAAATTATGAGATATTCCAGATGCAATAACCATTCTTTGATCAAATGATAAATGTTTCCATGTTTTCGTTTATATTCTTCCTTTTCAAGACAAAGAAACATTAACTATATTATAATCATACTTATTTCAGTTTTCTACATTAAAACGGAATTCCAAACAAAAATTAGCGACATATAAATGGTTATTATATTTACTAATAATTTAAATTTAAGAGTAAATAATAATAATGGTGGTTTAATGAAAAAAATCTTAATTACAGGTGCTCGTAGTGGTATTGGTTATGCTACAATAAAAAAATTGTTAAATAAAAATTATGAAATATATTTAACTGTTCATACTGAAGGACAGCAGAAAGTATTAAAAGAAAAATATAAAAATTATAAAAATGTTTATTGTTTTAAATTAGATGTTACTAATAAACAAGATTTGAAAAAATTAGAACAGTTAGATATTGATATATTATTTTGTAATGCAGCAATTGGTTATAGTGGATCTATTGCCGAAATTCCTATTAATTTAGTTCGTGAAAATTTCGAAGTAAATGTGTTTTCAAATTTTCAAGTTGTTCAAATTATTATTGAAAAAATGCTTCAAAAAAACTCCGGAAAAATAATTATGATGTCATCTATTGCTAGATTAATCCCAAATAAATTTTTAGGTGTTTATAGCGCCACTAAAGCATCAATTAGTAATTTAACTTATAGTTTAAAAAAAGAATTGAAATTTTTAAAGAGTAATATTAAAACAATATTAATTGAGCCAGGTGCTTATCATACTGGGTTTAATCAAGTAATTTTAGAAAATAAGTATGATTGGATGAATAATAATTCGTATTTTAAGGAACATCTAGAATTAATAAGAACAAAAGAATTTAAATATTTTAATATGATTGAAAGAAAAAATTTAAATTCAATAACAAATCAAATAGTAAGAGCAATAGAAAGTGATAATCCTAAATTTATATATCGAGCACCTTTTTCCCAAGCGATAACTGCTAAAATTATAAATTTTATAATTTTTTAATAAAAATACTTGCATATTACAAGTATTTTTGTTATTATTATATTGTCATATCTTTGGCGATGTAGCTCAGCTGGCTAGAGCGTCCGGTTCATACCCGGAAGGTCGGGGGTTCGATCCCCTCCGTCGCTACCATTTAGACAATAACCCCCTTGGTTAACAAGGGGGTTTATTTGTAAAAAAAAACAAATAAAATAGTTTTAAATTAAATTGAGGCATTGATTATTGCTTCTTTTTTATTGCATGAATATTAATAAAGTGAGGGGTAATAATATGGAAGATTTTGTTAATTGGGCAATGTTAAGTGATTGGGTCACTTTTGTGGCAATTATATATGGGATAACTCAATTCACTAAGGAACTCAAATTGATAAAAAAAATTCCCACTAAATATTGGTCATTTTTAGTTTCTTTTATACTTATAATATCATCAAATATTAAAAGTGGAACATTTCAATTTTATGATATTATTTTATATTTGATTTCAGGCATTTTGGCTAGTATGAATGCTAATGGAATTCATGATTTTTGTCCGCGTAGGGTAAAGGAGGAGGATAAATGATAAATAATAAATTAGATAATGAAAATTTAGAAGTTTATGACAAAATTGCTTTTGACATTGATATTAATTTTGAAGATGAATACATATTTGTAGGTAATTTAAAAAATTTACCACTAAAACCAGAAACTCATAGTAAGGAAGAGGTAATAGATGATGAATGAAATTACTATTAAAATTTTCAATGGTGAGGACCACTATATAACAAGCAATTATGGTTGGCGAACATATTTATATAATGGTAATTATGTAACTGATTTTCATAATGGTACTGATTATGGTACTAATTTAAAAAAATTACCCCAATATGCTATTGAAGATGGTGTTGTAACAAGTGCCGGAGTCGATAATACTGGTGCGATATTCGCGTGGATTTATTATCCACGATTAAATGTTCGAATGTTACATTATCATTTAAATCAACTAATTGTTAAAAAAAATGATAATATAAAAGAAGGAACACTAATTGGTTATACAGGAATGTCAGGTAAAGCAACTGGGATTCACTTACACTTGAGTATATACGATTTAAAAACCAATAAATATGTTGATCCTGAAATGTTTGCAAAAAATTATAAAAAAACCAATCATGATGCTTTAAAATATAAAATAGGAGATGAGGTAATAATTAATGGGCAACTATTTCAAACGAGTTATGGGGAGAGTGCTGGTAAATTAGTAAATAATAAAAAAACTAAAATAACTAGAATTAATGAAGGCGGTAAATATCCGTATAACACTACTGGGGATTTAGGTTGGATGAGTGAAGATAGCATTCGCCTGGCAAATGATGCAATAAAAGTCGGTGATAAAGTAAAAGTTAAAAAAGCAATCCAATATACGGGTGAACCATTTAACATTTATTATGATGTCTATGATGTTTTAGAAGTTAAGGGTGATCGAATTGTAATTGGGGAACGTGTCATAATAGTGACAGGGTGCATTAACGTTTTGGAATCAAGGGTTT
>CAZVQX010000025.1:0-3163 GCA_964629735.1 uncultured Muribaculaceae bacterium
CTGATCGTATCATTACTATTGAGGATGGAAAAATAATCAATGATGAGGTAAATAAGTAATGAACATTTTAAATAAACTTACGGTTAAACATTTAAAGATGAATAAGAAGAGAACTTTAGTAACAATAGCAGGCGTTATCTTATCAACAGCATTAATGATAGGAATTGGACTTTTATTTTCAACTATTAGAGACTTTGCAATTAAAGAGACAATAGAATACAATGGAAAGCAACATATTATAATTAATGATTTAAAATATGATCAACTAAAGATATTAGAAAATAATGATTCTATTAAAGAATTTTATTATGAAAAAGGTCTTGGTTTTGCTGATTTGAAAATTAGTGAAAATGATTATAAACCATATATATATGTAAATAGTGGTAGTGATGACTATTTAAAAACATTAAAATTAATTGAAGGAAGATTACCTGCCAATGAGTCAGAAGTAGTTATATCACATCATATAATTACTAATGGCATGGTTCCATATGAAGTTGGTGATATTCTAGATTTAAATATGGGGATTAGGGAATTCATGGGGGAACCTATAACTAATAATATTTCTTATCAATTTGAAGAAGATAATGTAGAGACATTTAAAGTTACTCATAACGAAAAATATAAAATAGTAGGGATCATAGAAAGACCAATATCTGAGGATTATTCAGCAGCTGGTTATAGTATTTTTACAGTTGTTAAAGATATTCCAAAAGATGACTCTATTAATGCATATATTGTTTTTAAAAATCCAAGAGCGGTATATGAAAAAGTCCAAACATTAGCTAAAAATTTAGGCTTAAAATCAGGTTCAAATGAACCCGATTCTTATTCACAAATTAATTATAATTACTCATTATTAGGATTATATGGAAATTCAAAATATGATAATATAATATCGAGTATGTCAAAAGTTATTATTATTATTTTAAGCCTTGTATCTATTGCTTGCATAATTGTTATATATAACTCATTTGCAATATCGGTAATGGAACGTAAAAAACAATTTGGTTTATTTTCAAGTATAGGTGCCACTAAAAAGCAATTACAAAAAACTGTTTTTTATGAGGCTTTTATGATTGGAATAATTGGAATACCTTTAGGAATATTATCTGGATTTATTGGCATTGGGGTTGTATTAAAAATAATAAATTATTTATTAGTAAAAATATTACCATATAAACTGATATTAACATTTTACCCTTTATTTATAATAATACCTGTTTTATTTATGATTATCGTAATTATATTATCAGCTTATTTTCCAGCAAGGCGTGCAAGTAAAATAAGCCCAATTGAAGCAATAAGATTAAATGATGATATTAAGATAAATTCCAAAAAAATCAAAACAAGTAAATTAGTTGAAAAAATCTTTGGTGTGGAAGGTGAAATCGCACTTAAAAATATGAAAAGAAATAAGAAAAAATATCGTATAACAATAATATCTTTATTTATAAGTATTGTTTTATTTGTAAGCTTTTCATCATTTGTTGAATATGGAAATAGGGGTACCAGTGAAATGTTACAAACGGTTGATTTTGATATTCAAGTAAGTTTAAATAATCAAAATGACGAATTGTTAAAGAAACTGACAAAAGGCATTAAAGAATTAGAATCAACAAAAAAAACAATTGCAGTTGAAGGAATGTATGTTTATACTAATTCTATTTCAAAAAACAATTATCATAATGATTACAAACAAGTTGCTGAAAAATCTGATCAAGAATTTAATGATAATGTTCCTTTAATACTCTTGAAAGTTGATAAAGATACATATAATGAATATATGAAAAAATTAGGTTTAAAACAAGCTAAGCCAATACTGTTAAATCGTTTTAAATATATAAGTTATTCTAACGCCAAAAGATTAACCACTTCAGGCAAATTATTGAAAAATGTATCAGACTTAAAAATTAATATTTGTGTATATGAAATAAACGATGATATTAGTGATGAAGAAAGCGAATTAAATTGTTTTAATAAATTAGATAACATTGTTGAAATGAATGACACTCCTTTTGGTTTATTAGAATATGAATTATTTAATGAGCCGCTATTAATTATCCCAGAGGATATGTTTAATGAAATATTAAAAAATCGTGGAAGTATTAAGGATTATCCCGAAACACACGTTTATCAAAAAATAATGGTTAAATCTTCAAACACCGAAGATATTAATAAAATGATGAAAAATTATAATATTGATAATAATAACTTTAACATTTATGATGTTGTTGAAGAAACAAGAATGGTCCGTAATATTTTATTAGTAACAAAAATATTATTATATGGCTTTATTTCATTAGTTACTTTAATAGGTGTAACAAGCGTTTTTAATACTATTAATACAAGTATGGCTTTAAGAAGAAAAGAATTTGCAATTTTAAGAAGTATCGGGCTAACACCAAAAGGGTTTGACCGAATACTTAAACTGGAAACGTTAACTTTTGGAATTAAATCATTATTTTATGCATTACCAGTGTCATTGGGTGTGATCCTTTTAATTCATTTATCAGTCGGTGAGACAATATCATTTTCTCAAATATTAATTCCTTGGAAAGCAATATTTATTGCTGTTATTGGAGTTTTTATAATAATTGCTGTTGCAATGATATATGCCACTAAAAAGATAAAACAAGAAAACATATTAGAGGCAATAAGGGTTGAAAATATTTAAATAAAAAAGCAGTCATAAATTGTGACTGTTTTTAAATGGTTTTATAAACTTAAATATCTTTTCTAATTATATTATTAGTTGTAATAACTTCATTAGTTTTTTCATTTTTAAAAACTATTGAATAGTTGCAATATCTTGCGATTTTTTCAATTGATTCAAAAGTAGGCTCTCGATAACCTCTTTCCCAACCACTAAGAGTTGTTTGCGCAATTGATAATTTACTCGCTAACTCTGTTTGATTAAAATTATTATCTAATCGCATTTTCCTTAAAATTTTTCCAATCATATATACCATCCCTTTATTATTATTATTCAATATTTTAAAAAAATACTAAAATATTGATTTTTGTTTACAGTCTTATTTTACCATATTTAAACCACCTTTTAAATAGTTTTAGACAAAAAAACAACACTTTAGACTTTTTTATAAATTAAAGCACCAATCTTATAGCTTTCCGAGTTAAAAAGCTTCTATTCAACATTGCA
>CAZVQX010000025.1:3263-5821 GCA_964629735.1 uncultured Muribaculaceae bacterium
TTAAAAAATCTTCATTTAAAACTTAAAGTAAAATTATTTTAGTATGAAGGGGGTTGGGATTAATTAAGGAAATTAGTTTTAATAATATTTAAGAAAGGAGAAATTAAGGGAAATATGAAAAACAAAAAATTATTAATTATTTCGATATTTATAATGGCAGTTTTTATTATATCGGGATGTGGTAAAAAGGAATTAACAGTTACCTTTGATCCTAACGGCGGTAGCGGAGTTATTTCACAAAAAATTAATAAAAATACAACTGTTAATGAACCATCAACTCCAACTAGAGATGGGTACAAATTTTTAGGCTGGTATGATGGTGAAACAGAATGGGATTTTAGTAATAAAATAACAGAAGATATAAAACTAACTGCTAAATGGGAGAAAACAAAAGAAAAAGAGCCGGGGTTATCAATTACAAAATATACAGTAACTTTTGATAGTAATGGTGGCAGCACAGTTTCATCTCAAGAAATAGTTGAAAATGAAAAAGTTATTAAACCAACAAATCCAACAAAAGATGGTTATACTTTCGTGTCATGGAAAAAGGGTACTAATAATTGGGATTTTGATACTAAAGTTACTGAAAACGTTACTTTAGTTGCAGAATGGAAAAAAACAGAAACATCTGTGTCTGGGCCTTCAAATCCAACAACACCAATTAAACCATCCCAACCAACAAATCCAACACCATCAGTTAGTAAAGTCACAATTACTTTTAATAGTAATGGCGGTTCTAATGTTCCCGGTCAGACTATTACAAAAGGATCAACGGTGAAAAGCCCAACAAATCCAACAAAAATAGGATACAAATTTATTGGGTGGACTTTAAATGGCGAAGCTTATAATTTTTCAACTAAAGTAATTCAAAATATTACATTAGTAGCAAGATGGGAACCAGTGAAGGCAGAAGATAAATATACAATTTCATATGCACCGATTACTTTTGGATCGGATCAAATGGTTGCATCTATTTATAAAAATGGCACACTTATTACTAATGTAATTGCTCTATTAAAAAAAGATGATACACTTGTGGGAAAATATAATCCAAAACAACAAAAGATACTAATTGCATCAGCCGAAATAAGTGAAGTTGTAAAAGCAAAATTAAGTAATAATACAATAGTAAAAATAACAAAATAAATTTATGAAAGGAAGAGATATTGTGAAAAAATATACAAAAATATTTGTAACATTATTTGCATTTTTAGTGTTAGGGTTTACTAATGTAAATGCTAAAACGGTTGAAAGATTTGCAAATAGTACATATATCATAGGTGATTACGAATTTACGCCTTATAGTGCACTAACAACTGATCGTATTATGCTTGCTGCAAAATCTATCAAAGGTGATAAATTAACGGATATGATTATTTATTATAAACGTTCAGATAATAAATGGATTAATGCAATTACAAGAGAAGAATTAGAATTAAACGAAGAAGAAATTGTAATTGCAAACATTATTGATGATTTTTTTGAGGGTGATGACTTAAAAGAATCACTTTGCGAATTACAAGCGAAATATGAGGATTTAAGTAATTATACTGTTTCAAGTAGAAATAATATGATAACAGCATTAGAATTACCAGAAAATACTTCATTGGAAATAAAAAATAAGATTGATGCTATTCAAAATGCATCTAAACAATTAGTTATAGTCGCAAAATGGAATGTAACAGAAACAATTGGTTTTGCTCCTCACAAAAAATTTACCCAAAAAATGGAAATGATGGTAGGCGAAACAAAAATTGATTTATCTATTAATAATGTAGAAAAAATTACAATGGCATTTAATAATCAAGAAGCTGTAGAATTGAATGCAAATACTGATACAGTATTATGGTTTGATATTGAAAGGACCTCAGGTGATTATACTTATTATGTAGAAACGAAAGATGGTCAAAAATACGAAGCAGTATTAAATTGGATTAATAATGAAAAAGCGATTGATTTTGAGTTGACATACCCAGATCCAATTTATAATGAACAGAGAGAGACTTATTATATTGGTTATAAAGCATTAGATGGTGAAAATCAATTACCACTAGCGAAACCAAATTTAAAATATGCTGCATCAAAAGTAAAAACTGGTAATTGGGTATTAAGAGAAATTACAGAGGATACAGATTTTAATCTGTGGTTTAATATTGATAATGAAACTGATTCATATGAATATATCTTTATAGATAGTGAAAATCAAGTTTATAAAGGTGTTATTAATTGGATTAATAGAACTCATGTTGTAGAAGGTGAATTAAGAGATTTAAAAGCCGAAATATCTTTTATCAATTTAACTGTATATACAGAAGTGAGTAAAGAGAGATTAGCCACATCATTAGAATTGCCAGAAAATAATTATGCTGAAATTATAGTGAAAATTGAAGCAATAAAAGATGCCAGAAATAAATTAACTCTTAATGCTGTTTGGAATGTAACAGATATAATTGGTTTTGCCCCACACAAAAAATTTACCCAAAAAATGGAAATGATGGTAGGTGAAACAAAAATTGATTTATCTATTAATAATGTAGAAAAAATTACAATGGCATTTA
>CAZVQX010000025.1:5921-7676 GCA_964629735.1 uncultured Muribaculaceae bacterium
AATCAATTACCACTAGCGAAACCAAATTTAAAATATGCTGCATCAAAAGTAAAAAATGGTGATTGGGTATTAAGAGAAATTACAGAAGATACAGATTTTAATTTGTGGTTTAATGTTGATGCTGAAGCTGGATCATATGAATATATCTTTGTAGATAGTGAAAATCAAGTTTATAAAGGTGTTATCAACTTTTCAAACACCTATTATGAAGAGGAATTTGAAAAATTAACTAATTTAAAAAATGAATACTTAGATTTATTTATATACACAAGTGAATCTAGAGAGGATTTAGAAGTTGCCTTAAAACTTCCTGAAACAAAATATTCGGAAGTAGTTGCAAAAATAAAAGCAATTAAAGATGCCGCAGAAAATTTAGAAAAAATACCAACAGCGACATTTGAGTTAACTGGAAATTACGGAATTGTTCCTGAAGAAAATGGAGAACATACTGGAACGATTAGAGCTGAATTTCAAGCGATTGCTAAAAATGGTGACGTTATTGATTTAAGTAATAGTGAAACTGGTATTGTTAGTATTAAATCAAAAATCGTAAGTGAATCTGAATATAAAGAATTAGTAGTTAATACAGATAAAACTCTATGGCTAGATTTAGAAAAGGTTTCTGAAAAAATTATATATATAATTGAAACTAAGAGCGGTGATTTTTATTATATTGAATTAGATCCAAGTGAATTAGTGAAAGAAGCAACTATGGTTGAAACTTCTAATTCTGGATTCAATGAAGAACGTGGAAAATTTTATTATGAATATGAAATAAAATTTGGAGACGAAGTTTTAGAACTTAATACATCAAACATAAAATATTTTGCGAAAAAAGATCCTATAACAAATAAATGGACTAGAATTGTTGATATTACAGAAGAAGGTCATTCATTATGGATGTCTTCTAGTACAAAAAATGGAACTTATAAATATCTTTTAGTTGATATTGAAGGAAATGTTTATATTTCAACAATTAACTTTACCAAAGAAGATGTTGAGGCTCCTGAATTAGTTAGCTTTACAGGAGAATGGGATCAAGAAAAAATCGAAGTAAAAATAACAGCAAAAGATAATGTTTATTTATCTAGTGTTGAAGTTGATCATACTTTTGAAGAAAATTTACCAGAATTTTGGATTTATAATAATATAAACAATCCATATGGTACAGATAAAGATAAACAACAGTTCGAAAGTTATGGTGTTACGGTTACATTAACAAAGAATGAGCTTAATGAATATGAATGGACTATTAATATTACAGGTAGTGCTTATGAAACTATAAATGCGAATGATAATAACGAAATAATATTTTATATTGTTATTCGTGATACTGTAGGTAATCAACTAGGTTCGATGTATGAACCAACTGAGTTGAATATGTTAAAATTAACCAAATAAATAAAAGTTTTCAAAAGAGGTTTGAATCATACAAATCTCTTTTGTCTTTTTAGCAAATAGCCTTAGTGTAACTAGTATTAAAGATAAATTTAAATAAAAACGGTAATTTTAGTTTAAACGTATAGATATTTAAGTCGATATTAATTATAAAGACTATATGGGGGTTATATATTATAATAGGAGTGTAAGAAAATAAAACAATAAATAAATATATTAATCAAAATATATTATCATGTATTTACAAAATAAAATATTTTTCAACTTATTTTGTGATATAATCTATATAATAGAGGTGTCTTATGAAAATATTAGAAGTTAAAAATTTAACAAAAACTTATGGAAAAGGAAATACTT
>CAZVQX010000026.1:0-6466 GCA_964629735.1 uncultured Muribaculaceae bacterium
TACGCTATATAAATTAGCGTTCTACATTACTAAAAAACTACAGGGTACCGTAACATTATCTTCTGCTATTCTTGCTGGGTTTTTGTTATACATTACTAAAAAACTACAGGGTACCGTAACTTAAAGGTCTCATATTACCTTCTGTGTCAAGTTATACATTACTAAAAAACTACAGGGTACCGTAACGAGATAGTGTAACGGTAGCACAGCGGTCTCGTTATACATTACTAAAAAACTACAGGGTACCGTAACGGATTTTGTAGATTTAACTTATACTGAAATGTTATACATTACTAAAAAACTACAGGGTACCGTAACTTGTTGCACTTTTCTTTTTGCTTTGTATGTGTTATACATTACTAAAAAACTACAGGGTACCGTAACTCGGGATTGTCTAAATGTGTAAAATAACGAGTTATACATTACTAAAAAACTACAGGGTACCGTAACAAACTCCTATATCTTCAACTGAAATTTTAAGTTATACATTACTAAAAAACTACAGGGTACCGTAACCTCAAAATCATTATATAATATATTTATAAAAATGTAAAGGAAGTGATATTATGAATATAAATATGGAATTTAATGAAAAATTATTAAGTTTAAGTTTTGAAAATATATGTTTAATATTAGGAGAAAACAATCAAGGTAAAACATATTTATTAAATGAGATTGAATCGGGTTTAAATGGTACAATAAAGACTGATTTTGAGGTTAACGGTCTTAAAATATATAAAGGTGATTATAATGTAATAAAAATTAATGATCTTGATACATTTTCTTCTGAATTCAAATTTAGTAAAAGTAATATTTTTAGAAAACTAATTTATAATGATATAATTGATAACATTGATGAGACTACAGAAAACAAGTATTTAAATAAGTTCAATGACATATTTATCGACATAAATAATAAAGTTAATGAATATTTAAACAGTAATTTATATAATAATCAACTTAAAATAAAAACTGAATTAGATTCAGTTGACAAAATAATTGAGAAGTTTACCAATATATATATTGAAGACAAAATGTTTAATGAAAAATATATTTCAAAAGGAAAGGGTAGAGAATTATTATATAAATTAACATTAAATTTAATTAATTCTAAAATTGAAAATCAAGTTTTATTAATAGATGGTATCGATAATTATTTAGCAGGGGAGTCATTAACCCAATTTATTAACCAATTAATTAATATAGCTGAAAATAATGTCAAAATTATTATTACTGGTAACTCCCCTCTTTTGTATCAATATTTTTTCAATAGGGCAGCAATATATAAAATAAAAAATTTCAAATTAAAAAAAATAAGATCATTTGCTGATCTATTAATCAAAACAATTTTAATGACTGAACATTCTAAAGATCCATTTAATATACCATTTAATAGTTATGCTGAACAAAATATTGAATTGATCAAAGAAGACGATATAAAACACTTATTTAATAAATATGTATATCCTAATTTATTAAATATTGGTTTATTACTCTGCGTTAATAAAATTAAATTAATTAATGAATGTAGCAATAATATTGAAAACAGCATTTTTTATCGTGATATCATTGAATACAATTTATATTTATCAATTTGTGAAGAATTAGGTATTGACAATTAATTCCTTTTGTATTATAATTAATATGTCCTTTTGTAGGACATACATTACTAAAAGATTACAGGTTACTGTAATAAGCCGCTATGGCTTAAGAGTTGAGCATCTCTTCTATCTGCTCACTTTTTTATATCTTCCAACAATGCAACATAATATACATTATCGGAAGTTGCTATATATAAAAGAAAATGGGATATTATAATCCCTTTTTTAATTTGTAATTTTTCTTGATTGTATTTCTGCTATTTTTTCAAATACTTCTGCAGCATTTTCTTCACTTATTTCTGTATAACCAAGTTCTCTTAAAGCTTGAACCTTAGCTGAATTCAATTCTAAAGTACGGCTCATTTTTTCCTCGTTTTTTTGTTCAATTTGATTTACAAATCTTCTATGTGATTCAGCTATCTTTGATTTTGATGTCCCACCACCATTATATAAAGTCATCGCTGAAAACATTATACTCTCAAAGACAAATTGTTCATCCTCATTAAATACAAACACTTTTGGATTCGTAAACCCAGCCGCTTTTGAAATATAACCTAAAATATATTTTAATTCTGGAGATGTATTAAGCGACTGTAAAAAATGATATAAATATAGATAAATATTTAAAGCTTCTTTATTTTTTTCATCTTTTAATTGTTCTCTCATAGTGTCAATAATATTATACATTATCTCACTTTGTTTCTTCCCTACCCCATTAAAAATATTATCATCATTATTAATAATTAACTTATTTGAAAAAAAATTACGATTATTTAACTCTTCAATTCGATTATCAACTTCTACAATATAATCAGTATCAACAACAATATTATCTATTTCTTCAGGAGTTTTAATATCAAGTAAATTCAATATAATTAATCTTTTATCCTTAGGCCATTTATACATATCTTCTTCATTTAGATAGTTATATACCATTTGACGAGATACACCTAAAATTTCGGCTAATTTTACTTTAGTAATCCCTAATTCATTTAATATTTCATTCAGTCTATCCATATTCTTTAAAACCTCCTATTACCATTTTATCACTTTTATGTCAATTGTCAAGTGTAAAGTAATAGTATAGATATTTTTTTATAAATACTTTAATTTTTGGCCATTTTTATGGACTTCCTTAATAAACCCGCCACCGAGGCATTCATCATTATCATAAAAAACACATGCTTGTCCAGGCGTAACAGCTTTAACCATTTCAGGATATTTTACAATAACTGTCTTATTATCAATATGTTCAATAAAAATTTTAACATCTTTTTGACGATATCTAAATTTAGCTGTTAATTCATTTGTTGATGGTTTATTAATCCAATTAACATCTTCTATAATCGCTTCATCACTATATAAGAAATTTTGATCCTCTTCATTTGCTACATATAAAATATTTTCATTTAAATTTTTACCAACAACAAATATTTTAGAATGACTACCACCAATATTTAAACCTTTCCTTTGACCAATAGTATAATACATTAAACCAATATGGTTTCCTATTATTTCTTTTGTTTTAATATTTTGAATAACACCAGGTATATTAGGTAGATAATTTTTTAAAAAGTTACTAAAATTTCTCTCTCCAATAAAACAAATACCGGTTGAATCTTTTTTATTAGCTGTTTTAAGCTTTAATTTATTAGCTATTTCACGAACTGCTTTTTTATTTAATTCACCGACAGGAAATAAAACATTTTTTAACTGATCTTGACTTAATTGCGAGAGAAAATATGTTTGATCTTTATTAGTATCAACCCCTCTTAACAATTTACCATCTTTAATTCGCGCATAATGACCAGTTGCAATAAAATCGGCACCTAGTCTTTTTGCTTCCTTAATAAACATATCAAATTTAATATATTTGTTGCACATAATATCCGGATTAGGTGTTCTTCCTTTTTTTAATTCTTCTAAAAAATATGTAAAAACATAATCCCAATACTCTTTTACAAAATCTACCCTATACAAAGGGATAGATAATTTATTACAAACTTCTAAAGCATCATTATAATCTTTTTCTTGAGGGCATATATCGTTAGCTAAATCAGGATTGCCAAGTATGTCATTATTAATTGTACTATCCCAATTACGCATAAAAAGGCCAATAATATCATAGCCTTGTTCTTTTAACAAAACTGCTGCTACACTACTATCTACGCCGCCACTCATTCCAACAACAACTTTTTTCACTTTTTATCACCGATATAATTATACCACGAAATAAGAACTATACTAAGCTTTTAATATCATTTTTAGTAAAATTGGTGATAAAAGCACTTCTAATAATACACTTATTAAAACAAAAATAAGAGTAACTAAAAATACGTAAATATATTTATTCATAATCGGTTTAAAATCTATCACTTTTTTCTTTACAATAGTTTCTGTAATTGTAATAGAAATAACTATCGCATATATAATTAAAAATATATATGCAAACATATTTATAATATGATGCGGAAAAATATATACAATCGAAAGAAAAATTCCTTTTAATTTATAGTTAATAATAATTGATGTTAAAGAAAAGCCAATAATAAATAATTTGCTAAAAAACAAAAGTAAAATAATTGGTATTCCAATTACTGATAAACCTAATAACCAAACAATTATAACAAATCCAATATTAATCAATAAAGCATTTTTTAAAGCTATTAAATAATTTAATTGATTATTTTCAATATTATTAAAAAATGATTGTAATGTTTCTAACACTAATGCTTGATCACTTTTATTTAAAATAATTACATAAAACGACCCGGCAATAACAGCTATTAATGCTAGTCCTAATAAAAATATATAAATTCCTTGATTTACCTTAAAAGCATATTTTAGTTTGTCCAATTTTGCTTTCATTATTATCACCTTAGTTAATAATATTAATAAAGTAATTTAATATTCCTTTTTTTTAAATTTTATACTATAATATTAGTAGAGGTGGTTATTATGACTAAGAAAAATAATAAGAAAAAAAAGAAAAAGATTAATTATCAACAAATTGTAGCGGGATTCTTACTTGCTATTATGTTAATTACTTATATTGCGTCACTATTGTTATAATTTAATTTATTAAAAACAAAGATCGTAAAATCCTTGTTTTTTATTTTTTGCAAATAATACCAAGTATATTAAATACTCATCCCTTTGTTTTAAATTAATTATATTTTAATATAATCAATTATTACCAATTATTAAATTTATCTTTTTAGTTTTGTTATTCATACTATCCCAAATTTCAAATTTTTACTAAATCTAGTATATATAACTAAAAAAATGAGAATAAATCTCATTTTTTTAATTTTCTGCTTCTTCTAGCATATTTGTTATAAATATTCCATATCCTCTGATAGGATTATCGATAACAACGTGGGTAATGGCACCTACTATATATTCTCCTTGAATAATTGGGGAACCACTCATTCCCTGCACAATACCACCGGTTTTGTTAATTAACTCACCATCTGTTATTTCAAATAGAATATTTTTTGTTTTCTGATTACTATCATTCAATTTTGTTATTTTTATATCGTATGACTTAACTTCATGATCTTTAACTACAGTCATAATCTGAGCACTACCTAGTTCAATTTCACCAGGCTTAGCTACTTTATATAATTTCTTACTAGGTATAGTTTGATTATAGTTACCAAAAATACCTTTATTAGTATTTTTTGAAACATCTCCGTATATTTTATTATTATAAAAACGGGCATGTTTTTCACCAGGGCTTCCCACTTCACTTCGGGTAATACCACTTACAGAAGACTCAAAAATATTGCCAGATTTTATAGATAATATTTGACCCGTTGTTCTTTCAATAATTTCATGCCCAAGGGCACCAAATAACTTAGTCTTCGGATCAATAAAGCTTAATGTTCCAATACCTGTAACACTATCTTTAACATAGAGACCTGTTTTTAAAGCATTATTGGTATCCTTATATAAAGGTAGTCTCGTAGTTTTTATCTCATTATTACGACTGTATTTGATAATAGCTTGAGTATTATTATTTGTACTAATTTTTTCAATCAAGCTATTAACTGTAGATACCGGATTATTATCGACACTTAATATTACGTCACCAACTTTTAATCCAGCTTCTCTAGCTGGATATTTGTCTTTAACAGAATAAAGTCCAACGATAATTACTCCTCTTGAGTTAAGTTCAATACCAATATTTTCGCCACCAGGAATGATATAATCAGAATATGCTAAAATATAGCTTGGGAAAATGGTAAGTATTAGAAGAAGCGTCAATAATCTTTTTTTAAGTTTACTGATCATCATAAACCACTTCCTTTACAAGCTACATTATTATTATATCCTTATTTTAAAAAAACAAAACCAAAGTTTTGTTAATTATCAATACTAAATTCTTCCACTTTACCGTTTTCCAATATAATGGAAGCAACTTTTTCTTCAACATTTTTTAGTTCTAAATCACATTCTTTTACTAATTTCATCGCTTCCGTATATTTAGCAATAGAATCATCTAAACTAGTGTTACCTGATTCTAATTCATTAATAATTTTTTCTAGTGTTTCAATTTTTTCTTCAAATTTCATTGGTTTATTACTCATAATTCTCTCTCCTTTTTAACACTTGTGCTTCAACTATCCCATCATGAAATCTTATACTTAATATTGATTCATTATCTACATCATTAATACTTTTAATAATATCATTATTTATATATGTTAATGTATATCCTCTTTTTAATATACTTAAAGGATTAAGTAATTCAAGTTTGGATATAATATTATTAAGCTCAATTTTATGAGTTTTATATAAATTAGTCGGGTTTAACAATATATTATTATTTTTAATATTATTAAGCTCAATTTTATGAGTTT
>CAZVQX010000027.1:0-5833 GCA_964629735.1 uncultured Muribaculaceae bacterium
TACAATTGGTTATTTACTACAATTTTTTATGATTTCTTGTGCAATAAGCGGTTTTATAATGAATGTTAATCCCTTCAACCAAGATGGAGTAGAAGAGTATAAAAAAATCATGAAAAACTTGTTAAAAGGATAATAATAGAAAACTATTGACTAAATCAACATGATTTGGTAATATAAAAGTACGAACGAAAAGTTCGTACTATACACTAAGATGGTACACATTACTAAAATAAGGCTATGTGTGCCGAAATCGACCCGAAAGGGTCTTTTTTTATTTAAAAATGCGAAAAATGGTATATAATGGAATTATATGTAGAGAGGTGGTAGAATGAGAAAATACGTTTTAGGACTTGATATAGGAATTGCATCTGTTGGTTGGGGATTAATTGATCAAGATTCAGGAGAAGTAATTGATGCTGGAGTAAGATTGTTCTCGGAAGCGGCAAATGATGGGAATCTTATGCGGCGTACTATGCGTTCGAGCAGAAGAAGAATTAGAAGACGTCGTCATCGTCTAGATAGAATGGCTGATTTACTAGAAAGGATTGGTCTTTTAAAAGATTCAGAATTAAGACCTAATATTATCGATGTGTATGAGTTAAGATGTAAAGGACTACGTGAACAATTAAAACCAGAAGAATTAGTTGCGGCTATTCTTCACCTAACTAAAAGAAGAGGAATAGATTTAGATATTCCTGAAGATGAAGAGTCACTACCAAAAGGTGAGCAATCAACAAAGTCAATTATTCAAAAAAAGAGGGAATTATTAAAAACGCATTATGTATGTGAAGTTCAATTGCAAGAATTAAAAGAAAAAGGCTATGTAAGAGGAATCGAAAATAGGTATAGAATCGAAGATTATAGAAAGGAATTAAAACAATTATTAGACACACAATCTAAATATTATGATGTTTTAGATGATGATGTTAAGGAAGAAATAATCTCAATTTTCGAATCAAAACGTCATTATTCAGATGGACCGGGAAGTGAGAAAAGTCCAACTCCATATGGTCGTTATCGCGAAAATGAAAATGGAGAAATAAAAGAATTCGATCTTATTGAATTAATGCGTGGTAAATGTACTTATTTTCCTGATGAATTAAGAGAACCGAAAATGTCATACCTTGCTAATAAATTTAATCTTCTTAATGATTTAAATAACATTAATTATGGTGGACGTTATTTAACAAAAGAAGAAAAAGAAGAATTATTAAATAATACTTTAAATGTTGGAAAAAATGTAACAGCAAAAATGTTAGAAAAATTATTTGATGCATCAATTGAATTAATATCTGGATATCGTCAAAATAAAGATGGTAAGTTTCTAATTACTGAAGTTGGTAATGCTAGTTATTCAGGACTAAAGGTATTATTAGATATTGCAAAAGAATTTAAAATGGAAGAGATCATTTTAAGTGATTTTGAATTAGTAGACAAAATAATTGAAATTTTAACAAGAGTAAAAGAAGTAAGTAAGAGAATAACTGAAATCAATAAGGTTGCTAATGAAAAATATCCAAAAGAATTAGTTAAAGCAATTGCAAACGATACAAAAATAAAAGGTTATCATAGTCTGTCACGTAAAGCGATGAATTTAGCAATTGATGAAATGATTCACGAACCATTAAATCAAATGCAAGTATTTCATAAATTAGGAATTAAACCTAACAAAAAATACGACTTTAAAGGTCGTAAATACATTCCTGTTGATGTTAATGATGATGAAGTAATCTCACCAATTGCAAAAAGATCACAACGTGAAACTTTTAAAGTATTAAATGCTATTATTAAAAAATACGGTTTTCCAAGTGATATTGTTGTTGAAATGGCTCGTGAGAAAAATAGTAAGGAACAAAAAAAGTTTTTAGATGAACTTCAAAAGAAAAATGAAAAATTGAATGAAGAAGTTAAAAGATTAATAGGGGATTCGAAAAGAACAAGAGGATTACATTCCAAAATAAGATTATATCTTGAACAAGATGGAATCTGTGCTTATACTCTAGAACCTATTAATTTTGAATTGTTAATTAAAGATCCAACAGCTTATGAAATTGATCATATAATTCCGATTTCGGTTTCACTTGATGACTCAAATCACAATAAGGTGCTTGTAACATATGATGCAAACCAACATAAGGGACAAAATACACCTTATATGTATTTTAAATCTGGAACAGCAAAGAAATCTTTTGAAGAATTCAAGTCTTTTGTTTTAGATTTATATAATCGCAAACAAATTTCATGGCAAAAGAAAAATAATTTACTGTTTACCGAAGATATAAATAAAGAAGATGTACGTCTTGGTTTTGTTGGGCGAAATCTATCTGATACGAGATATGCAATGCGTGTATTCTATCAAACTATTAAATCATTTATTGAAGATAATGAAATTGACGCAAGAGTACACTCAGTAAAAGGAACGTTCACAAGTATCTTCAGAAAAAAAATAAAACTTGATAAAGACCGTGAGGAATCACATGAACACCATGCAATAGACGCGTTAATTGTAGCAGCACTTAAAAAATTAAATGCCTTTAATAAATTATCAACTGTATCTGAACTATCAACTTATGACGATTACCTTGTGGATGCAAAAACGGGAGAAGTATTAAATATTACTGATGATGATGTTTTATCAGATTCATTCTTTAACTTTTTACATAAAGTTATAAGCAGTGATTTGAAAGTTAAATATTCACATAAAGTTGATAGAAAAGCAAATCGAGAAATTGCTAATCAAACAATTTATGGAACAAGAAAAGACAAAGATGGTAACTTGGTGGAATTAAAACGAATTAATATTTATGATGATAAAGGTGGAAAAGACTTAAAGAAAATAATACTAGAAACTCCAGAAAAACTTTATATGTATCATTATGATAAAAAAACATTTGAATTATTACTTAATATAGTAAATGAATACAAAGAAGAACAAAATCCATTTAAGAAGTATTATGAAGGTCATGGCTACATTAGAAAACCTGCTAAAAATGGTAATGGTCCAATTATTAAAACAATAAAATTACAAGGTAATAAAATTAATAATTATATTCCACTTGGTCATAAGTATGATGTAGAGCCAGAGAAAGTAGTTCTTCAATCTCTTAAACCATATCGTGTTGATATTTATTATGATGGAAATAGTTATAAGTTTATAACTGTTACTCAAGAAATGTGCAAATTTACGGATAATGAATTAATTATAGATCTCAATAAATATAATGTAGCTAAAGAAAATAAAAAAATTACAGAAGATTACAAATTCCAGTTCTCACTATATAATGGAAATGTATTAGAAATAACTAAGGATAATGAGCTAGAAAAATTAGTTTATATAAGTGCAAAAACAGCAACAGAACTAGAATTTAAACCAATAAATAGACCACGTAAACAAGGAGAAAGAATAGTAGTTGGTATTAACAAAAAGATAAATAAATTAAGAAAAATAGAAGTAGATGTCTTGGGTAATGAATATCCTGTTACTTCTGAGAAGTTTACTGATAAAATAAGTTTATACTAAAATGATAATTTACTAAAAT
Organism: uncultured Muribaculaceae bacterium; assembly: GCA_964629735.1. Classification (GTDB taxonomy): domain Bacteria; phylum Bacillota_I; class Bacilli_A; order RF39; family UBA660; genus CAZVQX01. Next base: position 3,540 of record CAZVQX010000027.1, read on the forward strand.
AAGGTTTTATGCCGTATTCGCCCCCCGAGGGGGCTTTTCTTTTTTCTATGAGTTGGCGAATAGTAAATATTGAACAATCACATAAACTTTCTTTATATTTAGATAATCTAAAAGTAGAGATAAACGATGAAAGTATTGTTATTCCACTTTCAGATGTTGATGTCCTATTAATTGATAATGCTTATACTCTTCTTGGTACACAATTATTAACTAAGTGTATTGAGTATAAAATATTAGTAATTATATGTGATACATCTCATTTACTAAAAGCACTTTTACTTGATTTATATAGTAATCATTTTAAATCTTTTGATATTCAGCTAAAACAACAAGAATGGGATAAATTTTCAAAAGAATATTTATGGCAACAAATTGTGAAAACTAAAATTATTAATCAAGCTAAAATATTAAGAAAAAATACTAATGAACTGGATACTGTTAATCGAATGTTTGAGTTAGCAGATGAAGTAGAACTAGGTGACTCAACCAATCGAGAAGGAATTGCCGCTAAAATGTATTTTCGTGCTTTGTTTGGTTCGAATTTTATGAGGTTTAATGATGATCCAATTAATCATGCTTTAAATTATGGATATACAATTATTCGGGCTGCGATTGCTCGAACAATTGTAGCAAAAGGATTAAATCCCTTATTTGGTATTCATCACATTGGAGTATACAACAATTTTAATTTAGCAGATGACATAATCGAACCATTTCGCCCAATAGTAGATAATTATGCTTATCAAAATATGGTAGGTGAAGATGCTTTTACTAGAAATAATCGCTTAGAATTACTTGAATTGTTGCAATCATATATCAAAATTGATGGAAAATATCAAACAGTTAGTAATGCAATTGATATTTATGTTTCATCAATAATCAAATACTTTGAAACTGGAGATATCGAAGTAGTAAAACATCCTGAGTCGATAACAAAGAAGAAAAATGAGTAATTATCGATTTATGAGGTTACTTCTATTCTTTGATTTACCAGTTCATGATATTGATGAAATAAGAAAATATACTAGGTTTAGAAAATATTTAATTAAAAATGGTTATTTTATGTTGCAATACTCAGTATATTGCAAAATTTTTCCCAATAAAAAAGCCTTAGAACAACATATAACACAATTAAATAAAAACTTACCTAAAAAGGGTTCTATTAGGATCTTAGCAATCACGGAAAAACAGTATGGTAACATGCAAGTTTTAGTAGGTGGGAAAACAAATGAAGAAATTCATCTATTAAAACAAACTATTATTAATTTATGAAATTGGGAGGTATTATGAAGAATGTATTAACTATTAAAACCATCAATAATATAAATGAAATTGTTGTTGGGAAAACATCTTATATTGTTGGAGATGACAATGAATTGTCTGATAAAATATTTACAATTTTAGAAAGATATATTTCAAAAACAAAACAATGTGAATATGAACAAGAAAATAATTATGAAGTATATCTGAATGAATCAAGATTAAATCCTACGGATATGGAGGTATATAGAATAGATCTAAATCTTGGACTTGAAAACATTATAAAGTTAAAAAGTAATACTTTATTATTAAATTCATTAGAAGAAAAAACATTAGATATTTCACGAAATGATACTATTAATACAATCAATTCTTTAATAGATATTTATAATAGTGAAAATAACATTAATGAATTTTGTGAAATGATATCAACAGATGAAATAAAATTTAATTTAAAAATACCTTTTTTAGATAACAAAGGTATTGTAAAGATGTATGAATTAGAAACGACTTTTAATGGATATTCAGTAGATTACTCTCTAATTCCAAATTTATTAAAATATAAATTATTAATAACCATTTTTTCTGAAATTAAAAATCACAAGACAAAAATATTACTAATTGATTTTCCAGAAAATAATCTTAACTATGATGATTGTAATGAACTCATGAAATTTATCTCTGATAAAGACTTAATTACAATTATAAGAACTAATAGTGATATTATTTTAGATAATTGTAATGATTTATTTGATATTAATATCAGTCATAAACAAAAAATAGTTAACTTTATTAATAAAACAGCTATCTTAGAAGAAATAAAAATGTCTCTACCTTATATAGCTGAACACAATTTAATAGAAAAAGAAGTGTTAGAAGTATTAAAAGGTAATATTTTTAATTTAAAATCTGCTGAAATAAAGGAAGAATATGTGAAGATTATAAAAGTATTTTTGGAATAAAAAATTAAAGTTTCTGTCTTAAACTTGAATTTAAGGTTTTAGTACGGTATCATTTTAGTGTATAGTAAATCC
>CAZVQX010000028.1:0-5338 GCA_964629735.1 uncultured Muribaculaceae bacterium
TAGAGATTTAGATAACCAACTATATATAAACAACACAGAGTTTAATATAGATATGGCAGATGATAGTTGGGTAGCTTTAGGAGAGGTATTTTAAAATACAAAGGAGAAATAACAAATGTTTGATTATAAAATTCAACAATTAATTTCTCTTAAACAGGAAGGCCAATATTGGGATTTTAAAAAAGAGTGGTATCCTAAAGACAAGAAAATGGATTTGCTTCATGATATTCTTTGCATGGCTAATAACTTAGCTAATCAAGATGCATATATTATCATTGGTATAGATGAGGAAAATGATTACATTGTTAACAGTGTTCATAAAGATAGAAATCGAAAAGATACACAAATGATAGTAGATTTTCTAAGAGATAAAAAATTTGCTGGTGGAATAAGACCAACAATATATGTTAGTCCTATTTCTTTAGAAGGTGGCTACGTTGATGTAATAGTAATTAAAAATAGTCACAATACCCCTTTCTATCTAATGGAAAGATACCAATCTGTGTTAGCTAATAATATATATACTAGAGTTATGGATACGAATACACCAATAGACAAATCAGCCGATATCCACCATGTAGAATATTTATGGAAGAAAAGATTTAGATTGCTCAACACACCACTAGAAAGAGTGCAATATTATTTAGAAAAACCAGATGATTGGGCAGATGCTCCTACTAATTGGGAAAGCGTAAAAAAATATTGTAAATATGCACCAGAATTTACAATAGAACACACCCTTGAAGATAATGGAGATGCTTACCAATATTATTTATTTAATCAAACTGACAGTAGACCACATTGGCTAGAAATAAGAATACATTATCATCAGACATTATTATTTTCTACTGAAGCTGTATCTTTAGATGGTGGTAGATATTTTACACCTACTCCATTTACAGATGGAATTTCTTTATCATCATACCATAATTGGGATATAATATTTAAGTATTTTATTAAAGGTACTATCGAATATATTATACATAAATTTTATTTTAGTGATGAAAGGGATGAAGAAAGAACTGCTCATAATAGATTTATGGAATGCATTTTAATTTTCAACTCAAAAGATGAAAAAGCAGCTTTCAAAAAGTTTATATTGAGAAATTGGCATTTGAAGAATAATTTCTCAAAAGATATTTGGCTACCTTATTTTCCTCAGATAGAAAATTACAATATGGATGCATTTAAAAAGGAATATCTTAATATGCAAATATTAAAAAGAATGTATAATATTTTTCAAAATAATACTTAAAATCTAATTTGATAAGAGGCAATAAGAAAATGAATTATATTTTGAAAAGAGGTGATTGTTTGAATTTAATAAATACCAAAGAGGTAGAGTATGGGAGTCAATATAATGAACATATACTGGAGCAATGGAAAATCTGCACTGAAATGGCTAATTGCAATAGTGAACGGAGGATTAATAGCAATAATATTTATATAGCCATAAACGCAGCAATAATAGCTTTTACTACTTTTTCATTAGACTACAAGAGTATTATTATGTCCATAGTAGGTATTATAGTCAGCATATTATGGTGGAATACAATAAAGAGTTATAAGGAATTAAATAAAGTTAAATATAAGATAATAAATGAAATAGAGAAAATGTTGCCATTATCACCATTTGAGTATGAATGGAAGATAATAAATGAAGAAGGAAAATATAAACGCTTTACTCATTTAGAAACATTCTTACCGTGGATTTTTATAGTTCTTTATTCCCTATGCATATTTACGCAATTTATTTATTTTGTTTGTTCTTTCAAAAACTAATATTTAATTTTATAAAATAATAAGGAGGTTTCCATATGTATAATTTATTCATTAGCCATTCATGGGCATACAATCATCAGTACGAAGGATTAGTAAAATTACTTGATGCAGCACCGTATTTTTCTTACAAAAATTATTCCGTTCCAAAAGACGATCCTATCCACAATGCTCCAACAAATCTAGCTTTAAAAGCGGCTATAAGAAGGCAAATGGCTTCAACAAGTTGTGTATTAATTCTAGCAGGTGTTTATTCTACATATAGCAAGTGGATAAATATTGAAATAGAACTTGCAAAGGAATTAGGAAAGAGAATAATTGCAATAGAGCCATGGGCTTCCGAAAGAACATCAAGTGTCGTTAAAGATTCAGCAGATAAAATAGTTGGCTGGAATACAAATTCAATTGTGAATGCAATAAGAGGTTATTAATAAACAGACCACACCAGAGATATTGCTCTCCAGTGTGGTCTTAACTTTGCTAACCTTTAAAGCTGCTCACTTAAGTTTTTACTCAATCCCTATGTGAAAGCCTTTAAAGGTTACCTTGTTTTTTTTCAGTGATTAATTTTTTTGTTTCTTCTTTTGTTAAATCCGGATAACTCATTATTTCCTCAATGTATTTAGACAAATATACCACTCCCCAACTACAATCTGAATGTCTAATTTCACAAATCACACTATTATTATACAATATATTTATTAATTGTCAAACCAAAAAAACAAATAGACTTTTTGTGTTTAATTATATAAGGTAACTTGTAAAATGTGATATAATATTTTTTAGAGGTGTCATATGAAAAGAAAGGACATTACTTATTTAATAATTTTAATTTTGACAGGGCTAATGATAATTTTGGTTACAGTGGGCCCTAATAATATTTATGGTTCAGAAACAGATTGGCTAAGTCAACATTGGGCGTTACCTGAATATTTTAGAACCTTATTTTATAAAACAGGAAATCTTTTTCCTAATTTTGCACCTAATTTAGGAGCGGGTCAAAATATATATAATTTTTCTTATTATGGATTGCTAAATCCTATTATTTTAATTGCTTATTTATTGCCTTTTGTCAAAATGATTGATTACATAATTATTAGTTCGATAATAATTGTGTTATTAAGTGCGGTTTTATTTTATAAATGGCTTAAAAACAATCGATATAGTTCGCAAATAGCCTTCATTAGTGCTTTTGTTTTCATGTTGGCAAATCCTATTATTTTCCATAGTCATCGACATATTATGTTTATTAATTATATTCCTTTTATAATTTTAGGTTTAATGGGAATTGATAAATATTTTAATAGTAATAAAAAGTGGTTATTAATATTGAGTGTTTTTTTATTAATTATGACTAGTTATTTTTATAGTGTTGGTGGACTTATAACTATTGGATTATATGGTATTTATAAAATGTTTGCTGATAGCATTGATGTTAAGTCTTTTGTTTTTCGTTTATTAAAAATGATTGGCGTAATGTTGGTTGGTGTATTGATGGCCGGAATATTATTAATGCCAACAATAGGTATTATTGTTAATGGACGGGGACAAGCAATTAACAACATTAATGTTGCTTCCTTATTTTTACCAAAAATTAATGATGATTCACTTTTATATACTCCTTATTCGTTAGGGCTTACAGCCATTAGTGTTGTTGGTTTAATACATGGTTATTTTAGTAAAAGCAAGAAAACGATTTTATTATCGTTAATGTTGTCAATTATCTTTTTTGTTCCACTATTTGTTTATTTGCTAAATGGCATGTTATATGTAAGATACAAGGTGTTAATACCATTCGCTCCATTAATTGGACTTTTGATTGCTAAGTTTCTTAAAAGGGTATTTGAAGAAAATGTTTCGCTAGTTCCATTAGTGTTTGGTTCTTTGATTGTTGGAATGATTAATTTTAAAGTTAATCAAGAAACTCTTGTTTATTTTTTAGATATTCTAATACTTTTTATATCATTATTTAGTTACTATCGATTCAAAAAGGAAACTTTAATTATTATACCCATTATTGTGGTAGCGCTTATTAACTCATTTTCCGCTAATGTTAATGAATCTTTTGTTACTAGGGAAAGATATAAAAATGAATTTAACAATTCAAAACAAGAATTAATAAATAAAACAATAGAAAGTGATTTTAATTATTACCGCTTTAATAATTTAGATGCAACCCTATCTACATCTAACAAAATATATCATCCAAATTATTTTCAAACCTCACTTTATTCTTCAACATATAATAATGATTATAACGAATTTTATTATGAAGTATTTAAAAATGCAATCCCTTATCGCAATCGCGTCATTACCGCCCAAAGTAGTAATATATTATTTCAAACACTAATGGGTGTTAAATATCTTGGAACCAGCGGTACAGAACCCATTGGTTATGAATTGATAAATGGTAATAGTGAATTTAAGATATATAAAAATGAGAGCGTTTTTCCTCTAGCTTATGCTACTAATAAGATTATGAATATTGATGATTATAATAAATTAGAATATCCTTATAATTTAGAACCTTTGTTAACAGGTGTTGTGGCAAACGATAACACTAATTATACTTTTTATAGTAAAATTAAAAAAATAGAATTGGATTATTTTAGTAAAATTGGTAACAATATTGAGATTGAAAAAAATGATGGTAATTATTACATTACAGCATCAAAAAAGGATTATATTGATTTAGATGTAACTAATTTGAAAAAGGATCAAATTTTAATTATTAAGTTTGATTTATTAAATAATCCTAGATGTAGTTCTGGTGATATTGTAATTAATATCAACGGTGTTAGAAATGTTTTGACTTGTAGAGAGTGGATTTATCATAATCGTAATTATAGTTTTGAATATGTTATATCTTCAAACGATATAATTGATAATCTTAAAATTGAATTTGCGAAAGGTATTTATGAAATATCAAAAGTAGAAACTTATATTTTAGATTATAACGAAATCAAGGGCATTAATAATGAAATTGATCAAATGGAAATTGATATGAATAAGACTCAAGGAGATTATCTTTACGGTAACATTAAAGTTTCTAATAATGGCTATTTTGTTACAACTATTCCATATGATGAAGGTTTTACAATTACATTAAATGGTAAAGAAGTTATACCGGAAGTGGTTAATGAAGTTTTTCTAGGCTTTCCTGTTGAAAAAGGAAATTATAAGGTTGTAATAAAATATGAATCGCCATTATTTAAAGAAGGAGTATTTATATCTGGGATAGGTATTATTAGTTATATTGGAATAATTATTTTTGATAATAGAAAGAAAAGTTGCAAGTGATTGCAACTTTTTAATAAAAAAAGAAAACTAATTAGCTTTCTTAATATTCATTATTACAGGTAAAATAATTGGTTTTCTACCTGTTTTATCATATATGTATGGTGACAATTGGGCAATAATTTCTTGCTTTATTTCAGCATAATTGATACGATTTTTTAATTTTGAAATAATTGCTTTTTTAGAAATTTTTTCCAATTGCTTTAACAATTCGAAATTATAATTGACTAACACAAAGCCACGTGTTGTAATGTTGGGGTTA
>CAZVQX010000029.1:0-4525 GCA_964629735.1 uncultured Muribaculaceae bacterium
GGGTTTAACAATATATTATTATTTTTAATATTGTTAACTAAAGTTTGGTTTTTTTCTATTTTATAATCAATGATATTATTAATTTTTTCTAAAATGTTGGAAATTCGCTGTTGCTGATTTTCATACATAATCATTGGATTTTTAATAACGAAAGAATTTTTAATACTATCTAAATATAATTTCTGAAAATTAATTTTTTTATAAATATTTTCGTTAATTCGAATAACCAATTGATCTAAACGATGTCTTAAATCAATTATATTAGGTACTGCCATTTCGGCTGCACCAGTTGGTGTTGGGGCCCTTAAATCAGCTGCAAAATCACTAATAGTGAAATCAGTTTCATGACCAACGGCACTTATAACCGGTATTTTGGATTTAAATATTGCTCTCGCAACGATTTCTTCATTAAATGGCCACAAATCTTCAATTGAACCACCACCGCGTCCCACAATTAATACATCTAAATTATAATTTTGGGCAAGTTCAATTTTACTAACAATATCTGAAGCTGCATTTTCTCCTTGAACTAAACTTGGGAAAACAATTATTTCACAAATTGGAAATCTTCTATTTATTGTTGAAATTATATCTTTAATAGCAGCACCTGTTTTAGCTGTTATAACCCCTACCCTATTTGGAATTTTAGGAATTGGTAGTTTCTTACTCTCATCAAATAATCCTTCTTTATATAATTTTTCTTTTAATTGTTCAAAAGCAACATATAAATTCCCCAACCCATCTTCCAACATTTCTTCAACATAAATTTGATAATTGCCGGTAGCCTCATATATACTTACCCTTCCCCTAACCAAAACATTCATACCTTCGCTTGGTGTAAATAATATTTTTCTAGTATGGGTACTAAACATAATTGCATTTATTTTACTATATTCATCTTTTAACGAAAAATAAAAATGTCCGGTTGAATGAGCTTTAAAATTAGATATTTCTCCTTTTAAATATACAACCTTCAAATGATTATCACTATCAAATTTAAATTTTAAATATTTAGTTAAAGCCTCAACTGTTAAATACTCAATATTATGCATAAAAATCACCTACTTTTCGTGGTATAGTTTGTCTAGTGCAGCATTTATCATTTTTCGAACATCATCATCACTGTATACTTTAGCAAGTTCAACAGCTTCATTGATTGCAACAATATCAGGAGTGTCTGTGTATAATAACTCATATATTCCCATTCTTAAAATTGCTTGATCAGTAAAGCCTAAACGATCAATTGTCCATTTGTTTAATAATCGGTTTGCTTTTTCATCAATTTCTTTTTGATGAGTAACAACACCATAAACCACATCTTTAACAAACTCATTTTCAATTTCTAATGATTCATTAATGACCTCTTCAATATTATAATGAATCATATTTTTGTTATATACATTTATTTGATAAAGAATTGTCATTATGATTTTGCGAAGTTCACTTCTATTTAATTGTTCCATATTATCACTAACCCTAACTAATTACTAAGAACATATTGTTCACCACTACCACGATATAACATAACAATAATCCAAATATTTAAATATATTATTAAAACAGACAATAATATCCAACCAATTATAGGAATTATTAATAATAAAATCCAAATATATGGCGATAAATAAATTTCTTTTCCTGGCACATCTAATTTAGCAGCCACTAACGAGGTTATTTGCAAATTAAAAATAGCTACCATTATTACAAAAGGAAATACTAATAATAAAATTCCTAATAACCAGTTTTGCCATTTAGCATACCATGCCTCTTTATCATATACATTCAATAATGCCCCTAAAAATAAATTTGATGTCCAACCACCGAATATTGATATTAATAACCAAATCCACCAATTTTTTTGTTTTAATAAATCCATATTATTCCTCCTCCATCATTTTTTTTAATTTATATAATAAATTAAGCGCATCTAAAGGTGATATTTCCATTACATTGATTTTTTTTAATTCTTTCTCAACAAGAGATTCTTTTTCAATTAACAATTCTTCTAACGGTAATGATTGTTGAACTTTTAAATCCCTCTTAATTTCGTTTTGTTCATAAACTTTTAATATTGCATGGGCTCTTTTAATTAAAGTATCAGGTAATTTTGCTAATTTAGCAACATGAATACCATAACTTTTATCAATACTTCCCTCTTTGATTTTATGCAAAAATGTTAATTTTCCATTTTCTTCATAAGCACTAACATGAATATTTCTAAGTTTATCTAAACTATCCTCTAAATCTGTTAACTCATGATAATGGGTTGAAAACAATGTTTTCGCTTTAATTTTATCATGAATATATTCAATAATAGCTTGAGCTAGAGCCATTCCATCAAAAGTAGCTGTTCCTCTACCTAATTCGTCAAATAAGATTAAGCTATTTTCAGTCGCGTTACTTATAGCATTATTGGCCTCATTCATTTCAACCATAAACGTTGATTCACCACTAACTAAATCATCACTAGCACCTATTCTTGTAAAGATTGCATCAAATATTGGCATATTAGCCTGCGTTGCTGGAACGAAAGAGCCTATTTGGGCCATTATAACAGTTATCGCCATTTGGCGCATATAAGTCGACTTACCAGCCATATTAGGTCCAGTTATTAATAATATATCAGTATTTTGATCCATTATGATATTATTTGGAACAAATTCCGAACTGATTACTTTTTCGACCACTGGATGACGATTATTAATAATATTAATAAACCTTTCCTTATTAAGTATTGGACGAACATAATTATTTTGTTCTGCAACAGTACTAAAAGATTGTAAGACATCAATTTCACTAATAATTGTTGAAACTTTTTGAATTGTTGGAATATATTTTTTTACCTCATCCCTAATTTCAATAAACAAATCATATTCAAGTTCCACTATTTTTTCCTCGGCATTTAATATTAAAGCTTCTTTTTCTTTTAATATAGGACTTATATATCGTTCACAATTACTTAATGTTTGTTTTCTCTCATATCCAAATTCATCTTTCACTAGACCAATATTTCCTTTTGTGATTTCAATATAATAACCAAATATTTTATTATATCCAATTTTTAAGTTTTTAATCCCCGTTCTTTCTCTTTCTTCATTTTCAAATCGGGCTAAAAAATCCTTCCCACCTTTTCGTAAATCTTTTAATTCATCTAGTTCACTATTATAACCACTTTTTATTAAAAAACCTTCTTTAATACCAATTGGCGGTGTTTCATAAATACTATTTTCTAATAAATTATATAATAAATCTAAAGTATCAATATTTTTATAATAATTTATTTTCTCTAAAATATATTTTATATTTGGCAAAACTTTTAAAGAATTTTTTAATTGAATTAAATCTCTAGCATTACTATTACCAAAAGCAATTTTTCCACTTAATCTTTCTAAGTCATATACTTCGCTTAAATAATTTTGTAATTCTTCTTTTAAGATAAATTCATTAATTAACGTATCAACATAATCGTATCTTTTATTTATCTCTTCTTTATCAATTAAAGGATTAGAAATATATTTATTTAATAAACGAGACCCCATCGCTGTTTTGGTTTTATCTAATAGCCAAATTAAAGAATGGGTTCTTTCCTTAGTTCTTAACGTTTCAGTTAATTCAAGATTTCTTTTAGTATGAACATCCATTTTTAAATATTGATTATCATCAGTAACAATAACTTTTTGTAAATGGGCAAGATCTCTTAATTGGGTTTTATCAATATAACTTATTAAATGTTTAACACCTTCAATTAACCATACGTTATCTAATTCTTCATATATGTAATTATATTTATTAATATCAACTGTTTCATGTAATGAAACAACTAATTTAAATTGATTAGTTAAAATTGAGATTATATTTTTATCAACTTTATCTGTAACTACTACTTCTTTTAAACCGAGATTAATAACTTCACTTACTATCTTACTATTATTATTTCCTATGAATTTTACATTTATTTCACCAGTAGATATATCAGCATAACTAATAACAAAACCATCACTAAAACTAATAAGACTACCAATATAGTTATTCTCATATGCATTTAGTGAATCAACATCCATAATTGTACCCTTACTAATAATTTGTACAATATCTCTTTTAACAATACCTTTGACATCTTTTGGGTCTTCTAATTGTTCACAAATACCTACTTTATACCCAAGTTGAACAAGCTTTTCGATATATATATTAGCCGAATGGTGTGGAACACCAGCCATCGGAATTCTTTCATCTAAACCAGCACTTCTACTTGTTAAAGCAATTTCTAATAATTTAGATACCAAAATTGCATCTTCAAAAAACATCTCATAAAAATCGCCAAGACGAAAAAAGATGATTACATCTTCATGTTTATTTTTAATGTCTAAATACTGCCTCATCATTGGCGTAATTTTTGTTAAATCAACTTCACTTCTTAACACATGACCACCTTATATAATTTTATCAAAAAAAAGGATAATAGTCTACTTATTATCCTTTAAATTATTTATTTGTATGTGGTTTAAGGAATAAGGGTTATTTCATA
>CAZVQX010000030.1:0-4409 GCA_964629735.1 uncultured Muribaculaceae bacterium
TAATACCCTATTTAAATCTAAAGATGACTGAACATAATTATTATTAGTTATAGGTATTTGTTCCTTAACTTCCACTTTAGGAATTAACATTGTCCTTTTTAGTGCATCCTTTATTGCATCATTAATCAAGGAAGTTAAACTCTCCATTTTACTAAACTTAATATCTTGCTTAGTCGGATGGATATTGACATCAATTAATGTTGGATCAACTTGAATACTTATAACAACAATTGGATATTGATTATAAGGTTTATAAGTATGATAACTATCATTTATTACTTTATTTAATTCAATGTTTTTAACAACGCGTCCATTAACTAGAGTAATCATGTGATTACGATTAGAACGTGTGACTTCTGGCAAAGTAATATAACCATATATTTCGTAATCATCATTACTTCCTCTAATCTCAATCATTTTTTTAACAATATCAATTCCATATATTTCTTTAATAGTTTTTAATAAATCTCCAGTACCATCAGTATTTAATAAAACATTCCCGTTGTTACTTAAGACAAATTTAATATTTGGATGTGATAGTGCGATTTTATTGACAAAAGATGTAATACTTGAAAGTTCGGTATAAATACTTTTCATATATTTAAGACGAGCCGGAGTATTATAAAATAAATCACTAACAGTGATGATTGTACCTTTTCTAGCATCCCCTGGCGAGACTTCGGTAATATGACCACCTTCAATAGAAACAACAGTTCCAATATTACCAGTTGATGTTTTTAAATTAATACGGCTAACACTAGCGACGGACGCTAAGGCTTCACCACGAAAACCCAAAGTATTAATATTATATAAATCATCATCAGTCATTAACTTGCTAGTAGCATGACGATTAAATGATAAAATAGCATCTTCTTTTTCCATACCGCTACCATTATCAATAACCTTTATTTCTTTTGTACCTGCTTCTACTAGTTCAATTTTTATTTCCGAACTACCAGCATCTATACTATTTTCAACCAGTTCCTTAACGACGGAAGCACATCTTTCAACTACTTCTCCAGCTGCTATTTTATTAGCCAATAATTCATCCATTACTTTTATTTTAGTCATATACATCACCTCTTACATTATACCATTTTAAAACACATTATAGAAAGTTTTTTATAATGTGTTTTAATATTTAATACAAAGAATCAAAATCAAATCCATAGTTAAAATGAATTAAAGTTTTAGAATTTTTGGTTACTTATAATTTTTATTAAGATAATTAAATTATTTTTCATATTATAGTCACCTTTCATTTATTTAAAACAAACAACTATTTTTTTATAAGATTAGACATAATTTATAGTTAAATACTATGAATAATTAAAAAATCTAAATGTTTCATCCTCGTTATGGGTTAATACATTGCTTTCATTTATTTCCTTTCAAAAAGCCACTGTTAAATCTTTTTCAAATTCTTTTTTTCACCATTTGAATATAAATAATTATTAACCTTTTACACTTCATAATTTTTTAATATTTCATATAAATTCATAGCTACTTTTGTAGGTAAGATTATACTTAAGTCTTCTACACTTAATTCTTTTAATTTAGTAATAGTTTTATATTTTTTAAGTAGTTCCGTTTTTCTTTTATTTCCAATTCCATCTACTTTATCAAGAACGCTTTCTAGTGCACCTTTACTTCTAAGTTGTTTATGATAATTAATAGTAAATCTATGCACTTCCTCTTGTATTCTTTCTAAATAATTAAACAAATTACTTTTCGGATCAATATCAATTTCTCTAATAGGATTAGAGGTTAATAATTTACTAGTTTTATGTTTATCATCTTTTTTAAGACCAATGACGGGAATATCTGCGTTGAGTGATTGTAAAACTTCTTTTGCTGCATTTATTTGCCCGATTCCACCATCAACAATAATTAAATCAGGTTTAATCAAATCATCTCTTATAACCCTGAAGTAGCGCCTATAAACAACTTCTCTCATCGCCTCATAATCATCGCTTTTATCTAAATGAATTTTAAACTTACGATAATCATTTTTACTTGGTTTTCCATTAATAAAAACAACCATTCCAGAAACACTATAACTACCAAATAAATAGGAATTATCAAATATTTCAATTCTATCTAATTTATTTAATTTTAGTAATTCTTTTAATTCTTCGTTAACTAAAATAGTTCTTTTTTCTTCTTTATCAATTAATTCAAATTCTTTTTCTAATAATATTTTAGCATTATTATTGGCCATATCAACAATTTTTTTCTTAACACCTCGTTTAGGTTTTTTGACTTTTATTTTTAAAAAAGTTTCTAATAGTTCTGAATTAACTATTTCAGGAACAAGCAACTCTTTAGGAATTAATACATTTTTTTCATAGAATTTAGCAATATATCGTGTTAATTCTTCTTCTACTTCATCAATGATAGAAATAATATTATGGCTAGTCTCTATTATTTTGCCCCCTCTAATAAAGAAAACTTGAACTGCTAAATAATCATTATTTTGATAAAAGCCAAAAATATCATAAGGTGTCAAATCATTAATTTCAACTTTTTGTTTAACTAAAGTAATATCAATATAATCTAATAATTCTTTTAGTTCTTGCGCTTTTTCATAATTCATTTTTTCGCTTTCAATAATCATTTCCTGCTTGATTTTATCTGTAACAATCGATGAATCACCTTTTAAAAATCCTATAATATCTTTTTCCATTTCGTTAATAATTTTTTTATCTATTTTATAAGTACAGTATCCTAAACATTGATTAATGTGATAATAAAGACAAGGTTTTTTAGGATAAGTTCGACATTTTCTTAAAGGATACATTCTATTTAATAAATCTACTGTTTTTCTAGCAGCATAAACATTAGGATATGGTCCATACATTCTATTTGTATTTGTTTTTTTACGATTAATATTTCTAACAATCATTAATCTTGGTACTGCTTCATTAGTTAATTCAATATATGGATAAGTTTTATCATCTCTAAGTAATATATTGTATTTTGGATTGTGTTTTTTTATTAAATTTAATTCTAAAATTAATGCTTCAGTTTCGCTACTAACAACAATATATTCAAAATCTACTATTTCACTAACTAGCTTCCCTGTTTTTCCAGTATGTTTACCACTCCAGTATGAACTAAGACGTTTTTTTAATTTCTTAGCTTTTCCCACATATATAATATTACCGCTTTCATTTAACATTAAATAACATCCTGGTTTATTAGGAGTTATTGATAATTTGTCTTTTATAATATTATCACCTCTTATTCTTTTTATATTTGTTATATGCCACTGTATTAGAAATAGCCAAGATTAGTTCTGTTATACTAACAACATATGATCCAACTACAAAACCATAGATAGTCCACATTAATGATACAAAAATCATTCCTAACCTAACTTCATTAGCGTCTTCTTTAGATAATAAATACATTGTAAATATAGCTGCTATATTAGGAATTAAAGATAACACATTGGTATATGTAAGCATTCCAATTAGTAAAAATAAAAAGGAAAAAATAACTCCGTGACATATAAGAGATTTTTTAACTGTTTTATTTCTTAGAAAAAAATCAGATATTACCACTGTTATACATACACCAGCCCCACTATAAGCACCTAACATAAAATAATGAATTGAATATATAAAATTGGCTATTAAATGCATTATTAATATTTTATATTTAGAATCTGCCCAAAAGCCTACTAATAAAAATATAAATGCAATTAAACCGAGTAATTGTATTATTAGCATTATCCTCACCATGCTAATTATATCAAAAAAAGGAGCATTTGGGTATTTATTTATTACTTTGCTAAATTATTCATAATAAGTTATAATTAATTTGGTGATGTTATGTTATCAATTAAAGAAAATGTAAGTAATGAAATAATTATAAAAAAGTCAAAATTTATTACCTACTTAATAAAAATTACAAATACTGATGATGTTAATACAAAACTAGAAAATATAAAAAGGAAACATGTTGGTGCAACTCATTATTGTTATGCTTATATATGTGGTAATGTTAAAAGGTTTAATGATGATGGTGAACCAAGCGGCACGGCAGGTGCACCAATACTAAGCGTCTTAGAAAGTAATGACTTAAATAATGTATTATGTGTTGTTATTAGATATTTTGGTGGGATTAAATTAGGGGCTGGAGGATTAATTAGGGCTTATCGACGCTGCGCTAACACATGTTTAGAAGAGGCTCTAATTATTGAACTTGTTGATGGTATTAAAGTTAAAATTGAATTTAAATATAATCAAACAAACAAAATAGACTATCTACTTAAAGATAGTCCAATCATCGATAAAGAATTTGGTGAGTTTGTTAGTTATACTTTTCTAATAAGTATTAATAAATTTATAGAAATACAAGGAGAGTTAAAGTTAAATACTAATAATATTATAAAAATAGAAAAC
>CAZVQX010000031.1:0-4099 GCA_964629735.1 uncultured Muribaculaceae bacterium
CTAATACCGATTGCAATTTTATCGCCATCACTAATTAGGTTATAGAGATTGTCAGCCTTTTTTACACTTGCAAGAGCTTTTCGTATTTGTTTCAAGTTAGTTTTCTCCGTTATGTTATATTATAATATAAGCGAGAGAAAATGGCGATGAATGGACTACTTTTAATTAATAAAGATAAAGGAATGACAAGTAGGTCAGTTGATAACAAAATTATGCGACATTTTAAAACTCGTCGTGTTGGTCATCTTGGTACACTTGATCCTTTCGCAGAAGGTCTTTTAATAATCGCAATTAATGAAGGAACAAAAGTGCTACCATATCTTGAAAATGATACAAAGACTTATATAGCAACTTTTGAGTTAGGTATTGAAACGAGCACTTTAGATAATACAAGTGAAGTAATTAAAAAAATGGAAGTGCCTAAGTTAACAAAAAGTGAAATTGAAGCCGCTTTAGTAAGCTTTTTAGGCGAAATAGATCAAACCCCACCCCTAACAAGTGCTATAAAAGTTGATGGAGTACCACTTTATCGCTATGCTCATAAAGGAATAAAAAAAGAAGTTCCAAAAAGAAAAGTATATATACATAAAATCCATTTATTAAGTTATGAAGCACCTTTTTTAGAAATTGAAGTAACGACTGGAAAAGGTACATATATTCGTACATTGGGAAAAGATATCGCATTAAAACTTGGTACTATTGCAACTACTATTAAATTAGTAAGAACAAAAAACGGACAGTTTAAAGTTGAAGATGCTCAAAAGATTGATGATATTAATAACTTAAGAATCATTCCTATTGATAAGGCACTTGGTCATTTAATTTTTATTGATGTTAATAAAACACAAAAAGAGGATATTAGAAACGGAAAAACAATCATGTTAGCTAAGCTCGAACCTTTGCTAGTAGCAATATATGAAGAAAAAGTACTAGCTATATTGGAGAGATCTGGTCCACAACTTTATAAAGTAAAAAGAGGATTTAATTTATGAAAATAATATCATTAGATTTAAAAAATATTGAACCATTAACAAAAGATACTGCCTTATGTCTTGGTACTTTTGATGGGGTACATTTAGGTCATCAAAAGTTAATTGAAAAAGCAAAAGAATTAACTAAAAATATTGCTGTTATGCTAATTATTCCTCCAATTTCAATGAAGGCGATAGAAACAAACAACTATCCTTTAACTTCTTTGACTGATCGGAAGAACATTTTTAAAAATCTTGGTGTGAAGACTCTTATTATTGCTACGCTAAATGATAAGTTTAAAGAGCTTGAACCTAAAGAATTTATTAATCAAGTTTTAAATAAGTTAAAACCACATTATGTAATTGTTGGAGAAGATTATCACTTCGGAAAGAAAGCACTTGGAGATGTTAAAACACTTCTTGATGCAAGTAAAGATTTTGAATTATATGCTGTTTCGCATGTTTTAACAAAAAACGGTTTAAAAGTTTCAACAACATTAATTCGTGAACTTTTAAAAAGAGGTGATTTAGAAGAAGCAACAATACTACTATCAAGGCCATATGAAGTAAAAGGTTTTGTTATTAAAGGACATGGACTTGGCAAGAAACTAGGTTATCCAACGGCAAATATCGAATTGCTTTTTAGTTATCAATTACCAAAGGATGGTGTATATTTTGTCGAAATAATTCTAAATAATATAAAATATTATGGGATGGCAAATATTGGTCTAAGGCCTTCGGTCAATCCTCTTATTTCTCCACTTCTTGAAGTTCATATCTTTGATTTTAAAGAAGATATTTATAAAAAGGAACTTTCCATTAGATTTTTAAAATATATCCGCGAAGAAACAAAGCAAGAATCAATGGGGAAATTAATAAAACAATTACAAAAAGACGAAGAAGTTTGTCGAAAATTAATTAAAGAAATGAGGTAATGAATATGGCAACAACTAAATTACATGAGAATGTTTATTCAATTGGGGTAAAAGATCCAAACCTAAGAGTTTTTGATATCGTAATGAAAACGACACATGGTACAACATATAACTCTTTTTTGGTTAAAACTAATAACAATAAAACAATAATTATCGACGGAGTTAAAGACGGATTTACTCAAGAATGGCTCGACAACATTAAAGAAATTACTCCTATTGATAAAATTGATGTTTTAATCGTAAATCATACTGAACCAGACCATAGCGGTTCAATTGAAGAACTACTCAAACTTAACCCAAATATCGAAGTTTATGGTTCTTTTTTAGCTATGGCGAATCTTGAAAATATTGTAAATATGCAATTTAAGAAAAATGTAGTCAAAGATCAAGAAGTCGTAAAGTTTGATGATGTAACACTAAAATTTCTTATCGTTCCTAATGTACATTGGCCAGATACTATTATTACGTTTTACGAAGAAAGAGGAATTGCTTTTACTTGCGACTTTTTAGGTGAACATTTATGTAGCGATGCTCTCCTTCTTAGTGAGTTAAAAACCAAAGAAAATTATGATTATGCTTTCCAATATTATTATGATTCGATTATGAGTCCTTTTAAAAGGGAAACTCGCGAGGCCTTAAGAAAGTTTACTGAACTTAATGTTAACCAAGCTTTTCCTTCTCATGGTCCCTTAATTGATCAGCCAAGTGATGTATTAAAAGCTGTTAGAAAATATTCAACTTGGTCTATTACTAAAAGAAGAATTCGTCCTAAAATTACTATTGTTTATGTATCAAGTTACGGTTATACAGAAAAGATAGTAGAAGCCTTTAAAAACTATATTAACCGGCAAAATGTAGACTTATTTGTCTATGATATGCAAATTAGTCGTCTAAATGATGTCTTAGATGATATCGAAAATAGTGATGCTTTTATTGTTGGTTCCCCAACATTTGTCGGTGATGCTCTTAAGGTAATGTATGATGTCCTTAATTCACTTAATCCTTTCATGGTTCAAGGTAAATATATGACTGCTTTTGGAAGTTATGGCTGGAGTGGAGAAGCTGTAGGCAACTTACTTGTAAGAGCAAAACAACTTCGTATGAAAGTTGTTGATGAGGGTTTAAAAATTCGCTTAAAACCAAGTGAAGCGGAATTAGAAAAAGCAACTGAATTTATTAAAGAATTTGTTAAAGTTGTTAAAGACAATTTCCATATCTAAATATAGCGAATTTTTATATATTTAACTTGCTTATAAGCAAGTGAATGATATAATATCAAAGGCGACTTATTCGCTGCTAATCGAATCCTCAACGTTTAGCGATGAATAAGTTATGAATTAAAAGGAGGAAACAAATATGGCATTATCAAAAGAACGCATTGCTGAAATCGTTAAAGAATTTGGTAAAAACGAAAAAGACACGGGTTCAACTGAAGTTCAAGTTGCACTATTAACTGAACAAATCCGTGACTTAACCGCTCACATGAAAGGTCATAAACATGACTATCATAGTCAACGCGGTCTATTAAAAATGGTCGGACATCGTCGTAGTCTATTAGATTATCTTAGTCGTACTGACCGTGAAGCGTACTTAGCATTAATCGAAAAACTAGGCTTACGTAAATAAGATTGGAAACTGTCAATTGCGACAGTTTTCCTTTTTAAGAAAATATAATATACGAGAAAAGAGGTAAAAAATGGCAAAAAAAGTATATGAACGCGACTTTTATGGCAAGAAACTTAGTATTGAAGTTGGTGAACTTGCCAAACAATCCGATGGCGCAGTTTTAGTTAGATTAAACGATACAGCTGTTTTAGTTACTGCAGTTGCAGGTTCTGCTCCAAAAGATTTAGATTATTTTCCACTTACTGTTTCATATAGCGAAAAACTATATGCGGTTGGTAAAATTCCAGGATCGTTTCTACGTCGCGAAGGTCGCGAAGGCGAACACGCTACCTTAACTGGTCGATTAATTGACCGTCCAATGCGCCCCCTATTTCCAGATGGATTTAGAAATGAAGTACAAATTATTAACACGGTTTTAAGCGTTGATTTAGACGCGACTCCTGAAATGAGCTCAATGCTTGGTGCATCGCTTGCTGTTTCAATTAGTGATATTCCATTTGATGGACCAGTCGCTGGTGTTTATGTTGGTCGTGTTGATGGTAAGTTAATTATTAACCCAACAATAGA
>CAZVQX010000032.1:0-1165 GCA_964629735.1 uncultured Muribaculaceae bacterium
AGTACAATGTATGTATGGAGGGGATATTATGGGTAAAGAAATAGTTATGATTAATGGTTTTAATTCAGGGCCTGCTAAATTTGGATTCTACATCAATAATGAACTTAAAACTATGGAAGTTGATGGAATAATTAATGTAGCAAAAAGTGATTCGAAACACAGATATATCTGTAAAAGCAGGGTAGAAGACGAAGAATATACTTACGAATTAATGCATTATATAAACGAAGATAAGTGGTTTATTATAGATATTCATAATTAGGATTCATTGTAGAAAGCCAGTAGCTAAAGTAATTTTAGTTACTGGCTTTTATTTATAATAAATTTAGTAGTAATTTCTATATTTATTATTTTTTTAATTTCCATAGTGAAAAAATAATAAATAAGTT
This sequence comes from uncultured Muribaculaceae bacterium, assembly GCA_964629735.1. Classification (GTDB taxonomy): domain Bacteria; phylum Bacillota_I; class Bacilli_A; order RF39; family UBA660; genus CAZVQX01. Next base: position 390 of record CAZVQX010000032.1, read on the forward strand.
TAAAATAAGTACTTGCAATATACGAAAAGTGTGATATAATAAAACTATAAGTTAGTACTTGTATAGTACTAATAAAAAAAGGAGGGGTATTATGGCAAAAAAACTTATTAATATTTATGAATTAAGAGTCTGGTCTGATGGTACAATTGAAACAATTGAAAAAAAATTGGAAAGGAGGGGGGATTCAATTAATACTACAGAGAAATTAAATGAATCAACAAGAATTCAGGGGAGTTCACGAATTACACAGATTCTCCAGGTGATTGAGATTGCGCTAGAAGAATTAAAAAATGAAAATGATATTGATGAACAAAGTGTTAGACGTACTGTTACAAAAGCTGTTAAATCAGTAGCTGATACTTTTGAAGTGTTTGAAACTACTGTAAGAGATAAAATTAATCGACAGATTGATTTAAGTCATGCAGAATTTCTTGAAATGCTAATTAAATTTCATGAAAGTAGGGGCAATGATGATACCTTGAAAAATCATTTGCTTAAATATTTATCAAATCATGATTTTGATGACGATCAAAAGCTTGTAGAAGAATCTTTTAATAAATTTAAAAGATTATATGAATAGACAGTATGTGATGAGCTAGAACTTAATAGAAAATTGAAATGATAAAAAGGTTTTTTGTGTTTGGTAAGATAAAAGCCAGTAGCTAAATTAATTTTAGTTACTGGCTTTTATTTAATTAAAATTTTAAAAAGGACTGTGCGTATATGGTATAGTCCCTTTGAATTTAGTATGTTATATTATGATCTAGGATACTTTT
>CAZVQX010000032.1:1175-3502 GCA_964629735.1 uncultured Muribaculaceae bacterium
TTCTAATTTCATATTAAAATCGTCAGGGTTAAAAAGTAAGGCTACTGCGAAGAGATTGGCCTCAAATTCTTCATTACTAATAGTACCATTATCAAAATGATTGCAGGCAGAATTATGCATTATAGCGTGTCCTAGCTCATGGGCACATAGGACTTTTTTAGAACGGGAATCAAAATTTGAATTAATAAAAATTGCTGGAGGTCTATCTTCTAAAGGTCTAAGAGTATATGCTTGAACAGCTTTTTTATTTAAATTTGAGTAATTGATATCTATACCAAGCTCTCCAGCAATTTCAAAAGGATCCTTAGTACGGTATACTTCTTTACATTTTGTAGCCATTGAAATAATTTCTTCTTTGGTCAATAAACATTTCCCCCTTTTGACGAAGGCTCTATTTTTTGTATTTAAGACTTAATAGTTCAAGATGTTCTAGAAGATCATTTGCAAAGTTAACTAAGTCTTCATCACTCATTTTTTTTACATCATACCCACCATAGGCCATTAATACTGGTTGCTTTAGAATAAATTCCATTGCTTCTTTTGCAGAAGATATTTTTTGTCCTTTGAAACTAGAATTTATACTAGCATTTTCATCTTCCCATCCCATAAGGTAACCTGGAGAAGTTTCTAGGGCTTCAGCTAAGACCTCAAGTTTATCAATAGATAGATTTTTAATAGAGCCACTTTCATATCTTTGTAGTGTTGATTTACTTATCCCTGTTTTATCTGCTAGATCCTGATAGGATAAACCTAATTGTAATCTCCTCTCTTTAATTTTTCTTATAACATTTTTAGTTTCATTTGCATCCATAATAATACCTCCTACTTTCTAATTATACCCCTTTTTATATCACTTATGCAACAATTAATTAAGAAATATAAAAAAATGTTGCATTTTTGGATTGACAGAAATGTATAAAGGGTGTAGAATTAAATTATCCCAGAAATGCAACGAAAATAATAAGGAGGAAGATACTATGAATACAAATAAGTTGAAGGGTAAGCTTGTAGAAGAAGGCATGACTCAAGAAGAATTATCCTTAGAATTAGGTATTTCTCTACAATCGTTAAATGCAAAACTTAACGGAAGAGCCCCTTTAACAATTGAAGAAGCAAAGAGAATAACAGAAATATTAAAAATTGATAACCCAAGTGAAATTTTTTTTGCTCCAAGCGTCCCAAAAACGCAACACTATAGACAATCAAAGGATAAAAATTAACTATAAAACAAAAAAGACCAGCTAATTAAAGTCAATAGATTTTAGCAAAATAATATTAAATATTTTTTGAAAAACTAATAATAAAAAAATGCACACCTAATAAACCAATGATTATTGGTTTAAAAAACGAAACTATTATTTCAAATTGTTCTTTGAAAACTAAACATTAAATACAAATCATTAGGCTACTAAAGACCTAGTAAACAGTAGTTCCTTATGCTCCTCTGGGGTTCTTAGCTCAAAAGGCTTTTTATCTCTCATGACTGCGAATATAATATTTACTAACTTTCGCATTACAGCACCTAATGCAACCTTTTTGGGCTTGTTTATACACTTTTTTTGATAGAACTCATAGAGCACTGGATTAGTTTTATCACCATTTCTTTTGCTTCGAACATTGGCCAAAGCAGTTGTAAAAATGACCCTACGAAGCAATCTAGAGCCTCTTTTAGACATTTTGTTACGAGTTCCAATGAATTCACCCGATTGATTAACAGAGGGGTCAATTCCAAAGAAAGCTACAAGTTTATTGGGGCTAGAAAATGCAGAAAAATCACCAACCTCAGCAAGTATCGTGGCAGCAGTTAGTATCCCGATACCAGGAATACTGCATAGTAGATTAATAATAGGTGCCAATACAGGATTATCTTCTAAAGAATCTGCTAAAATAATTTCATTAATTGCATCAAGTATGTTTTTTTGGGCCTCTTGTAAGGTTCTTACCATGGAAATATTAACTTTGAGAATGGCTAGATTTCCAGGATTACTGATGCTTAAATCTTTAAATTCCTTAGCCTTTAAAACTAAAAGTTCATATTTTTCAGTGGACCATGCTAAACCTTTTTTAGAAGTTTTTTCAATAAGTGATATTAATGTTTTCTTGTTAGCATTTAGAATTTGCTTAGGTGAAGGATACCTATCAAGCACTGCTAAGGCAGTCTTTGAATATACATTTTGAAAGACATCTGTAAAATTTAGCATTACTTGATCAATAGTGCCAATAAGTCTATTCTTGTAAGTAGTAAGTTCATCACCTAACTTATAATATTGGCGACAAAGGCTTTTGAGACAGTCAATGACATCATCAGGCACAACAGTAGTCTTAAT
>CAZVQX010000033.1:0-3445 GCA_964629735.1 uncultured Muribaculaceae bacterium
CATACGCCGGATATAACCGCTGAGCAGATAGGCTTGACCTGGCTTAATTATGCTCCATACGAGCATGGCTTTTATTGGTGGGGCGGATACGGAAAATCAACGGAGCACACAGCTTATCTGAACCTCAGAAGCGGTATAATGGCACCTCGCTCCGGGTCAATAGAACAGAATGGAGCCGCCGTAGCCGAGCAAATCGGTGGGCAGATCTTTATCGATACCTGGGGGTTGGTGGTTCCCGGTGATCCAGAGCTAGCTGCCCAGTATGCCGAGAAGGCGGCAAGTGTGTCCCATGGAGGAAATGGCATATATGGGGGTATGTTCATAGCAGCCTGTATCAGCGCCGCTTTTGTGGAACAGGACATTGAAAAGATTATCGAAATAGGTCTGTCAACCATCCCTCAGGATTGTGAATATGTCCGTATGGCCCGGGACGTCATAGATTTTTATAGAGAGAATCCTGACAACTGGAGGGATTGCTTCAAGTTTATCAAGGACAACTATGGATATGATCGCTATCCGGGGGTATGTCATATTATACCTAATTCTGCCCTTATCATTCTATCGCTGCTATACAGCGAAGGCGACTTTTCCAAAGCCATCAACATATGCAACATGGCCGGATGGGATACCGATTGCAATGTTGCAAATGTGGGAACCATCATGGGGGTTAGAAATGGTCTGGATGGAATAGATTACGATAAGTGGAGAAAGCCTATCAATGATTTCCTGGCTTGTTCCAGCGTAATCGGAAGTCTTAATATTATGGACATTCCTTGGTGCGCGGTCTATATAGCTGAATTGGCCTATAAAATAGCAGGAGAGAGATGTCCTGCGGAATGGGAGGATATTCTGCAGGGAAGAGCTGCAAAATTCCATTTTGAATTTCCGGGTTCTACTCATGGATTCCGGGTGGATTCAGATATTGACAGGACTTTGGAATATGCTATAAGCCATACGGATGAAGAGGCTCACAGTGGAAGAGGGGCCCTTAAGCTTGTCGCCAAGCCTTTGGCAGTTGGTGATAAAATTCGACTATTCCATAAGACCTATTATAGGCCGGAAGATTTTCATGACAGCCGATACGATCCAAGCTTTTCACCCATCCTTTATCCCGGTCAGAGCCTGAAGAGCTTTGTCAAGATACCGGAAGACACAAGAACTGGAGTATGGGCCTGCCTATATGTGAGGGACGGTAATTCCGGATATGATGTAGAGGGCCCTAAACTGGAACTGAATCCGGGTGAGTGGGTCAAACTTGATTTTGATATTCCCAGGATGGATGGAGCTTGTTTAACAGAAGCAGGGGTTAAGTTCATTCCTACAAGCGGTTCGGATGCTCTGGTAGCCTACCTGGATGATTTTGATTTTATGGGCTCTCCCGAATATTCCGTAGATTTCGCAAAAGAAAGAATGGAAGTATGGACCGGACTACATCGGGAGGTTAGTCAGTTCTCATATCTTAAAGGTATCTGGACGCTTGAGGACAATGAACTAAGCGGTAGTTGTTGTGATTTTGGTGAGGCATATACAGGGGCTTATGACTGGAAGGACTATACCTATGGGGTAACTATGATTCCTAAACTGGGAGAATATCATCAGATTAACTTCAGGGTCCAGGGTGCCATCCGCTCCTACGCAGTAGGGCTTGCTCCTGATAATAAACTTGCCCTTTATAAGAATGAAAACGGATATCGGACCTTAACAGAGACTGATTATCCATGGGAATATGATAAGGAATATACTTTCAAGGTCCAGGTGAAGGGTCCTGAGATTAAGGTCATGAGCGGTGGACAGGTGCTTATCTCTTATACGGATACTGAATCACCATATCTGACAGGTCAAGTGGGTATGTCCGTCCTCAAGGGCAGCCATTGCCACTACAAGGATCTGGTTATTGGAAGAATATAAGGTTTTTTATTAGAGAATAAGGTGGTCGCTGGGATAAGATTCTAGTGATTATAAATGATTATATAAGAAAGAAAGGAATACGAATTATGAAAGATAGCTTAATCTATAAAAAGGTTTATGGTTGCTTAATAGGAGGCTTGATAGGAGATGCTATGGGAGCCCCTGTCGAGACTGAACATTATAAGGAAATAGAAAAAGAGTATGGCCAGGTAGACGATTTTGAAGGCGATGGGACAGATGACTCGGCTATCAAGCTTATACTATGCGAGGCCATTTTATCCAACAATGGATATATCACAGCTGATGAGTTTGCTGAAGCCTTTCTATACAATAACCAGTATTACAACCTGTTCTATATTCCGGTAAGAAATATGGTTCACAAGTTAAAAAGTTCAGTGGTACTGCCGGTTAATGCAGGTATGGGCAACATGCAAAGCAGCAGTTCCGCCATGTCTATATCCCCCATGGGATTAATCAACGCCTGTAACCCAAGACAGGCTGCGCTGGAAACCTATGATGTGGCCGGGCTTGTACATTCAGGCGATACCAATTTCTGCCGTGATGCGGCCTGTGCGATGGCAGCGGCAGTGGCAGAAGCAATGAAACCGGAAACCACTGTTGAAGAGGTTATCTCTGCAGCTACCAAATATCTGCATAAGACCAGTTCAAATATTATGATATCCAGGATCCAAGAGGTGATGGATCTCGCCAGGAGAGTAAATGACTATAGGACCTTTAGGGAACAATTCTATGAGAGTTTTCTATGTGATGATCTATGCGATTCCAGAGAGACCGTACCCTGTGCCTTGGCCCTGTTCTATCTTGCAGATGGAGATCCGGTAAAGAGCATTATATACGGTGCCAACTTTGGAAGAGATGCTGATACCATAGCCACTATGGTAGGAGCCCTTGCAGGTGCATATAAAGGGGTAGAAGGCTTAAAGCCTGAATGGGTAAACAAGGTAAAGTCTAATTCACCAATGCAGGAAGAATTGGCCCAAAAGCTCGTGAATATCTTCCTATTAAGAAGAGATGATATGAAGAAGTCCATGGATTTAGTCGAAGGACTTATGTGACCTGCAACGATTTGACCAGAGACAATAAGAATTTCTGTAAAATGAGTGGGGGATCTAGTATGAACAAGGAAACCATTTGGATTGGCAATGATCACGGTGGTTACGAATTAAAACAGCATATTATAGAATACCTAGGGGAGAGGAATATTCCTTACAAGGATGTTGGATCACATTCCGGTGAAATAGTAAGATATCCTCATTATGCATCTAAGGTAGCCGGTGCTGTTTCTCGAGGTGAGGCTTCCAGGGGAATCCTAATCTGTTCAACCGGGATTGGTATGAGCATTATAGCCAATAAATATAAGGGTGTTAGGGCATCGCTTTGCACCAGCACCTATATGGGAAGGATGACCCGAGCGCATAACAACTCCAACCTCCTGTGTCTGGGAGGTAAAATCACTGGTGTTTTAGAGGCCTTAGATATCTTGGAGGCATGGCTTAATACAGAATTTGAAGGTGGA
>CAZVQX010000034.1:0-2880 GCA_964629735.1 uncultured Muribaculaceae bacterium
TTTAAAACAACACAACGAGTTAAAATAAAGTTTTAACTTACATGTACTTTAATAAGTACGCCATTAGGGGCACAAAAGAGTATCTGAAGAGATACTCTTTTTTTTACAATGACTACTTATCAGGTAACAAATCACTTCAACAAACACATTATTATATCTTATATTTTAGCATTTTAAAAAAACAATGTCAACGCAAAACGTAATATAATTTAAACGGAATTATAATAAAAAACATAACTAATCAAAGTTATGTTTCGTAATCATAAATGGGGCGAGTAGTGGGGATCGAACCCACGCATAACGGAACCACAATCCGCCGTGTTAACCACTTCACCATACTCGCCATTTATATATATTAATAATATCAAATTTTCAAATAAAATGCAAGCCTTTTATATTATAAAATAAATTAACTAGTTAAATACCCATACACTATTGCCTTAATTTCATAATATGTTTTGAGGAGGATATAAATGAACAATTATCAAAATTATTATTTAAAGAGCACGGATAACAAAAAGTATAACACTGCCAATAACTTATTTGATCCTTATAATGGATTTGTACACGGCAACATGTTTCCTAACTTATATGATCCCTATAAAATTTCTAAACCTTATGATATAAGGCCATTAAATGAACAAGCAGAATTATTAACATCAATTGATTCACTCACCTTTGCCCTTATTGATATTGGGTTATATTTAGATATTTATTCTAATGATAAAGATATGATTCAATTATTTAATCATTATAATAAACAATTAAATGACCTAGAACAAAGGTATAGTGAAAAATACGGTCCATTAAAATTAACTGGTGATGGATTAGAAAAATATCCATGGGCATGGGAATACAAACCTTGGCCCTGGGAAAATAAGTAGGAGGAAATATGTGGTTATATAATAAAAAATTACAATATCCCGTTAATATAAAAAGAAAAGATCCCAAAATGGCTAAATATTTATTTGCTCAATATGGCGGTCCTGATGGAGAATTTGCAGCTGCACTAAGATATTTAAACCAGAGGTATACAATGCCTGATGAGAAAGGTAAAGCCTTATTAACCGATATTGGTACTGAAGAACTTGCTCACGTTGAAATAATTGCTGCCATGATTTATCAACTAACTGACGATATTTCAATAAAAGAATTTGAAGAAGCTGGTTTAGGCGGAACTTATATTCAACATGATCATGCATTATTTCCAACCGATACTAATGGCGTACCATTTACCGCTGCATATATCGAAGCAACCGGAGACTTTTGGGCGGATTTAGAAAGTAACATGGCCGCAGAACAAAGAGCACGCGTCATGTATGAACACCTAATGCAACAAACAGATGATCCTGATGTTATTGCCCCACTTTCTTTTTTAAGACAGCGAGAAGTCATACACTATCAAAGATTTAAAGAATTAAGGGATTATTATTTAGCTAAATATAAAAAAAACACTTAAAAAGTGTTTTTTAATTACTAATAAGAAAAACGTGAGTTAGAATCATTATTTCTAAACTTATTGCGATTATTTTCTCTTTCAGCTTTTTTCTTAGCGCGAACTTCTGGGCAATATTTTGGTTGTTGAAAACCTTTTTCAGCGTAAAAAGCTTGTTCCCCAGCTGTCCAAACAAATTCTTGACCAGATTCTTTACAAATTAAAGTAATATCTTTATATTCTTTTGTTTCCATGTCGTAACCTCCTTTTTTAGATTTGATTTAACCCTTATTCGGTCTCCAAAAAAAAGGAAAGTAACGAAATAAATTTTAAACCAACAATAATATATCATATCACTAATTAATATGCAAGTTATTTCATTAATTATGCCTGTTTTTTTATTTTTTTTCAAATTTATCATATAATTTAATGAGGTGTTTTATGAAAAAAATTTTGTTATTATTTGGTGGTCGTTCAACTGAGCATTATATTTCGTGTCTTTCTGCTAAAGCAATTATTGAAAATATAGATAAAAACAAATACGAATTAACTACCGTCGGAATTGATAAAACTAATAATTGGTACATTTTTAATGATGATTTATCTTATTTAGAAAATGGAAATTGGAAAGAATCAGAAAATATTTTTTTAATATCTAATATTGTCCAATTTTTATATAAATTTGATATTATTTTTCCAATAACACATGGTAATAATGGTGAAGATGGTAAATTGCAAGGTATGCTTGATTTTTTCAATATCAAATATGTTGGTTCAAAAACTTTATCTAGTGCATTAGGAATGGATAAAAGTATTGCTAAAATTATATTTAATTTTTTAGATATACCACAAGTCCCATATATGAGTTTTAATTATCAAGATTATTCCGTAAAAGAAATAATTAAAACTTTAAAATTTCCACTGATTGTTAAACCATCCAATGGTGGGTCATCTATTGGTATAAGTAAAGTTAATAATAAAAAAGAATTAATTCACGCCATTGAAGAAGCGAGTATGTATGATGCAAATATCATTGCAGAAAAATTTATTAAAGCTAAAGAATTAGAGTGTTCAATTATAAAAAATAGAAAGTTAATAACTTCCTCTGTTGGGGAAATTATTCCTGCTAATGAATTTTATGACTATAATTCAAAATACGAAAACAGTACATCTAAAATTATTATCCCAGCTAAAATACCTAAGACAATTGAAAATATGATTCAGAGTTATACCAAAAAAGCCTTTTTAGGAATAGGTGCTGATGGTTTTGCAAGGGTTGATTTTTTTTACGATGAAATTAATAACCAAATATATTTAAATGAAATTAATACATTACCTGGTTTTACTAAAATAAGTATGTTTCCTAAATTATTAATGTTTGATGATATAAGTTTTAAAGATATAATTAGTATTTTAATTGAGAATGTATAAAAAGATTACACTTT
>CAZVQX010000035.1:0-2697 GCA_964629735.1 uncultured Muribaculaceae bacterium
ATATGCACTATGCTTCCCGGACAAGGACCTAATATTTGCCTGCATATCCGATACCCAAGGTGCTGGACCAACAGGAACGGGCGTTATAGAACCCTTCTATGATGAAATATTCTATAAGGTTAAGGATAGCCCTCTACCAGAGGACGCCAAATCCCATACAGCTTTGAAGGGAAAAATCCTAGATCTCAAGATTTTGCCACAGCGGGGAAATCTTGCATCACCTTATGCAGAAAGGATTAGCAACAGGTGGTATACACTAAACGAAAACCCCATGGGGATCACCAGGATGCGTTTGACCTTTAATGGCGATGAGGGCATATGGGAATATGAAAATGCATCAGGGCATCATACCCTTAACTTTGGTCTAGGCAAAAAGGTTCCAGGGGACTTTCCCCAGCGGAATTATTTCGATGAAAGGATCGGGACTGCATCAGGTCGACGGTATAAATGCCTTGCCTCAGCCGCATGGGTGGAAGATCATAAGCTGAACATGTTGGTATATATAACCGATATTTACCTGGGCACCTTAAAAATCACCTTTGCCTTTAAGGGGGATGATATATCCATATTTATGACAAAAGTAGCTGAATGGTTTTTAGACGAGTATGAAGGATTTGCAGGAGGCTATCTGAGTTGATTCACTGCATCTGAAACAGATGTATGGTTTTTTGTTGCAGAATATAGACAGGACATAAAATGGAGGGGCTAGTATGGGAAAGGAAAAGTGGTATCAAAAGCAATTGCGAATGGTTCAAACTGTCCTCAGGGAGCCGGATGCAGTTAATTATGATGCTAAAGCAGTGGTGGAATATCTCAAGGAGATCAAGGCCAATTGTATTATTACCCATGGGGGAGGGGATACGGATTTTTTTATAAGCAACCTGGAGCTGGCAAACCCAACCCCATTTTTAGGGGAGCAGGATATTCTTGCCGATTTGGTTGAAGAGGCCCACAAAAATGGGATTAAGGTTATTGTCAGGGTTGATTTCAGAGGAGTACAAAGGGAAAGGTACGATAGGTATCCACACTGGTTTGCTCTAAACGCCGATGGCACCCCTGTTTACGCAAAGGAGTTTGACCTGTATGTACCCTGCTATAACAGCTTTTATGTAAATGAATATGCCGTTGACTATATAAGGGATTTGATGGACAGATATGATATAGACGGGATCTGGGAGAATGCAATAGGGTTTGGCGTAGGCCCATGCTATTGTAAGGCTTGCAGAGATCGTTATAAAAGGGATACAAACAAGGAGATACCCCAGGGTGTAGACTACTATTCCAGAGAATTCGATGAGTATAGGCTTTGGAAGGCAAAATGCGCAGATGAACACATAGAGCTGTTGAGAAATACCGTAAAGGAATATGGAGATGAAAAGGCCTATTGTGCTGAAATATTTGGAATGTTCCATGCCCATAGGGCAAAGTCCACGGGGATCGACCTGTACAATGCCAGGGAACACTTTGATTTTCTGGTAAGCCCGAACTTTTTATCCACCCATAGTGCAACCAAAGGGCATTACCACCAACTGACAACTCCTGCCTCAGCCATACGCTTTATGAAATCCGTAAATAGGGATAAACAGGCGGTGGTACTATACGGCAACAACGGAGGAAAGTGGAGGTATGTTAAAGAGCCACATCTGGAGTCCAGGCTATGGCTGTGGGAGACCGTAAGCGTAGGCGGTGGACTTTGGAATTGCATGTTCAACGGGCAACATCCCGGTGCAACCTTTGACAACAGGAACTCATACCTGGAAAGGGATGTCTACCATTACCTGTCGGATAATGAGGAAATATTGGAAACCCAGATTCCAAGGGAAGAAGTTGGAATATATTTCTCCAAAGCAAGTCGTGATTATCTTGCCGACGATGATGAAGACAAGGACGAATATGGAGTATTCATAAAGGGAATTGAAAATGTTCTTATAGATAACCATGTACAGTACGGTTTCTGTCCCGATATAAACTTTAGTCTGGATGAAGTAAGCAAGTATAAGCTGCTAATAGTACCAAACGGTGCATATCTATCAGATGAGCATATAGAGATAATCAGAAAATATGTTTCCATGGGCGGCGGCCTTATAGCCTCCTATGAGACCTCCCTGTATGATGAGAAGGGTAATAAGAGGGAGGACTTTGGGCTTGGTGATTTGTTCGGCTGCAGCTATACCGGAATAAAGAAGGATACCCAAATAGATTGCTATCAGATGCTGAAAGAACCGCATACCATAACTTCCGGATTTAGAAATACATCTTTGCTGATGAATGATGGGTATACATTGCTGTGCACACCCACGGAGAAGGAAGACTATAATGTAGTCTGCACCTATGTTCCAAAAATCCCAAATCAGCCGCCACCAAAGGCCTGGATAAAGGATATGAGAACTCCCTTTCCTACCATCATCGCGGGGACATATGGGAAGGGTAGGGTGGTATACTTTGCCAATCAGATGGATAAGCTGTGCTATACCAACGGCCATGAGGATTTTATGGATCTGGTATACAACTCCATTATGTGGGCAAAAACCGATGAATTATCCATTGAAACCAATGCGCCGGATAGTGTGCATATAGCCTTGACCGAAAATAAGGATGATAATAAACAGTTAGTCCTGTCCTTAACAAATCATACTTCAAAGCCCAGAAGACCCATAAGGCAATTGCTTCCGGTATACGATTTTTATGTAGATTGCA
>CAZVQX010000036.1:0-2336 GCA_964629735.1 uncultured Muribaculaceae bacterium
TATTCTTTTCCATCCATAATGAATTTTAAGGGTGCAACAACTAAGTCTAGTTCTTTTCTTAATTCTTCAGTTAGGTCTGTACTTGAATTAATCACAATACTAAATTTTTTTATATTTTTTCCTCCTTGTTAGCTTTCATTATAATGAAAGCTGAATTGCATTATACCATTTATCTAACTCTTGTCACTCTTTTATACTTAAAAAGGGACTACATTTTTAAGTCCCTTTTTGCAAATTGGTCGTAAATACGATTAATTTTGTTTTTGCTTTTGTAAAATTAATATTAATTCTCGTAAACTTTTGGCTGCAACAATTGTAGAAGTTTGACTTGGATCAAGCATAGGAGATAGTTCTACTATGTCGGCTCCAACAATCTTATTTAATTTACTAAATTGTTCAAAAGCACACAATAATTCCTTATAGGTAATTCCACCAGGTTCAGGTGTACCAGTACCAGGGAAAACACTTGGATCAAGTACATCTAGGTCAATTGCAATATATACAGGTACATCTTTTAGTTTCTTTACAACTTCATCTAAACCATTTAAATTCTTTTTCGTCACCACTTCTGATACCAAATTGATATATTTTATTATCTCCAACAAAATTATATACATGTCTCATAAAGGTTGCGTGAGAAAATTTCATTCCTAAAAAACTTTCGCTAAGGTCTGTATGAGCATCTAAATGAATTATGTGTAAATTTGGATATTTTTTAAATAATGCTTTAATAACAGCATAAGTTACTAAATGTTCACCGCCGACCATCATAGGCAATTTGTTATCTTTAATAATTTTCTTCGTTGTCTTATAGATAATATCTAGCGAGGTTTTAACATCTCCGATTGGCAACTCTAAATCACCAATATCGCAAGTCTTGTAATTTTTAAGATTATCGTCTTGGTACGGGCTATACCATTCAATTCCTTTTGATTCTACTCTAATAGCATTACCAGCAAAGCGAGTTCCTGGTCGATACGATGTTGTTGTATCAAGTGGGGCACTAAAAATAACTACCTTACTTTCTTTGTATTCGCTATTGCAACTTTGAAATGATAAATCGACTTTTTTTCATTTAATCTTCCTCCGAATGAGTGTTTTCTAAATCTACAACTTTAATAAATCCCAATTCTGATTAACTTATAATTGTTGAACCCTTCTTTAAATAATCATTTAAGTCATTGATGATTTCTTCACTTATTACTTCACCAGGAATGACAACTGGAATACCAGGCGGATAAATCATAATTGATTCCGCCGCGACCTCATCCTTAGCCTCATCAATAGAAACGTATTTTTTATATGCATGGTAGGCTTCACAAGGCCTCATATAATATATGGGTTCATTATAAACAGGTTTTTGAACGATTGGATCTAGATTCAATTTTAAATATTTTTTAGCTATTTTCTTAAGCGAACTTACAAAATGATTTAAATCTTTTTCTTCTGTTCCCATTGTTAAAACTGCTAAAATCAAGTGCGTTTCTGCAAGTTCTAGTTGAATATTGTCGCGATCTCTTAATTCATTATAAACTTCAAAACCTGTAACTCCAAGCTCTGAAACCTTACAATAATCCTAGTATTGTCATACCCGAATTCCCCTTTGGATTTAAAATAATCTTCCGTTATAGCTTCTACTCCAGGGATTTGATTAATTTTTTCTCGTGCCTTTTCGGTCATATTAATTAATCTATTAATCTTCTTATTTCCATTAAAATAAATATCTTTTCTTGCAACATCTAAACTTGCTAATAATAAAGAACTAGGTGATGTTGAATTTAAAATATTAAGTGTAGCTTGAAGTTGGTTATGATCAACACGATCACCCTTTGTTAAAATGGCAGAACTTTGAGTTAGAGAACCAACTGTCTTATGAATAGAAACAATACTTACGTCTGCTCCAGCTTCAATTGCACCAAAAGGAAGTTTTTTGGAAAAATAAAATTGTCCTCCATGAGCTTCATCAACGATTACTTTCATATGTTTCTTATGAGCAAGATTAACAATCTCTTTTAAATCACTAACGACACCAAAATAAGTAGGATTTATTACAAAAACAACCTTAGCATCAGGATTTTCATTGATTGCTTTTTTTATCGCATTTATTGATACTCCGTTAGCAATTCCCAATGTTTTATCAATATTAGGTTTAACAAAAATTGGTTTTGCGCCACTTAAAATAAGTGCATTAATTACTGATTTATGTACATTTCGAAGAATAATTATTTTTTCATTTGCTCTACATGCGGACATAATAACCGCTAAAATGCCTTGCGTTGTTCCATTAGTTAAAAAATATGCCTTATCTGCTCCGAAGGCCTCTGCCATTAAATTTT
>CAZVQX010000036.1:2346-2652 GCA_964629735.1 uncultured Muribaculaceae bacterium
TGATTCTATATCATCGATAATGCTTTGAGTGTTTGGATAGTTATTTTGCCACTGGTCAATATTAGAAGCCTTTAGAAAATTTTGAGCTTCTTTAATAACACCTTTAGGATTTGACATGTTATCTAGACCTCGAGGTCCATTAGCATCTAAACGTAAAAAATTATGACCTGCATATTCAACTAGCTCATTGTTTAAGCGACCTAATTTTTGACCTGGAACATCTAAGGATGTAGGGTCAGATTCTGCAAATTCCTTAAGTTTTGTAAAGTATGGTGTTTTAAGTTGTTTTTGTTATTTTTTCGTCAA
>CAZVQX010000037.1:0-932 GCA_964629735.1 uncultured Muribaculaceae bacterium
AAATGGTGACTTTATCGATGTGGATTCCCTTTCCAAACAGCTAGGAGTTCCCGTGGTGCCCGTAACCGCAAAAACAGGTGAAAACCTCGATGAGCTTCTGCATATTGCCCATATGCAGATACATGAGGGCTATACCATAGAGCCTGACGATTTGTATGATGATTTTACCCACGAAATACATCATGAGATGGACCAAATCATACGTGATTCGGCCTATGCCGCAAAAATCCCGGCGCATTGGGCCTCTATAAAGCTGCTCGAGGGCGACAAGCTGGTTGAAAACGCCCTTAATCTGAACGAAGACGATCGCGCGGAGCTGGCAGCTATAATCGATAAGTATGAATCCTCAAGCACTCTGGGTGACAGGGAAACCCTTATTGCCGACAGCCGTTATCGCTATATCGAAAAGGTCATAGGCTCCGCAGTTAAAAAGGAGTGCGCTCCGGACGAGCTGACGCCAAGCGATAAGATTGACAGGATACTTACGCACCGTCTCCTTGCCCTTCCAGTGTTCCTGCTTATGATGCTTACCATCTTTGCAGTTACCTTCGGCCCTCTTGGTTCCCTTCTTCAGGACGGCGTTGCCTCTTTTATTGACAACTATCTTGCATCCGGACTGGATTATCTGCTGGCCTCCTCAGGCACCGCACCTTGGCTCAGGAGCCTTGTGGTGGACGGAATTATAGCTGGCGTTGGCGGTGTGCTCACCTTCCTTCCTCAGATTGCGCTACTATTCTTCTTCCTCTCCCTGCTTGAGGACTCCGGCTATATGGCACGCGCGGCCTTCGTTATGGACAGACTGTTGCACCGCTTCGGTCTTTCCGGCAAGGCATTTATACCAATGCTTATGGGCTTTGGCTGTACTGTGCCCGCCGTAATGGGCGCGCGCACCATGGAAAATGAAAAGGACAGGCGGCTGACCATAATGCTCA
>CAZVQX010000037.1:942-2631 GCA_964629735.1 uncultured Muribaculaceae bacterium
AGCTTCCGGTCTACGGACTCATATGCTCCGCCTTCTTCGGAAGGTATGCCGGACTTGTCATTTTCTCGCTCTATGTAATGGGTATGGCAATGGCTATAATATCGGGCCTTATATTCAAGGACACGCTATTCAAGGGCGAGGCCCCCGCCTTCGTGCTGGAGCTGCCCCCCTATCGAATTCCAAGCCTTAGAAACACGCTTCTCCATGTGTGGGAGCGAATAAAGGACTTTCTTGTTAAGGCGGGCACTCTGATTCTGCTGATGAGCGTGGTTCTATGGGTGCTGCAGAGCTTTGACACCAGCCTAAATCTGACGAATTCGGCCGCAGACAGCATACTGGGCGCTATTGGCGGGTTTATAGCTCCCATATTCAGACCACTGGGCTTCGGCACCTGGCAGGCGGCCGTCGCGTTACTCACTGGATTGATCGCCAAGGAAGCTGTGGTAGCCTCGCTTTCAATGTTCTACGGTTTTTCGCTGACGGCCGGCAGCGCGGCCGTAGCCGCCGCGCTGAGCGGGACTTTTAACCCCCTGTCCGCCTTCTCCTTCCTCGTTTTTATCCTGATGTATGTCCCCTGCGTGGCTGCGGTGGCGGCTATCCGCAGGGAGATGGCGAGTCTTAAGTGGACATTATTATCCGTGGGCTGGCAGATCTTCACCGCCTATACCTGCTCCATGCTGGTCTATCAGCTCGGCAGGCTGATAGGACTTGGATAAATAATAAAAAGGGGCAAACGTTCAAGTTTGCTCCTTAACTGTTTAGCCTTTGGAAATCTAAATAATAACTTGGATATGGCAGTTTAGCTGCTTTTTTTAAGCCCCTTTGACACATCGAATGAAATACTGCCCGCAATATCCACAATTTGCTCCTGCGTAAACGCTTCCCTGTCAAGGTCAAGCGCCACGTAAACCGGGAGTGTTTTGCAGTACGATACTATTCCATAATTGTAATCCTCCGCGGAATAATTGCCTCTCTCCTCTTGGCTCAAGTTTACATCGTTATACACTTCGCTTATCGCAGTCTGTAAATCTTCGGTATTATTTACGACATCATACTTGTTTTTAACCGCGAACTGGTAATGGTTTCCAAGACTAATCTGGTTATAAATCATCATCGGGTCTATTTCATCCTCGGGAAGGCCACGGATAAGCTCAGCGTCATATACGTTGTAGCCGATACAGCCGACAGTGTCGCCCTTGTCGTTCAGGATTGGAATATTGGAAAAAGTGACGACGATGCCCTTCTCCGCCGGCTTCCCGGCATCTATCGTTATCCCCCGGGGCAAAGTGAGCGTCAGCGTAAACTCGGTGGAAAAGATATGCTCGTTGTACTCCGCTCTTCCTACCTCGTTGGCGGGAAAATCAATTGAATAATCGACTCTGTCAGTCTTTTGTTCAGCCTTTGAGCAGGAGGTAAGCATGAGAGTTACAACCAGCGCGCATATAGCTAAAATAATAACAGGGCTTTTCTTAGTTCTGTTCATACCGCGTTGTTCCTTTCCACGTGAAACGTAAAACAGGCCGGGTATATTAATTTGCCCGTATCAAGCGAACATCTATCTATTGGTGCCGGGGTGGGGTTAATCCTCATCTTTTTTTATTATTACGATACCCTTTTTGGCGCTAGCGTCATTCATAATTAATAGGCTGTCGCCTGAGTTTTTACACAGTGTCTCTATCTCGTCCTTCG
>CAZVQX010000038.1:0-2623 GCA_964629735.1 uncultured Muribaculaceae bacterium
ATTTTCAAAATCAACTTCAATACTTTTTATAATAAAACGCTCAGTAAAAGCTTCTTCAAAATCTTCGTAATTTATTGTAAAGCTTTGTTCAAGATAAATTTCATCCATTACTCTTTCTTCTAATCCACTAATATTTTGACCATTAATATTTATATCAATAATTTCAAAAGTAACTCTTCTAGCAACAATATCATTATCAATTTCATAATTAATTAAAGCATAACTGCGCACACCTTCAATATCTAACCCATAATAAATTAAATTATTACGAGCATCTACACTTACATCAGTTGTTTCAAGAAAATAGGTGTGACGAAGAATATCTTGACTTGTTCTAAATGCAATTTTTGGTTTTCCATGTAAAGGATCATTTTCATCCGTTCTAAGATACTCTTTCATAATAAAACCATTAAAATCAGTTTGACTAACACGGAGTGTTCTTGAACCTTCTACATAAGTTGCAAACGAATTAGTTTTAATATCTCCTATATTATATGAATGATAATCTTGATTTTTTTCTTCGTTAACAATAATTTCAGTTAAATCAATATTAAGATTTGCTTCTCCTTCTTTAAAAAGAATTTCATAAGCATCGTTGTCTATAATATATTTGAAAAAGCCACCTTCATTAAGGTGTTCCTAAACTTATCAGTTCCAATAATATCAATAATATTTTGTTTAAAATTATTTAATCTAATGTGACCAAGTTTAATCGGGCTTCCAATTGAAATTTCAACTAAAGTACCAACGGCACTTATTTCAATTGGTATACTTAAAATCGTTCTAAAACCATATACTCGTACATCAGCTTCAATTGCAAATTGTCCATCTATAAACTTAGCATATATGTTTTTAATAATAATATTTTCATTTTCTGGCAAGATGAAATAATAATCTTCATTTTCAAAATTTTCAAAATTTGTAAGATTCATCTGCTCTTTAATTACAGTATTTAATATTTCAATCGCATCATTTTGAGTTAATCTAACATTAATGATTGGACTAGCCTTATCTGGGTTTTCTTCAAAAATTGCTCTTCTATTCATCACTGCTTCATAAAGTCGATCTCCAAACCTAAGTTCAATATCAGTCGTATTTTTATTAAATGGTTGATTAGTTGTCTTAAAAAGCAAAGCTAAAGGAATCCCTACTACAATACCAGTAAGCATTGCAATAGTGGTAAGAAATATAAGCACGCCTTTTAAAAATCTTCTCATAATGACTTCCTCTATTTTTATTATACATGAAAATTTAGAGTGCAAAAATTATTTGCACAAAAAAACTCATAAGAGTGTTTATTCTTTATAAAATGAGTATATCTAGGTTCTTCGTTTTTTTAGGTTATTAAAGTATCCAAATAATGCAAAAGAGACTAAACCAATTCTACCTAAAAATAAAACAGAAATAAAGTCATCTTGCTTTCGAGAAACTAGTTTTAGAGCCGAAGATGATGGTAATGTGCGGTTAATAAAGTTGGTAAAACCATCTGAGCCATATTTCTTTGCAATATAGTCATAGCGGGCAATTGCTTGATAAAGAAGATTGCCACTTACATTTGCTTCATGATTTTGAAGAACGCTTTTAACACCGGCGCTTAAAAGAGAAAATTGATAATCAAGCATATCCCAAGTAGTTTGTGCTATATTGTTTAATACACCAGTTGCATCACAGTTATTTGTTGAATTTAAATTAGTAATTCTAAATAAAGTAGCTTCTTGATAATCGTTGCTATATGTTCCCCAGTTACTTTCATTATGAAAATAAACATTTTTAGGATAATCACAAACAAGATCAACTGTTTTAACTTCACCTCCACCTGTTTGACCATTATTAAAAACCAACATATCTCCAATTTTTTAGCTTCAACAGGAAGCGTGTGATATCCAAGACCATGATTTGTCATTCTTGTTCCTGGCCATCCTCCAATTTTTTCCCTAACTGAATTTGGAAGACCTGGAATCCAAGTATATGCATATACATCACCCGTTGTTAGGGTCTTGTTTTTATCATAGAATGTTAATCTTGTGTCACTTAAGCTTTTATATTTTCCGTACAAGGAAAAATCGTTACTAACAGTTCCTGGTACATATTGTGTTGTAAAATTACTATCGGTATACCAGCCATGAAATCTTTTACCTTCAAGATGAACGGGAGTTGGATTATATGTAGGATTAAACGTATTGTCTTTATATACGCGTTCTGTTTCAAGTTCAGTCGCTCCATTATACTTTGTAATAGTTTTAAAAGTAGCAGATTGAGAATGGAAAAAATACTTTCCAGTTTTGGCATCAAAAACTACTTCGTAAATACCACCCGTGTTTACTCTTATGTTATTGTTTCCACCTTGAGATAAAACACCTCCTAAAGAGAAATTGGCAATATCAAATGCAGTATAACCCCAGTCACCTTCCCACATATTCCAAATATTTACCTTGAACTCTTTGTTACCTGTAAAACTTCGTTCTATGATGGCGTAGCGATCATTATCCCATGTTAAACGGTTATTAGAATTGTTTGTATTCCAGTTAGTATCAACAGCATCACCAGA
Organism: uncultured Muribaculaceae bacterium; assembly: GCA_964629735.1. Lineage (GTDB taxonomy): Bacteria > Bacillota_I > Bacilli_A > RF39 > UBA660 > CAZVQX01. The sequence goes on from CAZVQX010000038.1 coordinate 2,549, forward strand.
AAGAACTAAATCCGCAATTCCCATAGGTGGTTTAGAAGTACATCTTACTGTATATCTATATTGGCCTGCGGGAGA
>CAZVQX010000039.1:0-2577 GCA_964629735.1 uncultured Muribaculaceae bacterium
ACAACCACATACAGAGCTTATTAATAGGATGCAACAGCAGCTATTGTTTAAATTATCAAATAGAGATGCTCCAAACATATTCCAATTATGGGAAGCGATATTAGAAATATAAAGTCACCGAAAAAATTACTATAGCCCTCGCTCCCAGCATAGGGAGCGACAAAAACCAGGCTGTAACGTCGCCATAATTGATTACTTCAATCCACGCTCCCAGCATAGGGAGCGACTAATAAAAGTTACCTATTGACATAGGATCTGTAAATAATGCGTAATCTGCGAACACCCTCATAAAAAATGGGTTGGATTTGAATTCGCTCATGGCTATATCCCCCTTTAAAACACTAATGGTTGTAATTCTCCTTCAATTAGACCTACCCTATGGTTATAATTTTCCTGGTTCAGGATAAATATCTGGCCGTCCAATTCCTTGCTCACATAAACTTCGTAATCCCTGGTCCTTCTTATAGCAATAGTGTAGGGTTGTAGTCTTTTCAGCATTCTCTTTATCCCATGATAGTCCTGGATATCTATTTCCATATATAACTGCTCTAATAGTTCCTTATTTTCATATGGTGTTATTACATTTATGGTGTTCTCATTTATTAAATCGAAGTTGACCGCTGCCGTCTTAAAGGCTTGTTTTATCATAAATTTCGGTTGCCTGTTGTACTTCACTTGATAATCACTGGTTCCTTTAGGATTGATAGTTAAAAGATCTAAGATGGTATTTTCATTATCTATCGGAAACTCCAAGTTTCTACCCCTAACATTATCATTGGCATATAGCTTATGAAAATAATGATCAAGTGCTCTTTCTATATCTACCCTTGTATCAGTATCGTTTTCTCTTTCTAATACCCTTAGGGCAGTCTTGCCAGCATCTCTTTGTTTTTGTATATCCGGCAAGTATCTTAGACTCTCATCTCCATATTCAAAGATAAATAGCTTGCCTTTATCCTTCTTTTTTCCCTCCCTATTGCATCTGCCACCACATTGTATGATGTTATCAATACCTGCTAATGACCTATAAACCACATCAAAATCTATATCCACCCCCGCTTCCACTAACTTTGTGCTAACACATATTAATTTCCTATGCTCATAGCCTTCCCTTAGTTTCTTCAGTCTGCCTTTCATACCTTCGATTATATCCAGTCTATGCTTAGGGCATTGGTTTGTAGTTAGATAGATAACCTCCCACCCCAACTCACTTATTCGCTTATCTTTAAACAAGCTATTATAGAGATTAGCAACCGCTTTTTTGGTGTTCAAAACTATTAATGCGCTATTTTCCACCTCTAGCTGTCGTATAATATGGTCTGTTAGATTCTGGGTATTCAGGACAATATCCAATCCTCCTCCCAAAAGACTGTAGTAATCTACTCTATCAAAAACTTCGGTTTTAGTTGCTCCGGATATTATTGATGCGTTATTTGTCCCATCTCCATAGAAACACGGGTATTTTAGTACATCATTATTATCAAAACTAGGTTGTGTTGCGGTACAATGTACCAAATTACAGTTCATAATATTAACCAGAAAATTGGTCATCAAGTTAAAGTTATATATGGCCTTTGTAGGTAAACTTTGAACTTCATCAATTATCAATACAGAATTAATCAGCTTACAGAAACGCCTGATATTTGAAGATCTGTCCTTAAACATAGTATTGGACAGCTGAACTATTGTGGTTAAAATGATAGGAGATTCCCAGCTCTCCTTTAGATATTCGGTAACTTCATATTCTTTTCGATCTTCCCGATCTTCATCCTCCACGAACTCTTCGATGATATTGCTATGGTGCTCTAAGATATGTTCATCTATATATTCATTTCCTTGCTTACCGGCCAATGCCTGCTTTATAGAAGAAGCATTTTGTTCCAGAACTGACAGGAAAGCTGTGGTGTAAAATATCCTGGATTTCTTAAATTTTCTGGCATTCGCTATAGAGTATCTCAAGGCTGCATAGGTCTTCCCGGAACCCACCGGCATATCCAGCTTATATACACCTTTATCATATTCTTGGGAGAAATTATATATTTGATTTGCCAGATCTGTCCTGATGATATCTAACTGAGATTTATCTACCTTTTTGTTAAAGCCTTCGTACAGGGTCTCGATTGATTCCCCCATCCTTTCCCATATAAGATTCAACTCATCCCAGGAATAGATTTTATCCTTTTGTTCCCTATAGTAATTTGAGGAATCATAGATATCAGCGTTCTTCAATATAGAAAGTAATAATCTAACCAATGAACCATAATAGAAATATAGCGCCTTGCCCCTTGTTTTTTTGTTATGAGTAGCAACATCTTTAATATTCAATGCCATTTGATATAGTTTTTTTCGTATTTTTATGAATTCAATAAATCCTTCATGATAGGTATGGTATATAGATTTACCTGTCGTATACTCATACTTAGTGTTAAGAGAATTAAAATAATCTTCCATTTTGCGTGTATATTCTTCTCTGTCTCCCCCAGCATAGGCCAATCTAATACCGGTATGATAATCAAATTTGTTGTCGATAATATCATATAATCCGTGATGCGCCAGGATGGGGTATTGCATTATTTC
>CAZVQX010000040.1:0-2531 GCA_964629735.1 uncultured Muribaculaceae bacterium
CAAATTTTTACTTTAGCATTAAAAAGATATAAAATATCTGACATTGTTAAAACTCTTAATTCTAGTGGTATCAAAACCCATACTGGAAGCATTTGGAGATATGGGAACATTAGGTACATATTAACTAATGAAAAATATTGTGGTGATGCTGTTTTAAGAAAAACAGTTACTCTTGATTATCTAACTGGGAAAGCAGTTAAAAATGATAATATTGCAGATAAATATTATGTAAAAAATAATCATGATCCTATAATTAGTAGAGAATCTTTCCATGCAGTTCAAGTTATATTAAATGATAAAACTAGAACAAAGAGAAATACTAACAAAACAACAAAGTATCCATTAACTGGTATTCTCTATTGCCCTAAATGTGGTAGAACTTTAAAAAGACAACAAGTCAATCGTGGAAAGAATATGCGAGTTGTTCTTAATTGTAATCACTCATACGATAACAAAGTTAATTGCAGCAGTCATTCCCCTGATTATGATTTAGTAATTGAAGCAACAACTGATTCTATCAATTCTTTATATGCCAATGAATCAGTCCTTAATAATTTATTTGAAGTGTTTGATAATAATGTTGCTTTAAACAATCTCCGTTCTGAACTAAAAGAACTGAAGAAAGAAAATCTAAAACTATTAAATTTACATCATGAAAATCCTGAAGACCAAAAAATATACAAAGAATATCAACGAAACAATGAATTAATCGAATCAGTCGGCCAAGATTTAGCAACTGGTTTGTCTACTTCTATTAGACTAGATTATATTAAATCTCTTGTTAAAAAGGAATATTTGAACGAAGAGAATATTAATTTTAAAGATATTTATTCTATTATTCTTGCAGATGATAAAAAAATTACTTTTGTTATCTCTCCAAATAAACCTTCAAATGAATTGGCACATTCTATAAATGAAATATTAGAAGCTGAATCGATTTTAAGTAAAATGTATGTTTCTAAATCTGGTGACAAAGGTATTTATTATGAGGTAAAGGTTTATGAATAAAGTAACTGTAATACGAGCTATATCTAACCCACAACAGATTAAAAGGGTTGCTGGTTATGCAAGGGTTTCCACTAAAGATGAACACCAAGATAGTTCGTTTAACTTACAAATTGAAGAACTAGAAAGAGCAATCAAAAGTAATCCATTATATGAATATGTTGGTGTCTTTAAAGATAAGAAAAGTGGAACTGATACTAAAGGTAGAACTGAATTTAACGCAATGATTGACCTTGCTACTTTAGGTGAAATTGACATAATTATCACTAAATCTATTACTAGATTTGCAAGAAATATAGTCGACACAATTAAAACTGTTAGAACTTTAAAGAGTCATAATGTGGAAGTCATTTTCTTAAAGGAAAATATTTCCACTTTGGATTCTTCTATTGAATTTATATTAAGTGTCCTTGCAGTTCACGCCGAAGAGGAATCAAGGAACATATCAGAAAATGTTAAATGGTCAGTAAAAAGGAAAATGAGAAAAGGTGGTAACTTTACAACCAATCTATTCGGTTATAAAATTGAAGGCGAAACTTGGACTATTGTTGAAGATAAAGCAAAGATTGTCCGAATGATTTTTGACATGTATATTAATGGTAAAACCTATAAAAACATAATCGATAAATTATTTGATATGGGTGTTAAAACAGCCACTGGTAAAGATAGGTGGCATCCAGGAACAATCGAAAGTATGTTGCTAAATGAGAAATATGCAGGTCATATGTCTTTGGGTAAAACATTTATTTATAAAGGTTCTGAAATACGCTCCGATAGATTCAGCTTATTAAATAATATGATTAGGGATCATCATCCTGCAATAGTATCTCCTTATATATTTGAAAAAGCACTTGAATTAAGAAATTCTAGAACAAGAAATAAAAAGGATGAATATGTTCCTTTAAATGAAAGGGTTACTCCATATTATCAATTTGTTTATTCCGACCAAAATGAAAGGTTTTTAAGATATATTGTAGAACGCCCAAAAGGTAAATATGTAATCCCTACCTTATTCTGCTATAACAAGGAACATAACAATCGAGTTATGATTACTGTTAAAAATCTATTTGCTGTATTAAACGATGCACTATCAAATCTCTCAAAACAAAGTAATAGTCTATATGATAAATTCAATAATTTTATTGAATCTAACATCAATAAATGTGATGCTTTATTTGACAAAAAAGAATCCGAAAGGACAACGATTCTATCTAACAAAGCTTCTTTAATAAAAAGTAGGAAAGGATTATTAAATTATTATAAAAGAATTATCAATTTCAAGGAAATGAACGATGTTGAAGATTTTCGGAAACTCGTATATAAAGTTACCATATTAGATCAGACTAATCTTGTAATTAAACTATCGCTTAATCCTATCGACAATTTAAACCTATTACTTTATTCTTCTGATATAAATCTAAAAATAGGTAGTTCTTATAAAGATTTAAATTACACTATTTTTTTATAATTGAGAGTTCGACTCCCTACCGTGTAAGAAAAATATTGAGAGTTCGACTCCCTACCAC
>CAZVQX010000041.1:0-2516 GCA_964629735.1 uncultured Muribaculaceae bacterium
GGCTGGGGCTATCCGTCTTTCCCGCACGCGTGGGGGTGATCCTTTTTGTCCGCATCATGCATCGCTTCCCTAAGTGTCTTTCCCGCACGCGCGGGGGTGATCCTACCCGACATAGATAACTGCGCCAAGGCGGTTTGTCTTTCCCGCACGCGCGGGGGTGATCCCTACGGCGCGGACGCGGATCTCCCGTGCATCGCGTCTTTCCCGCACGCGCGGGGGTGATCCTAGCTGCCTCTTGACCCAATATAGGGATTGTGATAACATACAACTACAAGCTGATGCGGGATGGTGTAGTGGTAGCACACGTGACTCTGGATCATGTAGCCTAGGTTCGACCCCTAGTCCCGCAGCCAAGCAATATCAAGGGTTCCGGCGATTACATAAAAGTGCCGGAGCCCTTTTTGGTGCCCGTTTGGTGCCCAATTTTTATAAACCCGCAAGTTTGGCCATGGTTTCTTCCAAAACACCGGGCAAAATATGCGCGTAGATGTTAGCGGTGGTGCTAATGCTGTCATGGCCAAGGAGAACCTGTACCTGCTCAAGCGGCACTCCCCTTGCTATAAGGTTGGAGGCAAAGGTGTGGCGAAGGGAATGCAAGGTTGCGTTCTTGATGCCGGCCTTGTCCAAAAGTTTTCCTACCTGTTTAGTGACATTGCCGGGATCCTGCATGGTGCCGTTCCGCTGGCAAAATACCAGGCCTAGATCATGATATCGTTTTTTCTTTTCCTTACAATACAGGCGGTCTTTTGCCTGTACTTTTTTTATTTCCTCGAAAATAGGTATGCATGATTCAACAAATGGGATCGTCCTCATGCTTTTTTCTGTTTTTGGGGCCTGGAAACCTAGGATTCCCTCAACTTTTTCTAGTGTCTGCCTTACAGACAAATATTGATTTTCTAAGTCTACATCTTCCCAGCGTAACCCCAGGAGCTCACCTCGGCGCAGGCCTGTTTTAATGGCTATCTGTATCAGATGGTAATGCCGCCTGCCTTTAGCGGCATCAAGAAGTCTATCTGTTTCTTCTGGTGTTAATGCACGTGCTCTTTCATCTTTTACGTGGGTTTCGTTCATTTTTTGCTTTGGCGGGGTAACCAATGCGGCAACGTTCTTGGTTAGTTGCTGGGTATATACAGCATCATTAAGAGCCTTACGAAGGATCGCATGTTGATATTGGATGCTGCGGAGCGACAAGTTGTTTTCAAGCTGCTGGGCAAAGAAGTTTTGAATATGCATGGGTGTTAGTTGGGATAATTGGATAGCACCTAACAGCGGCTTAATATGGTTCCTGATCTGGCTTTCGTAGCTTTCGAAGGTAATTGGTCGGACTGCCATTTTGGCGGCTGTTTTAAGCCAGTGGTCTAAGTATTCTGCGACTGTCATTTTAGCTGGCTCAATATATGTTCCTTTTGCCAACTCAGTCATGAGCTGGGCTAATACCTCCTCTGCTTCTCCTTTGCGACCTTTTACATATCTTACTATCCGCTTTCGTTTCCCGGTGGCCGGGTCCTTTCCGGCTTCTACCACCACCCGGAAGCGGCCGCGAGAGACTTGCTTGACATGGCCTGCCATGGAATCACCTCGTATTTATGATGATTTTTCCCAGTATGGCCCAACTTTGGCTTCTATTCAACAAAACATTCTTTGTTGGTAGCAGAAACTGGATTTTGTTTAATGAACCATCGCTTCGCCCACCCATTGGCAAACTTAACACTTTTATATTCTTTTATAAACGCTATGATTTTGACTGTCCCTATAGAAAGTGATATAACGAAATACTAATATGCCAATCGGGGAGGGTTGTCCCTGGTCTGGACACGGTGTTGGTTTCGGTAGTCGTTGTTGAGGATTGATCACCGGGATCAATCGGAACAAGATTATCAGGCATTCTTAAGCTCCTTTCTACGGCTTAAACGTAACCTCGACTACTTTACCGCAGATTCTTGCTTCGCCAGACTTTATCACGATCGGTGCATACTTGGGGTTGTCCGGTTGGAGGATAAGCTCGCCGTTGGTGTAATATACTCGTTTTAAGGTGGCATTCTCACCATCAACGTTAACGACAGCTATCTCTCCGTTCTCAACCTCTTCCTGTTGGCGTACTAGGACGAGGTCCCCTTCATAGATACGACTACCTATCATGCTGTCACCTGTAACGCGCAAGTAAAAGTACCGCCCGTCTTTAACTTCGTCAGCAGGCGCAAGCTCCCAGCCGTCGATATGCTCGTCTGCCAAGATGGGGAGGCCGGCCCGGATGACGCCGAGCACGGGGACGCGTACCATAGGGCCGGCTGGCCACATGTTGGGCGGGAGGTATGTACCACAGGGGTCATCAGTGCGGCCGAGGAGATAGTCTACAGAGACATTAAACACGCTTGCCAGTTGTTTCAAGGCTTCGTTATCTGGCTCGCGACGATCTATCTCCCAAGAAGCGAGAGTGGCTCTAGCAACTCCCAATTTGCTAGCAACTTCCTCTTGGGTTAAGTTGTTATCTGCGCGTAGGGCTCTGATCCTACTTC
>CAZVQX010000042.1:0-2430 GCA_964629735.1 uncultured Muribaculaceae bacterium
ATTACCTTCTCAATAACTCTCTTACTTGCTTGCCCATCATCTAAATAATTGAATTTTTCATTAAATTTTTTATATGTTTTATTATATTTTTTATTGTGTTCATCTATATTATTTAATATATTAACTATATCTTTTTCTTCTTTTACAATATCTCCAGGCAATTCTTTTAAATCAATATAAAAACCCCTTAATTGGTTTTCATAATACTCTAAATCATACATAAAAAAAATTATTGGTCTTTTTAAATTAGCATAATCAAAGAACACACTAGAGTAATCAGTTATAAGTATATCACTAATTATATAAAGTTCATTAATATCATCTATTTTAGATACATCATAGACAAAACCATTATATTTATCAAAATCAAAAGTATTTGCGACAAAATAATGAGCTCTAAATAAGATTATATAATCTTTATCTAATTTTTCTTTTAAATAATCAAAATCAGCTTCATTTTTATATGTGTAACCTAATCCAGATGTATGTTGATCATCTCTCCAAGTTGGTGCATATAAAATTATTTTTTTATTTTTAGGTAAACCCAATTCCTTTTTTATCCTATTTACATCATTTTCTTTATAATTATAAAGAAAATCATTTCTTGGGTATCCCTCTTCGAGAATAATATTATTCTCATGTAATGCTTTTAAGTTAAATGCAGAAGTAAATTTTTCTGTAGAAAATTTTGATGGTGATAACATATATGTATACCTTGTAGCATCATTATTATATTTTTCTATCATTTCAGCTTGTGTGTTTAGTGCATTTTTAGTCTCAGCTACTATATCATGCCCTAATCTTTTTAAAGGCGTTCCATGCCAACATTGAACATAAATTTGTTCGTTTTTTTTCTTTATTTGTTCCGGCAATCTAGAATTAGTTACCCAATATTTTGCTTTACTATAATATTTATAATAATCTTTACTACCATATTTAATAATTGTTGCTTTTTTTAGTTTTTTATTATCTTTAAATTTGGTTGGATCTTTAAATGCCCACACAAATTCAAAATCTTTATACTTTTTATCATTTAACATTTCTTCATATATTGCTTTAGGGCTGCAAGCATAGCTTCTTCCCATATATGCTTCAAAAATCACAATTTTATCATTTACTTCATTTTCCCTATAATGTTTCATATAACTTATTTTTCGTTTATAAAATAAACTCTTCCTAATAATTTTTCTCATAAAAACGCTTTTTTTGGATAAATCAGTTAATAATTTCTTTAGCCTTTTTTTGTTTTCTTCATATTCCCACTCACCTACTCCTAATAACTCTAAAATTTTTTCTGTTGCACTTTTATCAGTTATGGCAACGTATTTATCTTTAAACTTAACTAATTGTTTATAGTTATATTGTTGTTTTTCAATAGCTAAAATCAACTCTTTTGCATCTTTAAATACTGCTCCATTCATTTCTTTAAACAAATTAATATTTAATCCCCTATTTTTTTGATATTTTTCGATATCATAAACATAAAAATATAATGGAATTTCCAAAACCGACGCTTCAAATGCTACTGCTGAATAATCGGTAATAACATAATTGGCTACTGATAGCAATTGTAGAATGTTATATTTTTTATCTACAATTATATTATCATTAACAGGAATTATTGTTTTATCTAAAGGATGTTTTTTGATAATTAAATTATATTTTTTAAAATCTATGTTCGATATTAATTCGTCAACTTTTAAACTTTTACCTTTTCTAAAGGTTGGTGCATATAAAATTGTTTTTTTATATTTTAATCGTGGATAATTTTTATAAATCTTTTTCTTATTTAACTTTAATTGACCTTTATCAAGTAAATAATCAACTCGTGGTAATCCATAAGGTTTTATTTTATTTTCATCTACATTAAATGCTGCTGCAAAATGTGGAATTGTTGCTTTACCACCACAGATTACATAATCATAATTTTTATGCATGTTCATTAAGGTAGCAAGTTGGTGTGAACTTCCTTCTTTTTTACCAATTGCATCATGTCCAAATTTTTTAATCCCACCTAATGCATGCCAAATTTGAACAATTACTAATTCTTTTTTATGATTTAATATACTAACAGGTATAATATAACTATCAATAATACAAGCTTTAGATGTTGCTAAATGATACATTTCAATTAAAACATCAAAAACGTGAGATAATTTACTTTTCATCTTATGATTTAAAACTACTACTTTAATACCGGGATAATTTTTATAAATTTCTTTTTCTAACAGGTCAAAATCAATCGATTTTGTTTTATTAAACCTACTAATTAAGACCACTTTATTTTGTCTTGGTAGGAGTTTTAAAAAAAAGTATATTATTTTGGCATTCAATTTTAAGAAAATAATAGCTACTCCCAATATAATCACCTATTTTGATTATATCAAAGAAGGTACCAATAAACAACCTTACTCGACACTTTTAGACATA
>CAZVQX010000043.1:0-2415 GCA_964629735.1 uncultured Muribaculaceae bacterium
GCCCTACATTTAGAGCAGAACGAAGTAATACTAAAACACATGCTGCAGAATTTTGGATGGTTGAACCTGAAGTAGCTTTTGCGGATTTAAAAGATATAATGGAATTAATTGAAGAATGTATTAAATATTGTATTGAATATGTGTTAGATCATGCCGCTGACGAAATGCAATTTTTTAACAATTTTATTGATAAATCCCTTCATGAAAGACTAACTAAAATAATTAATAGTACTTTTGCTCGAATTACATATACTGAAGCTATTGGTATTTTGGAAAACGCAGTCAAAAACGGGGTCGATTTTGCAAACAAGAATATTGTCTGGGGAATGGATTTACAAACAGAACATGAAAGATACATTACAGATGTACATATTAAAGGACCTGTTTTTGTAACTGACTATCCAAAAGAAATCAAAGCGTTTTACATGAGAATAAATGAAGACGGTAAAACCGTAGCTGCATGCGATTTACTTGTACCTACTGTTGGCGAATTAGTTGGTGGATCACAACGAGAAGAAAGAGTTGAAGTACTTCTTGAAAAGATGAAAGAGGCCGGAAATGCTGAGGAATTGGACTGGTATTTAGATCTACGTCGTTATGGCGGGTGTGTTCATAGTGGTTTTGGTATTGGTTTTGATCGACTTTTGATGTATGTAACTGGAATGCAAAACATTCGCGATGTTCAACCATTTGCTCGCACTAGCGGTAGCATATTATTTTAAGGAAATAAAATGGCAAGAAGAAATAAGAGAACAGCCCTAAGTGCCCCATTAACAGAAGAAGAAAAAGCCCTTCGTGCTTATAATCGCAAAAAGGGAGTTTTAATTGGTATAATAATTTTACTTTTTTTAATTGTTGTTGTTGAAATTGTTACTATCGTTATTGAATTTACAAAATAAGCATAATATAAATATTAGTGACTAATTAAGGGGAAAGAACATCAATTTCCTCTTTTTTTGGCTCTTCTTCTACGGACTCAGGCTCTAAAGCGGATAAATCTAATAAGCGTTTATCATCCAAGTCTGCTGAGAATAGTTTTCTCTTCAATACTAGAATTCTAATAAAACGCGATAAGTAGGATTGGATTGCTAATATACCCCAAAGCAAACTTATAAAATAAAGCGGAACAACCATATAACTTATAATTGCTCGAGGTGCAAAGTGAGGTGTCGAAATTACTTCAGGCCAATCTGATGGCAAATTAATACCAAAAAAGTTAGCTCTAGGTTGATTAGCCCAATCAAATATATAAAATAATGTGCTTATTCCTTCTGTTTTGTAATCGAAAAGATTAATAGGTCCCATAAATAACATTGCAATTACATATATTACTGTCGTGCAAAGTGCAATTAGAATGGGAGGGAAAAGTTGATAGAATAAAACTACATTACTTTTTCTATGAGCGTTTCTTGAGAAATCTTTTGGTGAACGAATTAGATCAGCCTCAACCAACATTTTCATATCTGCATCAACGCGTCGGCCTTGACGGCGCATTACTTGACGAACTACATCAAAAATTAAGGAAAAGATTAAAAAGATTAAAACAAAAATTAAAAATATAGCAATAATTAGACGCCAATCTTTTTCGGAGAGTTTGACTAAAAACAAGAATTTATTCATTGTCATCCTCCACATTAAAATTATCTATTTGTTCAATTGCTTCTATATTTTCATTTGTGGTTGAATCTTCTACATCAATAAAACCAATATCTTCTTTTTTCTGAACTGGAAGAGGATTTAAATTAGACTCAAAGGGATTTGAATTATGGAAAATATTTATGGTTGCCCCTGCAAATTGCCCTTGTTCTATGGGTCTGGCATCTTCTTTAACTTGTTCGCTGTCCAATCTATCTTTTAAAATTCTAGCTGCTTTTCGATCTAATTCAGTTGGCTCTTTCAGGCGGTCACCTTGGAAATATTTAATAACAGCTAGCATTAAGTAAAAAAGAAAAACGAAGATGGTTCCAACTGCAAAAATAACAAAACCTGCCAAAGCAAAAGGAGTTAACAATAAAGTTATCATTCCAACTCCAATTCTCTTTAAAAAATTAACCATCTATATTCCTCGATTTTTGTTGTTTCCTATACTTTATATATAACCATAAACTCATCTCAAATACAACAATTGTTAAAGGTAATAATAAGGATAAAAGTGATAAAGAAATTGGAAGTAATTGTTGTGAAACAACAAAACCTAATATTGTAAAAATTATAAGAGTGCCAAGCATAATATAAAAAGCGATAAGATTAAAACGATAAAATCTTATTAATAAATATGTTATATATGGAAAAGCAATAAATAAGAAAAGATAAGCTATTTCAGCAGAAATTGGACCAAAAAGACAAGAGGTTAAAAGAGCTTAAAGAGTTGTTTGAAGATGTTGCATCAAAGTTATCTGATATAAATAGTGAAAT
>CAZVQX010000044.1:0-2347 GCA_964629735.1 uncultured Muribaculaceae bacterium
GGTAATTTATATAAACATTTATAAGAAAGTGGGTTTTTAAATGAAGAAAATATTGATAACTCAGAGTAATTTAACAATCGGTGGAATTCAAAAATCATTAATTAATTTTTTAAATCAAATTGATTATAATAGGTATGAAGTTGATTTGGTTTTGTTTGAGAAAAAAGGAGAACTTTTAAACCTTGTTCCTGAGAGAGTAAATATTTTTTCAATAAGCGAAATTTATAATTTAAAATCTTCTAAGATTATTAGACTTTTAAAAGAATTTATGTGTGGGGAGCAATATTTAAAAAGATTGTATCGTGACTTAGCACATAAAAAAGAATATGATATTGCTATTGCATTTGATGGATATGTTTCTTTTACTGATTATTATGTTGCTTTTTCAAATGCTAAAAAGAAAATTATATGGGTGCACAGTGATTTTTATTCAAGAAAAAAACATCAGTTTAAATTTAAATTAAAATTGTTTGAATTAAAACCAAAATATAAATATTTTAATCAAATAGTTACCGTTTCAGAGAGTTCCAAAGCAGGCTTTTTAAAACTATTTCCAAATAATATAGAAAAAGTAACATATATTTGGAATTTTATGGAGATGCCAGATAGAGATTTATTAATTGAAAAACCAAATATTATTTTTGACAAAAATTATTTTAATATTGTAAGCATTGGAGCTTTATTACCTGTAAAAGGTTATAAACGTCTTATTAAAGTACAAAATGATCTGGTAAAAAATGGCTTTAATACTAAAATGTATATAATTGGTGAAGGTAAACAAAGAAGATTGCTTGAACGATTAATTAAAAAAAATAATTTAGAAGACAGTTTTATTTTATTAGGTAGAATGGAAAATATTTATCCAATATTAAGACAGGCTGATTTATTTGTTTCATCATCTTATTATGAAGGATACCCTGGAGTTTTATTAGAAAGTTTAAGTTCTGGTATTCCAATATTAGTTCCTAATGTTTCTGGTTCAATTGATATTGCTAAATATATTGCCCCATCAAACTCATCAATTATAGTTGCTAATTCAATTAAAGGTTTATATGAGGGAATAATAAAGGCAAATAAAGAAAAAAAAGTTTTATTTGATTTTGATATAAATAATTATAATAAGATTATTTATAATAAAATGGAAAGTGAAATTTTAAATAATATTAAAAATTAGGAGGTAATTATGAAAGTTTGTGTTCTAGGTGGTGCTGGTTATATTGGTAGTCACGCTGTATATGAACTTATTAGAGATGGTCACGAGGTTATTGTTGTTGATAATTTATCAACAGGATATAAAGAGATGGTTCATAAAAACGCTAAATTTTATTTTGGTGATATAACTAGTATAGAAGATTTAAAAACAATATTTGAAAAGGAATGTAGTATAAAACCATTTGATATTGTTATGCATTTTGCAGCAAAATTGTTGCCTGATGAGAGTATGACTCAACCTTTGATCTATTATCATAATAATGTTGAAGGTGTTCGCATCTTACTGGAAACGATGGTAAAATACAATATCAAAAATATTGTATTTTCATCAACTGCTGCAGTATATGGTGCTACTAAAGAATCAATATCATATGAGGATGAAATACCTTCACCTATTTCCCCTTACGGTGAGACAAAATTAGCGAGTGAAAATATGATAAAATGGGTATGTCAAGCACATAATATGAATTATTGTATTTTTAGGTATTTTAATGTAGCTGGAGCTGATGAGAGTTTAGAAATAGGATTGAAAAAAGAGAGTGTAACAACTCTTATACCAGTAGCTATTCAAACTGCACTTGGGCAACGAAGTGAAATGATTATTTTTGGTGATGATTACGACACGAAAGATGGAACTTGTGTTAGAGATTATATTCACCCAACTGATTTAGCCAAAGCACATCTTTTAGGGGCTAAATATTTGTTAAAAAACAATAAAAATTTATTATTAAATTTAGGGAGTAATGAAGGTTATAGTGTGAAAGAAGTAATAGCAGAAGTTGAAAAATATGCTCCTATAAAATATAAAATAGGACAACGCCGTCTAGGCGACCCAGTAAGTGTAGTTGCTTCAAATGCAAAAGCGAAAGAAATATTAGGTTGGGTTCCTAAATATAAGTTAGATGATATAATTAGAACGGATATTGAGTTTCGAAAAAAACAAATAATCGACAAATAATAAAAGATAAAATTCTAAATATAAATTATAACTATTTATATAAAAACAAACATAATTATTAAGAATATTGTTTGTTTTTTTTATTTTAACTAAGTGATTCTATTTTTTCCTATGGTTGTTTAATGTTTGTCCATAACCCCATATTTATGTCTAAAAGTGTCGAGTAAGGTTGTTTAT
>CAZVQX010000045.1:0-2326 GCA_964629735.1 uncultured Muribaculaceae bacterium
TAGATAAAATGCCTGATTTAGGTAAAGTTTAATATCATTAATATCCACGCTATCCGTTACTGAAAACTTATAAAAAGTTATAAATTAAATATAAATATTATAACTAAACTTTTATGTTTCATTGCTCATTCAATGTGTTTGCTTTTGTATAAACACTACTTGCATTTGGTATAACACTCCAGAGCCTTAAATTCCCGTTTAACGTACGGTACATATCTATAACGATTGTTTTAGTTACGCTATAAATTGTTCTCCATAATTTTTCAAATTAACACTCGCTTGATAATCTCTATCAATTTCATTTCCACATTCTGAACATATATAAATTCTATCTGAAAGTTTTAAATCTTTCTTGATATTACCACATGCAGAACATAGTTTACTTGAAGGAAAAAATCTATCAGCAGTTATAAAATCAATATTATTCCATAAACTTTTATATTGTATTTGTCTATAAAATTCATAAAAACATTGTTCTTGAACAGCCTTAGCTAAATGTCTATTCTTCATCATACCTTTTACGTTTAAGTCCTCTAAAACTATAAACTTTGGTTTTCTGTTTATTATTTCAGAAGTTACTTGATTTAGATAATTATGACGAATATTTGTCAAACGATGATTTACTTTTAAAAGTTCTTTTTCGCTTTTTATAATATTGCTTGTTTTACAGTAACGCTCTCCTTTCTTATTTTTTAAGTATTTATTAGATACTTTACGTTGCAATCTACGCTTTTTCTTTTTTAGCCTTTTAATCTGTTTTGTTTTATTTATATTTTTGTAAGTATTTCCATCTGAACATATTGCTAAATCTTTAATACCTATATCAATACCTACTCCATTAGTTTTAGTAATTTCAACATCTTCTTTATAATCTGTATTAACCCCAACTGAAATCCACCAATTTAACCCATCAAATGTTACACGAGGATTATAATACTTACAATTTAAGGGGATTCTATTCTTTTCAGCAAGTTTAATCCAGTTGAATTTTTGTTTGTTTTGTCTTTTGCTGTCTGTTAACTTTTCTAATTTAACTTTATTTTCAGAAAATTCAATTTTACAATTATCAACATAAAAGCTTGGTCTTGATTTTCTTTTACTTTTAAATTTAGGAAAGTCTGCTTGATGCTTAAAAAATCTTTGGTATGCAAGACAAGCATCTTTAATTGATTGTTTGGTAATATTATTGCTATAATTATTCAACCAATTAAATTCTTCTGTCTTTTTTAATTGCGTTAATTCTTTACGCAAATCACCGTCTGAAATAAACTTCCCGCCATTTTTATAATTTTCTTGTTGCTTTACTAAAGTCCAATTATATGCCCAACGTGAAGTTCCTGCTGACTGAAACAATTTTGTTTGTTGCTTATTATTAGGTAATAACATTACTTTTATTGACTTAATCATAATTTTCACTTTCCGCAATTAATTCATCAACTAACTTTCTTGTTTTGTTTGCTCTCTTGCCTTGAAGTTTACAACTAAATACTGTTACAATTTGAATTAAATCTTCAACTAATTCTTGTTCTTCAGTTTTTTCAGTATTATCTAAAACTTCAATTTCACAACCATTCAAGTTAGCCATATACTCAACTAACTCAAATCCAAAACGTAAAAGTCTATCTTTATAAAACACCACAATTTTACTAACTTCTTTATTATTAATTTTCTTTAATAAACTTTTAAGACCTTTTTTAGAATAGTTAATTCCACTTCCTATGTCTTGAATTATTTCATATTCACAATTTAAAGACGATAAATATTTGTCCATATTTTCAACCTGACGAATTAAATCATCTTTTTGTTTGTTACTAGAAACTCTACAATATCCAATTACTTTTCTTTGAATATCACTAATTCCTAATAATTCATTTAATTGTTGGTGTGAATAATATCTATATCCATTTGCTCCAGTATGATGTGGTTTTAATTTTCCTGATAAATCCCAATTCCTTAAAGTTTGTGGTGTTCTACTGATTAATTTTGAAAATTTGTGTATGCTATAATATTTCATTTTCATCACCTCTTATATATATTATAACATATTAAATTATAATTGTCAAGCATTTTTTATAACTTTTTATAAGTTATTTTTAACTGTTTTTAACCCTCCGTGCTTAACTTGCATTTTACGTCGACGTATTTGCATTTATCGCATAAACCCTTGCGTCTGCAGATGTCTATGGATTTATCATTATCCTTGATGAATTGTTGCTCCGTCTTTGCAAATTTGCAGGCATCATCCCAACCGCTGCATTTCATAGGCGTTAACCCAGCCTTAGGTGATTTCCTGTATGCTAGTATTTTACATTCGCCATTACCGTAA
>CAZVQX010000046.1:0-2279 GCA_964629735.1 uncultured Muribaculaceae bacterium
TTTCATCACCTATATGAAAGTATAACATATTTTCTTATTTTTTTCTTTTTAAAAATTTTATTATTTTTTTATACCATTTCTTTTCTATAAAAAAAACTAAAAACAAAACAAAAAATAATATGCTAAATCTTATTAAACTTACAATAAAATAGTCTTTATTAATAATTTCTATTTTAGGCATTTAATCACTCTCCACCTAAATATATGCAATTATTAGTTAAATTTAAAATAAAAAAGATAGATATATATCTATCTATAAAGTTGTTATAATTATTTTTTAAGTTTTTTTATTTTAATAATATCAATTTCTGGTTTATTTAAAGGTATATTAGAGTTAATACCTTTTGATGTTATTAAAGTTGAGTTACCTAGATCACGATAATTATTTAACGGAAATACTTTTTGTTTATTGCTTAATATTAAATCAATGTTTTGTAATATATTATTTTGATACTCTTTTTTGTTATTAAGAATATGATGATATTCATTTGTTACTAAAACATTAAATGCATCTTTATTAATATTAGAAGATAATAAATAATCTAGTATTCCAAATTCAAATAATTTGGTTTGTTTTTCTTTTGAAACGTTTAGATTACTATTTCGAATATAACCATAAAAAGAAACATTACCAATATGATATGACTCATCATTATTTTCTTTAAAACAATTTAAAAACAACAGTGTTTTTAAATCAGCTAAAAATTTTCTATCTAAAAAATCTGTTTCTTTAAAGGCAATAATTACTTTAGTTAATTCACTACAATAAAATAAAAAATCATATAAATCATCATATTCTTTATTAGTTTTATCAACAAGTCCTCCAGGTATTATTAAACAGTTTGGTTTTTCAGCAATTAAAACTTCCTCTAATGAATCAAAAGTTTCAAATTTGAATTTTTGATTATAATGCATATTTGAAGCAACCATCATTTTAAAATTATCAACATCCTTGGATTGTGATAATTTTATTTTATTAATTTTAAGGTTCACTATATCAAACTACCTTTTCTTTCTATAACTCTTATTTGCTTTTTCCTATGTTGATGCTAGTTAATTTTTTAATATTTGTTGTTTTATTTATATCAATAATCTCTTTATTATGATTATTAATATATAGTAAATATTTATCTAAATCAAATAATAAATATTTACTTTTCATAATTGGAAATAAATTTAATTCTATTTGTAAGTTTTCACAGTATTCTTTTAAAATATTTAATTTTTGATGAAGATGTTCTAAATTGTGGAAGTCCTTTTTTCCAAAACTTGGTACTGATTCACCTAAAGAAATTATAACATTAATTTCATCAGGATTAAAATGATTAATAATTTCAATTAATTCATTTATACGATTATCAAGATCATTATTAAGCCCCACTACTTCTGATGGAAACATATGTGCAAGATAGGCAAAATTTTTACTAAAAACCAGTAAATTTGTACAACTAAAGGTTCTAGTTGTTGCAATTGCTGTTTTGCGACCATCAATAAATTTACTTTCATTCGTATTTACAGTTTCAACTCTCCCTGTATAGGCTGATATATCACAACCATTATATTTAAATTCTTTCATTAGTTCTTGTTCTGTCATTTAATACCTACTTTCTTTATTATTTTTATATAAAACTACTGATATAATTAAAATTAGTAGTAATAATAATATAGTAAATAAATCTGTATTTTCTTCATTTTCCCAAATGTTTATTTTTTTCTTTTTAGCAACTTCTTCTTGTTCTTGTAATAATTTAGTATATTTATAATCGCCGTATAAATAAGCAACTTTACCTAAACCTGATTTAACAATCTCTTCTTGTAGTAAAACATCATCAACCCAAACCCAGGCCAACAGACGGTCATATTTATCATATTTTGCACTGTTGATATCTAACTCTAATTCTATTTTATTGGCACTTTTAAGCATCTTACAAGTGAAATTTGCAGCTTCTAAACCGTACTTTTCTTTTTTTGTTGTATATTCTGGAGTATCTATTGCTAAAAAACGAACATTTTCAATTTCCTTATCAATAACAAACTTAGCTGTGTCTCCGTCAATACATTTATTAACTGTAACTTTTATTTTTTGAGTATCAGCATTAACTGGTGAAATTAATAAAATAAAACTAATAATCAATATTAACCAGTGCTTCATCTACTCACCTCTAATATAATTATATCATTACATGAGATATTTTTCTATTAAATTTTAAAATATTATTTTATTACGCTAATTTTTATTTGGAATTCCGTTTTAATGTAGAAAACTGAAATAAGTATGA
>CAZVQX010000047.1:0-2199 GCA_964629735.1 uncultured Muribaculaceae bacterium
ATTTCCGAGGACAAGAATACGCTTGTGCTGTTTGATCCATACACAGGGAGCAGTAGCAAGTATCCTGGTCTGCATCCAGACTTGGCTGAACTGTATGAGGATACGCGTTATAAGAATAGAATTGCGTTTTTATCAGGCCAAAGGAGCACTCGGGAAAAACTCATTCGTGCGGCCAAAGAGCATAAAGCCATAAATGTCATTATTGAACGAATGGATGAGGAGAAAACGCCCGAAAGCAACCCTCAGTATAAGAAGGCTGACGAAAAGAGAGATAAGATCAAATTGGAGCTACTGCAGGCTGCCAGGGAGACATTCATCAGTCTCTATTATCCTGCTAAGAACGGCCTTATGAAGGCTGATTTCCTGATGGAGTTCGCTGGAAATGACTACAACGGGGAGAAGCAGATCAGAGATGTTCTGATCAAGCGTCAGAAATTCACGGAAGACATCACAAGCGAGACGTTTAGAAAGAAATGTGAAGATCGCTTGTTTACCCAAAAAGAAATGCGTTGGATAGATATCAAAGAACGGGCGGCAACGAATCCGCTGTGGCAATGGCACAAGCAGGATGCCTTGGATTACTTGAAAACCGACATGTTGAAGAAAGGGATGTGGCGAGAAAATGGTGGTTATATTGAGAAGCCACCCTTCCCCAAACAGAAAACCGAGGTGCTTGTTCAAGAGTTGCGGCGGGATGAAGATACGGGAGAGGCGACTCTCAAACTCATTCCAAAGTATGGGGATCAGATATTCTACGAGGTTGGAGCCGAGGCTACAAGTGCATCGAGTATCGTGGAAAACAGTAATGAGTTTAAGACGAAAGAACTCGTTGTCTCATTCCTCTGCGTAGACAGCACTGGGGAGCACGAAACGGGGGAACCTGTTGAGTGGAAGAACAAGATCACGCTTAAATATCGCGTGTATGACAAGGGCAACGACAAGGTTATCGAGTTAAGGGCAGCCCCTTCCAGTTCCATAAAATACACTACTGATGGATCAAATCCTAGAGAGCACGGGGGCACCTACGACTCCGAAACTATTATTCCAAGAGGCACCACATACGTACAGGCCATTGCTGAGTCAAAGGGGATCTATTCGGACGTGCTGACCTGTAAAATCGACTGGGATAAGGTAGAATCTTTGACGATTGACAAGCAAAAAGGGCTTCAACTGTATAGACGTCATACAACAAACGATACATCTGAGACTTACACTGAGCTTGGGTTATTGAAAAAATATGAAGCTAAACTCAAGGATGTCACTGTTACACTGTTCAGGACAGACGAAAACAACAATGATAAGGGCTGGATTGAGTTGATTATGGATGCTTCTACTAGAGTGGACATCGAAAAGCTAGAAAACAGCATTTCCAACATCAGGGAAAACTTTATCGATCAAGGAAGAGTCAATATTAGTATCGAGGTTAATACCATTTGTTTTAAGACTGGCCAGAAGTTTCTTGACTGGTTGACTGAGAAGAAAAAGACTCTAAGCGAGTTTGAGGCACAGGAGATTGAACAGCAATGACAGATAGAAAAAGTATCGGTTTTGGGTTTGATCCCATGGAATCACAGCATCACTTTCTAGTCGTTATTCCCCGAAGCCAAACAAAGACTGTTGTGATCTATGAGCGATTTGAGTGGCAAGAAGGTGTCGAGGAGCAGTCGATTAATGGGATTCATGATTGTGCAAAAGTTGAATTGAGCAAACACAAATGGAAGCTCATTGAAGATGCACTACGCATCGAGTTCAACGAGCGACTAAAAAAGGATCGCCTGCTAGTTGGCCGTTGGAAGACAGGACAGGTGCCTGTTCAGCGATTATTCGGCAAGGAAATGGTTTTGTTAGCGTGGGCTATTGAGGATTGCGACCCCTCCGTAATCCCTACAGCCATAAAGAATTGGCTTGGGCTCAGTCCAGAAGAGAGATGGTGGCTATTCACCATGACCAATGCGGCCACAGGAGACTTCAACGATAAGAGGGGTTGGCGAAAAGCGGTTCGCTATGCACTGGCCGAGAATCCTATAGAGGAGACTAGGCAACTGAGCCTATTCGATATCGTTGTAGATAGAGAACTAGACAAATAGTGGGGTGACTGGTTTGTTGGATTATAGCAAATCGTTTATTGAAGTGCAGTTTCCTGTCTCAAAAGTGTCGAAGGAAAGCTACAAAGAGAGAAAAGCAGGAAGCAGTCAGACT
>CAZVQX010000048.1:0-2099 GCA_964629735.1 uncultured Muribaculaceae bacterium
ATAACTGGACCGACGCGGTGGGGATTGTTGAGGAAGAGTGCCATAAAATAAACCCGAGTTTAGAGATATTTCCTTGGGAATACAACATCGATTTTCGCCCTCAAAGCGCGGAGATTAAACGCTATTTTATTCAACAGTTACCCCAAAACACTATCCCCATGCTTACTTGGGAAAATGGGAAGAGCTTCGAGATTGACGGTATGCAAGGGTACCTGAGGGATTATTCCCTGAACCAGATCGGCCCGGCGGAAGTAACGGAAGCACAAATGGACGAAGCGAGAAAGCGCGGCATGAAAGTCTATTCCAAGGTGGATACTTTCGCGAGTTGGCAATATGGAACTATCCCGTACCTGCCTTGCCCCCAACAATGGCGCGATCGCTACCATGCCCTGGAGATGCATGGCGTGAATGGAACATTGGAAAGCTGGACCAGCGGATATAAACCAAACGTGATAAGCAATCTTCGTGCTTGGACGTGCTGGACAGACTCCCTCCCGTTCGACGAGCTGCTAAAACAAACTGCCGCGGTAATCTTTGGTGAAAATCAACAAGAGCAAGTAGTAAAAGCTTGGGATCATTTCAGCCATGCCATCCGGTATGTGCCTGATACCGGTCCCAACATGGGGACGAATAATGCCGTGGGAAATCCCCTGTTTTTCGAGATGCCTCCCGCGAGGACAGCCACTTTCATGTATTCCTGGACCGATCCGGCCAAAAATATGCCTAACCTCAATCCTTATTGGCCGTTTACGGTTTCGCGGATGGTGTTCTTTCCCGATTTCTCCAACAAAACCAACCGGGCGGAACAATATGCCAGAAGTGCTAC
Source organism: uncultured Muribaculaceae bacterium (assembly GCA_964629735.1). Lineage (GTDB taxonomy): Bacteria > Bacillota_I > Bacilli_A > RF39 > UBA660 > CAZVQX01. The sequence continues at coordinate 827 of CAZVQX010000048.1, forward strand.
CGGGATAGTAGCGGGTGAAGGGGTCCAGATTTTGCCCGTTTTTCTTAAATACCTAAAAAAGGCAATCGAGGAAATGGAGCAAGGGTTGACGCTATACCGGGCCGCGGCCATGAATGCACCGGAAGAAAAACGCCCCGTCGCCGTAAAAGAAGTGGTCGTCGCGGAACAATTGCAACGTATGATGCAGAGCGATTATTCCATTCTTGAATTCGAAGACCTACGTTTAAAGCTGGTAAAAGCAGAAGGCAAAAAAGAGATCCAAGCTACCCTGGATAAAATGGAAGCTATTTTAAAAGATGAAATTGAACGCACGGAACAATCACTGCTTGCCGCGACGCGAGACTCCCGTTTGGGTTTCCAGTACGAGCAAGATTACGTTTATACTCCCTATTCATTAAAAGAGAAACTCGGGGTTCTAAATGAAACATTAACCTCGCTATTGCCCAGGGCAAGAAAATCATAAGAAAAAGCATCGGATAAAGATAATTTTATTAACATAAAAAATAGTGTATTATGACCACTACAACAATCCCCAAAAGCGAATTTGAAGAGAGGATAAAAAATTTTCAGGCGAACATTAAAAAAGAAGGGTTGGATGCCTGTCTGGTACATGCCACGGAATCTGATATGGCATTTGTAAGGTACCTAAGCGAGTACTGGCCGGTATTCGAGACTGCCGCCGTATTTGTCCCGGCAGACGGGGAACCGGTTCTACTGGTTGGCCCCGAAAGTGATTTGTACGCGTCCCATAGGAGTTTCTTCAAGAATATAGAGAAGTTGATCGAGTACAGGGAGTCCGCCGAACCGGATGCCCCGGGAATGTCTTTCATTACCTATAAAGATTTGCTGGAGAAGTATAACCTACGGCATGTTAAAAAAATTGGTATCGTGGGTTGGGCTATCACATCTTTGCCCGTGTATACTTCGTTGAAAGAGCAACTTCCCAACGTGGAAATTGTAAAAGCCGATATGACCCTGTGGCCTCTTCGATTCGTGAAGAGTGACAACGAAATCGCTTGCATGAAAAAAGCATTCCAGATATCAGAGCTTGCCGTAGAAGCTATTTTGAACGAAATAAAGCCGGGGATGACAGAACTTCAGGTAATAGGAATTGCGCAACGTGAGATATACAAGCACGGGGGAGAGTACGAGGGACACTCTCTTTATTGTTTCTGCGGAAAATCCACAAACAATGCTATCTCAAGGCCAACCCATAACAAGATCGTGGAAAATGAGGTGATACAGCTGAATATTGGAGCAAGGGTAAGTGGGT
>CAZVQX010000049.1:0-2038 GCA_964629735.1 uncultured Muribaculaceae bacterium
TATCACCTTCCTGACAATCGGACACACGCTTTACCCCGCGCTAACCGCGGCGAAAGAGCTGGAAGAGAACCACGGTATGAGTGTGGAGGTGATCGACGCCCGCTCGCTGGTGCCGTTCAACTACGAGAAGGTAATCGATTCGGTGAAAAAAACAGGAAAAATCATTGTCTCGGGCGACGCCACAACGCGTGGGTCGTTCCTGAATGACCTGGCTGCTAATATTGGCCAGCTTGCATTCGACTGGCTCGATGCGCCAGTGGCTGTTCTGGGTTCACGAAACTGGATCACGCCGGCCCACGAACTGGAGGAGGCGTTCTTCCCTCAACCAAGCTGGTTCCTCGATATGATTCATGAACGTATACAACCGCTCGAAAACTATATCGCGGGACAAAATTTCACCGATGGCGAATTGATTAAAAGAGCGAAGAAAGGAGTATAGGTTGATGTGATGATTCGATGATTCGATGATTCGATGATTCGGTGATGATTCGATGATGATTCGATGATGAAATAATAAAACGAATGGATATAAATTCAGGATTATCTGTTAACGCTCACCTTCACACGCCTTACTCGTTTAGCGCGTTCAATGACATCAATGATGCATTGGGCAGGGCTGAGAAGGAGGGGGTGAAGGTGGTAGGTATAAACGACTTCTATACCGCAAAAGGGTACGAGGAGTGGGCCAAAGGATGTGAAAAGCGGGGACTTTTCCCGCTTTTCGGCATTGAGTTTATAGCGTTGGACCAGGAAGATCAACGGGCAGGATTACGGGTTAACGATCCCGCGAACCCGGGACGTACCTACCTGAGCGGCAAAGGACTGACTTATCCGTTCAGGCTATCTGAACCCCACGCTTCGCATTTAAAAGCGGTGGTTTCGGAGGCCAACAAACAGGTGGAAGCAATGTGTGGTAAGCTTAACGAATTGCTCTCTACGGAAAATTTCAGTTTTAGCCTCGACTTCAAATGGATTTCAAGCGAGCTGGCTAAAGGGCTTATTCGTGAGCGCCATTTGGCAAAAGCACTGCGGATTAAATTATTCGAACTGTATGAGAACGACGAGGAAGAAATAACAAAAGCACTTGAAATACTTTTTGGTGGCAAAACCTTGAAATCGCCTCCGATGGACATTGCCGGGGTGGAGAACGAAATTCGTGGGAACTTGCTAAAAGTAGGAGGTGCAGCCTTTGTCCCCGAGGAATCAGCCGCCTTCCTACCGGTGCAGGCCGTGCGTGAAATTATACTCGCGGCAGGAGGAATTCCTACCTATCCCTTTTTAGCGGATGACCCGAACGGGAATTATACCGATTTTGAAAGAGATCGCGCACAAGCGGCTCAACGACTCGCTGAACGGGGCTTCCATTCCGTGGAGTTTATTACTACGCGCAACGATGTGAAGCTCTTGGAGGAGTATGCCTCGTACCTGCATCAATTAGGATTCGTGGTGACATTCGGTAGCGAACATAATACACCTGCCATGGAGCCGATCGAATTATTTGCACGTGGTGGAACGCCCCTCACGCCGAAACTCAAACAAATAAACTACGAGGGTGCTTGCGTGATTGCGGCACATCAACACGTGGTATCGCAAGGGCTGGAGGGGTATGTAGATAGTAGTGGGGAAGCGGACAAACAGCGACGTGATGAGTTCGTAAAACTGGGCGACGAAGTAATACAGAGCCGGATACGTTAATGAAAGCCGTTAAAGATGCAGCATGTGATCCGGGCGGGGAATATATGGAATAAACAAGATTGGTAAGTCAGTAAAATAAATAACGATGAAACCGAATATACACGACACGCTTGACGAAGATATCCGTTTGCAAGAGTTGGTCCATATATCGCGATTTTATGGACAGGATAATCGCTACGTGATTGCCGGTGGAGGCAATACTTCTTTCAAGGACGAGGATAAAATATGGGTAAAAGCAAGTGGAGCCGCTTTGGCGACGATCACTCTGGATGGATTTGCTGTCTTGGATCGGGAAAAACTCGACGAAATAGCTGAAAAAGCGTATAGTGATGACTCGGACGAG
>CAZVQX010000050.1:0-1937 GCA_964629735.1 uncultured Muribaculaceae bacterium
CTTCTATTACAGTCCCTACTGCGCCATATTTTAAAACATTATCAATATTATCATTAATTATTCTTTGACTAATAAATGGCCTTACTGAATCGTGAATTAATATTACATCCTTATCATTTATACCATATTTTTTCAATATATAATTACACCCATTTATTACTGATTCATTTCTTGTTGTTCCACCTTCAACAATGTCTATTTTACTCGAATTTTTTATATATTTATTTATTATTTTTTTTAAGTGATCTATATAATTTGGAATACAACTTATTATTATTTTATCAATTCTGTTATTTTCTAAAAACTGTTCAATTGAATATATGATAATTGGTTTATCACCTAACATTAAAAACTGCTTTGGCATACTAGTATTACCCATTCTAGAACCATTACCACCAGCCAATATTTCTGCATAAATCATTTAAAACCTCCTACTTTTTTACACTCCTATTCATTATATCAAAATATGTAAATTAAATAAATGATTTAATTTCTAATTTTAATTTTTGAATATTTAAAAATACTAAGACTATTTCAATCTTAGTATTTTTTGTTCATATTCTTTTTCAACATTGTTTAATATAAATTCCCTTAATATTTTATATTCTTCAATTATTTCTTTAATGGTTTTAGTCGGATGTCTACCTAAATCACTGGCTTTTATATAAGCTTTTTGTTCCATTATTTTTTCCATATTATCTAAAACAATATATTTGTGATATGGACTATAAATTTTTTCATTTATATAGGTAGATGGTTTTTTCAATTCTAAAAAGTCTGTTACATCACTTTTATGGGTAGATATATAATTTAGTCTAACCTTGTATAAATAGTTTAAAACATCATCATAATCAATTTCTATTTTGCTATAAAACAATGTTAAATTATTTAATAGTTCTAACCATTCGTTAGGTATCCCATAAGCACCACCATATTTTCTTCTATCTGATAATTCTGGTATATTTAAGTATTTTGGTTTTTCTTCTTGTTTCATACTATTTTCTTTTATTAAAGTTAATAACTTTTCAGGCACCGTTAATCTTATCGATTCATTATTAAAGTAATAATAATTCCTAATTATTGAGTGTTTTATTTCATTATAATGTTCTAACAAACGCATATTTGATTGAGTAATTGTTGGTAATTTTTCATCAGTTAAAAATTTATTAACTTCCTGTTTTAATCTTTTTCGTACAAAATATTTATGATGATCATAACTTTTAGAAAAATAGACATTCCCCTTTATTTTCATTTCAACACGCGGTTTTGTTTTATCAATAACTAAGTGTTTTAAACTACTACCCTCAATATCATTACCTTGATAACGATATAACATATTTACATTATATTGATTGTTTAAGTTTTTTAAAATATTATTCATCGTCCCCATAAAGTCCCTTCTTTCATGCGGTATATTATATATATTTTATATTATTTGTCAAATTAAATGATACTTTAAGTAGATTTTAGCTTTATAAAAACGACAAAATAAGATATAATTATAATGGTGATAATATGGATGAGAAAGAAAAAACTGCAATTTTAAAAGATTTAGAAAAATTAAAAACTAAACACGAAAATATAAAACAACATAAAGGATTATCAATTGCTCTAAATATTATTTTTGGTTTAACTTTAATTTTAAGTCTTGGTTATTTATTATATAATCTAATTTTTAATCAAAATCAAACAAATCAATTATATTTAATAATTAATAGTTTTATTATTTTAATAATTATTATTTTAATTGGTTTATCAATTTTTTCACACAATGAAAAAGGAATAAAACTAATTAAAATAGGAATCTTAATTAATTTTATATTTCTAATTGGTTTTCAATTTTTAACTTCTATAAACATAATAAAACTACCAACTGAAGATGTTGTGCCAAATTTAATTAATAAAAGTATCAATGAAGCTATTAAGTGGGCGAATGA
>CAZVQX010000051.1:0-1818 GCA_964629735.1 uncultured Muribaculaceae bacterium
TGTTTTATTGACAGCTTCTTCTTGTTCAGGTCGCATGCCAAAAGAATTTGTCCTATTTTCTCTGTTTTCCGTTTTATCTCGAACAGCGATATATACCGATTTTAAATCATTTACCGAACACGCAAACCATTCTCCACCTTTACTATAAATGCCTTTTTTTTCTAAGGCTTTGTGTATATCGTGGTCTGTAAAGCTTGAACCATCGGAATGCATCGCTGAATCTTGCCACAAAATTTTATAAGGGATTTTTCCATCGGGTCTTTTTGTAGGGTATTGCTGTGCCACCCGTTGTTCAACATCCACTGCTGTATAACCAATTTTTAACAAGCCCTTGTATTCAGGATTGCTATCCTCATAAGCGTAAATCATCGGTTTTGCATCAGGTCTTTTTGGAAAAAACTCCATATTATCTTACCTCTTTTATGTCGCAAGTTTGTCGCAAGTTTGTAAATCTTTTTCCATCTCCCTATTTCTCCTCACTTGAATCCATTGGGCGAATCATACTTTCAATAAAAGCAATTTCTTCTTCGTTTAAGCCATATTTTTTATAGAGTTTTTCATCTGTCCATGGCTCAGAAAAATCTTGCATAGGAACGAATTGATAAACACCTTTTGCTGCGTTTTGAGTGTTTTTTTTCAATAAAACAAACAGTCGAAAAAATCGACTTTTCATGTATGTTATTATATTTTCACAATAAATTTCATTATTATAAGGGCCAATTAGCAAATAGGTTTCTGAACAACATGTATATGGTTCTCCTATGAATGGCTTTCCTATTACTAAATACGGGAAATTTCCTCTTTCGCCATACGCTTTTGCTATTAATACTTTCCATTTATTTATACTATCTTTATTAGTTGAAACTTTTTCAATATTAATATACCCATCTTTAGGATACGCATAGATTTTAATTGAATTAGAAGATTTCTTCTCTTGAATTTTTATATTAGTTGAAATACCAAATGGTTTTCTCGAACTGACAATATTTATAAAGCTTTCTTCTTTAAAACTTCTAACTTTTCTAAAAATACTAACCGCTTCATTAAAACGAATAAAAACATCTGTTTCTTTTTCTAAAAGCTTTCTTTCCATAATAATTGAGTTACTATTTTTATTAGAATTTACAACGCAATTTCCTTTATTATCTCTATCCCAAAGAAAATAACATATACCTCCAGAAATATCGATACCACGAAAACAATCTTCACCATCAAAATAGTCACATAAATACCTTATGCTCAAATCATTTAACATATTCTTACGAAACTCGTCTAACCCCTTTCCTCCTGAATACCATCGTGCAGGAATAATCATACATAAATATCGAGGTTGCAATTTTATGGCTTGCTCAACGAACAAATGATAAATAGGTTTTGCACTCGAACCAGCACCCCCATCACTCATCTGATAAGGCGGGTTTCCAATGATAACATCAAATTTCATATTCCATAGCTCCTCTGGATTCCTTGTATGGATAAACTCATAGGCATGACTTTCTAAAGCTTCCTCTCTATCGTAATTGGCTTTATTGGCTCCACAAAAAACACAGTTATTATTTTTCCACTCGTGCTTTATCTCTTTAAAACGGATATTGCCTTCAACAGAGTCAAACTTGGTCACGCTATATTTGCTATTTGGGTATTTGCTACAATACAAAGTTCGCCTAGAAAGCAAACTTGTCAATTCTGTAATAGCTATTCCAAAGATTTGTTTTTTATAAATATGGTCAATTCGCTTTTGCAAATCTGGGATTTGTGTTTCTAATCCTTTTAAAAGTCTTTTGGCTATTTCTCGCAAAAAAACACCACTTTTTGAAG
>CAZVQX010000052.1:0-1808 GCA_964629735.1 uncultured Muribaculaceae bacterium
AATAATGCACTTCAATATAAATTAATATCAACTAATACTGATGGCAATGGAACAGCAGCACCATCAATCATTCAATCAGGCATAGCAAATGGAACCCATGAAATATATTTAGGTGATGGAACATTTGAATCACCAGCTAACAATAAACTTCATTCTTATACCCTAGAGTTATATTTCCCAGATACTTTAGAAGATCAAAACGTTGATATGAATAAAACTTTCAAAGCTTATGTAAATATAAGAGAAGGACAATATAATTTTCCTGGTTATAACCCTGAAAAAGGAGTTAATCATCCTGTATTATTTACTGGAATGACTCCAATTAAATGGGATGAAAACAACGATGAAATAGAAACAACGGAAGATGACCCAGATTGGTACGATTACAATGAGAAGAGATGGGCAAATGCAAAATCAGCAGACGGCTCATACTGGGTATGGATACCAAGATATGCTTATAAAATAGAGACTTGCTATCACACATCAGGAGAAGAGTGTTTAGCTTTAACTGGTAAAGAAGCTGGAGAAATAGATGTTAAATTTTTAAAAGGAACAACAAACATTACAGATGACAATACTACAGTAGAAACACAAGGTTATGAGCCGTGGGTAAAAGATACCTCAATGCATCATTTTCTTCATCCAGCATTTGGTTTTGAATATGGCTATTTAGGATTTTGGATAGCAAAATATGAACCAACTGCGGTCGAGGGAGTAGATACAATAAGTGGTGCATGTTCTGGAGACAATACGATAACAAAAACTGTAAAAATAATTCCTAATTCTACTTCGTGGAGATGTATAAATGTTTCAAATGCGCTTAATGTAACATTAGAAATGAAAAATAAATCAATATATGGGTGGTATTCAAATGAAATTGATACTCATATGATGACCAATTTGGAATATGGTGCTATAGTATACTTAGCAACTTCAATATATGGTGCTCCAGATGAAATTTGGAACAATTCTAATACCGATTATATAACTGGGTGTTCTGGCTTAGGAATAGACGATTCGAGTCATTCACATTGTATTGAATATAATACAATAGACGGAGTTAAAGCTAGTACAACTTATAATATAAACGGTGTCTATGATATGAAAGGTGGTGCATTTGAACGTGTTATGGCCAACTATAACAATCTTGTAGCTTATAGCGGTTTTGATTCAATTGAAGTCATTAAAAGTATAAAAAATAAATACTTAACTAAATATGTGACTTTGTCTAATGACTTGATTGAAGGACATGGCATGCGGTATGATGCACTGATTTACGGTGATGCTATATACGAAACGAGTTTTGATGCTGCTATTTATAACGGAAGTAATCGGGAAGGTACTACATTAGGATCCTGGTATTACGATCGATCATATCTTGCGCACATTAACTTTCCATGGTTAAATCGAGGAGGTCACTATAGCAATAGTGTCCCAGGAGGTTTATTTATGTTTGATAATAGTCCTGGAAATGTACATCACCATTATACTTTCCGCCCTGTCCTAATACCTTTAAAATAATCATTTAGTCTTTATTTTAAATATGAAATAATAATATTTAACCAATAATATATTAATTAGTATTATTGTTATATAAATATTACTGCATATAATCATTGTTAAAATTATTAATGTTGTACTAAACATTAATATTGATATTTTTGTTTTAATATTTAGAGTTCTTGATTCATGAAATGATTTTATGTTTCTTTGATAAACTCTGGTATTTTTAAACCAGTTCTCTAAGTTTTTAGAAGATTTTGAAAATAAATACAAAGATAATAAATAAAATGGAGTAGTAGGTAAAA
>CAZVQX010000053.1:0-1653 GCA_964629735.1 uncultured Muribaculaceae bacterium
ACATATATAATGTGTCTATCTGATGATAATACTAAATTAGAAAAATATGTTCCATAATACGAAGGGGTTCCATTGGAATGATTCTACCCGTTTTTTGAGCGTTTTCAATTAGTCGTACAATTCTCGTATGAATAGCAAATCCTTCAAATTGATCTTTAAACTCAACGACTAAATGTCGAGTTTGGATAATTGTTTGTAAATAATATGCATATCTACTTGATTCTCGCAAAGAGTCAACTAAAAAACTAATTACTCCAATAAATTTAATATCGGGATTTATGTCAGGTTCATCAAAAAAGGCCAATGTTTCTTTAAAATAAGGAAACATATATTCGTAAACAGCCAGATGAATGTCCTTTATACCACTAAAATAATGATAAATGAGACTATGACCGCATTTAGCTTCACGGGCTATTAGTGAAATGGTAACCTCGTTATAAGGCATCCTTGCAAAACAACGAATAGCAGCTTGAACAATAGAAGTCCTTCGTCTGTTTCAAATTCGTGTATTCGCGTCTTTTGTTCGTGGCATGTTTTCTCCTTTCTATTTAGTCATTTAATGTAAATTATAACTTATTTTATTCTCTTTTCAAAGAGAATTAATTAACTATATAATGACTTTTCTTCTTCTAAGGTTAACGGTCTAGTTTTGCCGATTGGTAAATTATCACAAGTTAAAGTATGGAAGCGTTCTCGGTGTAGTGAAAATACTTCATTGTTTAATGCAATAAACATTCTTTTTACTTGATGAAATTTTCCTTCTGTTATTATTAATCTCCCCGTATCTTCGCTTAAAATTTCAAAAGTAGCAGATTTACATTGATATCCATCATTTAAAATCAACCCTTTTTTAATTTTGTCAATGTATTCTTGCTTAAGAGGTAATCTGGTTTTTACGATATATTCTTTTCAATTTCTTTTTTAGGACTTATTAGATTGTGTGAAAGTTTACCATTATTAGTTAGTAAAAGAACACCAGTTGTATCTTTATCAAGTCTTCCAACCGTATGACAACCATATAGGGGGAGTCTCTCATCTAAAACAAATACTGTTTTATGTAAGTTATCTTTGTTGGCACAAACATAACCAGCTGGTTTGTTCATAATAAAATAATAATATTTTTTGTAAAAAACCTCTTCATTTTTAAGAAAAACCCTATCATTTTCCGGGTTAATTTTAAAATCATCTGATGTAATAATTATATTATTTACAGCAACTTGTCCGCTTCTAATCAAACTTTTAACTTCTTTTTTAGAACCGATTTTTAAATTTGCTAAGAATTTATCAAGGCGCATAATTATTTTTCTACAGTTTCAATTTTTTGTTTTTTTCGATTAATAAGGGCTGTATTAATTTTCGGCGCTAGTTTATTAGTTATAAAAACCGTCAAAGTGCCAAAAGCTACACCAGTAAGCACTCCTGCAATAACATCAGTAGGATAATGGAAAGCATAGTATAATCGAGTAAATGACATTAATGAAGCAATAATCATATTAGGTATTAAAGATTTTTTATGATATATGGAAACGATTGTAGCAAACAAAAACGCTGATAAAGTATGACCAGACATAAAGGAATAAGATGTTTCGCTTGGATAAGTATTAAACATATTAGTATTTTTGAATCGGCCAATTACATAATTGTATAAAAATT
>CAZVQX010000054.1:0-1635 GCA_964629735.1 uncultured Muribaculaceae bacterium
TACGTCAACTCGAAACTACCGGGGACGTGCTCGATGATAATATCTTCTTTCTTCACGCCAAATTTCACGAGTGTATCGAAAGCACCTTGAAGAAGTTTTCCAGTCACCGAAGAGTTCCAGTCTGAAACCACGATGCCCACCCGCTTTCCATCACCCGATGGTACAGCGGCCGGGTCGTACGAAGAGAGATTGCTTAGTTCCGTTGCCATAATTAGTTGCTTTCTCCTTTCAGTAACTTTGCTTGCATGATATATTTGTCCGCTTCCTGTGCCTCCGGAGAATTGAGATAGTTGTCCTTTATCTGTTGGAATATATCTATCGCTTTGTCATAGTCGGCAATACTTAGGTATGCTTCTCCAGCCTTTTTGTAATAAATAGGACTAAGCATTTCGTTATTTGCCGATTTAGCAGCTCTTAGGAAATGACTTACCGCTTTGTTGGTATCGCCCATGTTCATGTACACGTCGCCCACGGCACCGGTGATAGCCGGCGTGATTAACAGGTCTTTTCCTTTAAACTTGTCGAGATACTCCAAAGCCTTTTCGTTATTACCCATCCGGTTGTAAGATAAACCGGCGTAGGCACGTGCCAGGTTGGCCGTTTTGGTCCCGCTGTATTGAGAAATAATCGATTCGAAGCCAATATAGTCGTTCCCGTTGCCGAACAACGCGAGCGAATCGCTCCCTTCTTGGAAATAACGTTCTCCCTTGAAAATCGCGGTTTGTGCTTTTTCGTTACGAGGCACCTTATATAAGTAGTGGTACGCCAGGTACGCGCCTACCGCAAGTATCACGATAAACAATCCGATTAAGATGGATCGTTGGTTTTTTTCAAGAAACTGTTCAGATGTTGTCAGTGCTTCGCCAATGTTTTCGAAGCCCTTCTCCGCCCGAGACTCTTTCGTTTTTTTAGCAGACATAGGGTGTAAAATATGAGTTTGATTTTTGAGTTGCAAAAGTAATTGTTTTTAAGGGATAAATAAAATTTAAGGGACTGTTTTTTCACGAATTGAATATTGGACATTAATCTTTTTCGTAGATTTGTAGTCAAATATAGTAGGAACGCTCGCGACAAACGGCAGTAAAACAAATGTCGGTTGTTGTTTGTTAAGGATTAATAGAGGGAAGTGGTTTGTCGATCTAACATTTTGTAATAATGACAGATAACGACGTTGCCTCCCCAGAGATGAACTAAATGAACTAAGCTGTATGATGAAAATAAAAATTATAATCCTATCTCTGTTGGCGTCTGTTTTAGCCATTATAAACGTGAATGGACAAACGGATGCAGCATTTAGTAACGTGCCTATCGTGAATGGGAAAGTAGTTTTTCAACAATTTATTCCCAATGCAGAAGGGGTGGATGCTGTACAACAATACAAACGTTTGCAACAATGGGGAAGGGATCGATTTCAGGGAAATCCATTGTTGTCGGGAATTCGCTTCGACGACAAGGGACGTACAATCACTATCAGCTCCGGCGAAGAGCTACAGGTTCGCACGGGTAATTCAGGCAGCAGTAAAATGACGATGCGTTATCGTTTTGATACGTCTGTTACCAACGCCGGATACATGTTGGTGGTAAGGGATATTACATACCAAAATGAACAACCTAAAAACGCTTCAAGTTTTCCTA
>CAZVQX010000055.1:0-1609 GCA_964629735.1 uncultured Muribaculaceae bacterium
CACGCTGGAAGAGTTAAACGAGAACGGCTTCGAGGTAGTTACCGCGAACGAAGTAATCCAAGGGAATTACGACCCCTCATCGTCTGGTAAATGCGTGATCACGATCGAGGGTTCGGAATTGCCGCGGGGAGGGGGTGGCCCCCGCTGTATGACCATGCCACTGCGTCGTAGCTTATAAGCTGCTAAAGGATATCTTTAATCTCCACTAACTGCCGCACGGTGTGGGTGGGCTCGAATTCCTTAGGAGCTATTTGCCCGGGATTATACCAGATTTGCGCGATTCGGCTATTGTACGCCCCCGCGATATCAGCTTCCCAGCTGTCGCCTATCATCACTGTCTGGTCGCGACTCGAATTGGTGTTTTTTAGCGCGTGGGTAAACATATCGGGGTGAGGCTTGTTGATGCCCGCGTCTTCTGAGAGGATAATCTTATCGAAATATGGAGCCAGTCCCGCGTTTTCAATCTTCTTATACTGCACTTCCCTGAATCCATTGGAAAGGATATGCATGCGGTATTTCGGTTTCAAGTACTCCAGCAATTCAATGGTCCCCTCAATCAGGCGAGTCTTGCGGGTAGTCCGCTCTAAGAAATCGTCGCTCAGCTTCTTCGCGTAAAGCGGATCATCCACGCCAAATTCCCTGACAGGCACGAGAAATCGTTCCACGATTAACTCGTTTTTCTGGATTGCCCCATCGCGATACAGTGCCCATAGTCGATGATTGTTTGGCATGTACACGTCATAGTACGCTTCAAATGTTGGATAGTATTTCTCATAACCGTAATCGATGTAGATCTCCTCTAGGCACTCTTTCCCATTTTGATGGATATCCCACAACGTATCATCAAGGTCGATAAATAAGTTTTTAATTGTCATTCTCACGTAACGAAAGCGGGATAAGCGGTCTGCTTACCCCGAAAACGTTTCTTGTATTAATTTACTTCGATAATCAAGTATTTGGTAAGGCTCCAGAAGCGTTGCGTATCCGTGATAATGAGCGTGAGGTTCCTATCTTCGCCTTCCACGAATTCGTACGTTCCTTCCGGATGGTTAGACCACACCTTTGCCCTAGGTGCAAAAAGCGGGATCTCGGTGACTTCGCGGATATCAATCGTGAGGAAATACTCCTTGTTGAACGTATCTTGCATCACACGGGTAGCCTGTAAGAAGCCTCCCGAAAGAATCTTTTGATCTTTCAGCTCCCTGGCTGTACCAAAAACATAATAAGCAGTATTAAGGGTTCGATCTTGCTCACGAATCGTTACCGATTGCTGTTCAGTTTCGATGGCTAATGAGTTGATATCTTGCGATAACTGTGCGATCTGTTCATCCTTCAGGGCCAGTTCAGCTTGCAGTTCGGCTAGTCGCCCCGTGCTCTCCTGCATTTCACGGTTAAGCCGGCTAATCGTGTTTTTCAACGAGGTCATCTCGCGGGTACTTCCGCTATACTTCTTATTCAACTCTTCTAACTGTGCCTTATTCCGTTGGAGGATCTCGTTAATCATTTTAAAGTTTTCGCTTACTCGATCCTTGGTATTCTGGCTCATTTCGCCCTCTTGGGAAGATTGCGTGGAGATATATTTCTCTGCTTCCCTTATCCGCTCGAAATT
>CAZVQX010000056.1:0-1562 GCA_964629735.1 uncultured Muribaculaceae bacterium
CACCACTTTGCCAAAACAGAACCACCCAACTTCCGATCCGGGAATAAAAATTCGTAGTCTGTTATGGCCGCCTCGACAGCATCGGCGCGGTTAGTTTTGTGGCCGCATGACGGGCAGAGACAAATCCGTTGCGAAAACCGCTCGACAAATCCAGCACACGCTTCACACTTTAATCCCTTCTTCAATGATCCAAAGCTATACTCCGGAATCATCTTTGTAAACGGCGGTGCGACGCGCACCGCAAGTTCCAGCTGACCGGCCAGATCAACTAATGACTGCGACACATCATACTGGTACTGATTTAATTTCGTCACGTGTTCCTGAATTTGGGTCGGTAAAATGACATTCCGATTCTCCGGCGCGCCTAGCAACGTAAAGGTAGTACCGACATGAAACACCACCGCATCCACAGTTACGTGCGTATATCCCAGCTCCCGCAGCAATGCCTTGAAATTCTGCTTCGTTCGCGCTAACTGAATGAGGGGATTGGCGCGCTCGAATTCTTTTTGGCGATACGCTTCTTCCGAATACTGCCACACGCCGGAATAATTTTTAACTTCGTAAATAACAGCAGTATTCCCAATCAGCAACAAAAAATCAATTTGTATCGGACCCGAAAACTTCGGTTCAAAATACAAATCACGCTGCAAAATATGGGGGCATTTTAAATCCTCCATCACCGCAACAAATTCACACTCACCATTGTATCCACCTTGCATGTTTCGCAAATAACGGAACTGCTCATCATTAAATGCTGAACGCCCGTTTAAAGCTTCCATCACTCTCAATATATGTGGCTTCATCTTAAAAACCTCCTTTCATATATATAAGCAAAAAATCGCGAATAGCTTTTTTTATTTAAAAGAAATTTTGTAAGCATTTAATCTTAACTTTCTATCGTCGCAATCCGATAAATAGATTAACTCAAATAAGGAAAGCAGGTACTAATAAGTGAAAAAAAAGCAGTCAAAAACTCGTAACGCACATGCAGTCAGATTTGGTATCAAAGCAAAATTAATTGCAATCATTGTTCCAACTATCGCTATAGCCGTCGTCACAATACTGTTCCTTACTTTTAATTCATCTGAAAAAATTATTATCGATTACGGAATGAAAATGGTAGCATCAGAATCTGCCACCAGTGCCAGCAAGGTCGAAACATGGGCACAAGGCATTTTGTCTTATTTAGAAGAAGCGCGAAATACATTAAAAACAGTTTCTTTTGATGAAGAAAGCGAAATGGCGTACTTAAAAACATCTGTAAACAGAAATGAGAGCTATCCGAATGGGATTTATATCGGAGAGAGCTCAGGTAATTATATTGATCCTTCTGGTTGGGTTCCGGATGCGGATTATGATTTCAGATCCCGGAAGTGGTATCAGGAAGGTATTGATAATGAGACGTTTACATTTGGTGCAGCTTATTTAGATGATGTTTCTGAAGAATATGTGGTGAGTGCAACCACACGTTTGAACACGGCAAGAGGACTCGCGCGCGTTGCGGCCATTGATATTGCCTTAACCGAAGTATCGGATATGATTGGTGCAATCGAACTAATGAA
>CAZVQX010000057.1:0-1535 GCA_964629735.1 uncultured Muribaculaceae bacterium
TCCTGCTATGAATACAATCGAAGAATTAAATAAATACAATGTGGGAAATGATGATATTGTGCATTGCAAAAATTTATTTTTGAGAAATTCCAAAGGGGACAAGCATTACCTGGTGCTGATAGAACCGGACAAAAGGGCTGATACCAGAGGTTTAGCCAGACAGATTAAAAGCACAAGACTGAGCTTTGCTTCGCCTGAAAGGCTGGAAAAATACCTGGGCCTGGATCCGGGTTCAGTTTCGCCTTTCGGATTGATTAACGATAAAAACAAGGATGTAGAAGTACTGATAGACAGGGATTTAGATACAAGACAAAAAATTACTTTTCATCCCAATGTAAATACCGCAAGTGTAACGATAAGTTATGAAGACTTTCAGAAATATATCAGGTGGTGTGGCAATAAGATTATGTATGTGGATGTGGGATAATGAAAAATTCTGAAATAAAAATTAAAATGCCCATTAATGTAAAAAAAATACTGTCCATATTATATTTCGAGGGTTGTGCCGGATATATTGTCGGAGGATGTGTCAGGGACAGTATATTGGGCTTAATTCCAAAGGATTGGGATATATGTACAAATTGTATTCCCGAAGAAATGCTGCATATATTCAGTTCGTTTAAAGTAGTACTTACGGGTTTTAAGCATGGAACCGTGACGGTGGTTATTGGCGGTGAAAGTTATGAAATAACAACATATAGAATTGACGGGGATTATATAGACGGTAGGCACCCGGAAGAGGTTATATTTACGAACAAATTAAAGGAAGACTTGAAAAGAAGGGACTTTACAATCAATGCCATGGCATATAATGATAGGGTTGGGCTGATTGACTATTATGGCGGGCTTCAGGACATACGGGACAAGAAAATAAGATGTGTGGGTGATCCCGTGGAAAGATTTAGGGAGGATTATTTGCGCATGTTGAGGGGTGTAAGGTTTGCCACACAACTAGGATATCAACTGGAATCGGGTACCTTCGATGCAACAAAAGAACTGTGTGGGAATATTATAAACATCAGTGTGGAAAGGATTAGGGAGGAACTGAACGAAATATTACTATCGTCTGCACCTTCTGTGGGATTCAGGCTGCTGGAGGCCACAGGCCTTTTAAAATATATAATGCCGGAGTTGGAAACCTGTATCGGGTTTGAACAACATAACCCCTATCATCATGAAGATGTTTTTAACCATACTTTAAGTGTGGTAGATAACACCGAAAGTGATTTGATACTCAGACTGGCGGCGTTATTTCATGATATAGGAAAACCCGAAACCTTTGTTTTGGATGCAAGGGGTGTAGGGCGTTTTTTTAATCACAGTGTAGTAGGTGCGGAAATTGCAGAAGATATAATGAAAAGACTGAAATATGATAGCAAATCTATAGAGCAAGTAGCAATCCTGGTTAAAGAACATATGTCAAGATACGAAAATTTGTCCGACAAAGCTATGAAAAGATTTATCAACAGAGTAGGTCAGGACAATATAAACAGATTATTTAAACTACAGGTTGCAGATATAGAGGCCATAGCTGA
>CAZVQX010000058.1:0-1520 GCA_964629735.1 uncultured Muribaculaceae bacterium
CTTGAATTCGGCAAGTAACAACAAAAAAGAGAAACCTTTCTCATAAACCATAATATCTTACAATTAATGGTTAATATATGATTTAACGCTACACTTTTTACAATTCTGGCTGTTAAAACCGTAATTGTGAGTAAACTTAACAAGCC
This sequence comes from uncultured Muribaculaceae bacterium, assembly GCA_964629735.1. Lineage (GTDB taxonomy): Bacteria > Bacillota_I > Bacilli_A > RF39 > UBA660 > CAZVQX01. The sequence goes on from CAZVQX010000058.1 coordinate 147, forward strand.
ATGTGTTACACAGATTTAAAAAAAATTAATATTCTCCCTAAATGTATAACATCTATAAAACCACCTTCTTTCTAAAGACCGAGAGCACCGCTCGCACATGAAGAATTATTCTTTCAAGCAGCTTATTAGGTGCAAAGCTAATATGCTTATACCAACCATTACCGACAATATTACCGGCTACCTTATAAAAAATTCTTCTAACAGTACTGATTTCATGATGTCTTAAATCTTTAGGGAAAAAGGTTCTCTTAAACCAGTTATGTAGATTGTAGGCAATCATCTTAATAAGCAGAAATAGTTCATTGCATTTATGGTTAATTTGACTGTTTTTATCAAATGCAAAGCCTTGCTTAAGTTCATCGATTTTATTTTCAATGTTACAACGCTTATTGTAATCATGAAAGATTTCAGCAGGTGTAAGGTAGTCTACATTGGTTACAATAGCCTGACATTCATAAGTAAATTCATCAAAAATCAGCTGCCCATTATCTGTTTTGGGAAGAGATTTTTTAATGAGGATAAATCTTCTTGTCTTTGACCATGAAGGAAGTGGAACGGTAATTTCAGTTACACTAAAGGTTTTATCAATCAGGTATCCATTGATACTGCTTTGGATGTTCATTGACATAATCAATAATCTTTTGAACACCTTTTTGCATCTTGGCTTTTACGATATACTCATACCCCATGTCTTCACAGTACTCAAAGTTCTTTTGGTCAAAGAAAGCATGGTCAGCTCTTATTCTTTTTATATACCAAGATGCCGGTAAAGTATCAATGCAAGACTCTAGAAAAGGGATGAAGTTATAATTGCTGTGATGGTTTCCTGCTTCCAGTGTTAAATCCAACAGTTCATGAGTGCCGCTTATGATGCCTACTTTTTCCTTAAATGAAGGCCTTCCGTGATATCGTGGGTTATATCCACACGCAGAACCTTCCTGACTTCCAAATACAGTGCAAACGGTGTCGTCAAAGTCAAGCATAACCTCACGAGGCTTTTCATTTTGAGCCTGTAATGCTAATAGTTTTTTATTAAGGGCCCTAAACTCATTTTTAGCTTCATGAGGTAAAGCTTTTAGTAGATCTCTGCATGCTTTTTCACTTGGTATGTTAAAATCCTTTATCTTTGCATAACCTTGATCTTTTCTAAGATCATCCATATGCATAAATCTATGATAACCTAATATTGAGGCATCTATCATATACTCAATAGTATTTTCTACAGAGTGTATAGAGTTAGCAGGCTTTTGGTAGCTTATTGTATTTCTTATTAGAGCATTAAATCTAATGGTCTTTTTAAAGGCTTCAACATATGTATATGAGGCGTTATTTGAAACGGTTTTATTGTCAAAAGTTGCCTTGATATTTAAATTT